>JAYEOH010000133.1:0-2214 GCA_034722775.1 Campylobacterota bacterium | reverse complement strand
ATGGACCGGTGTTCACTGCTTAGTTTTTCCCAGCGTGCTTTGTTGAAAGTCACTTCGAGTATAGAGCCGGGCTCATGCCATCCGGTATAGTAGTAGGAGGCTGCTTTGTCAAACCCCATCATTCTGTCCAGATAGGGTCCGACCCACTCTGTCGCATCGATGGTGCCGCGCTCGAGTGAGGTGAATATATCTCCGGCAGGCAGGAGCACGGGATTGACTCCCAGACGCTTCATCACTTCTCCGCCCAAGCCGGGAATACGCATCTTGAGTCCCTGCAGGTCTGCGAGTGTATGAATCTCTTTTTTGAACCATCCACCCATCTGCGGTCCGGTTGTCCCTCCGATGAGAGGATAGAGGTTGAATCTCCCATACATTTCACGCCAGAGAGGATAGCCTCCGCCAAACTTAAGCCAGGTGATCATCTCTTCACTCGTCAGCCCCAGAGGCATACCGCCGAATATAGAAAAAGCTGGATTTTTCCCTTTCCAGTAGTAGACACCGGAGTGAAAAGCATCTATCTGCGCTGCAGAGGTCGCATCAAAAACCTGGAGGGCAGGTACCAGAATATTCTTGGGAAAAACCTTGATCTCCAGGGTGCCGCCACTGAGTTCACCACAACGCTTGGCAAACTCATCTACACCGGTACCCATAATAGGGAAATGAGCCGGCCAGGATGTCGCCAGCTTGAGCTTGACTTTTTTGCCTCTGTTGATATTGACAGAATGCTTCTCTTCAGCTCTGCGACATCCTGAAAGTGCAAGGGCTGTTGCGCCGATCGCAGTTGTTGTGATAAAATCCCGTCTTTTCATACTGTATCCTCTAGGCTTTCCAAGTAAATAGATAGTAACATAAGAAAACTTAAGAGAAAATCTGTAGAAGGATATGATGTTGAAATGCCCGATATGCTCTCAAATTTGCCATCCCTTTACCGACAAGAAACATCATATACAATACTATCATTGCGGTGTGTGCCGCTTCATTTTCAAATCACCTGATCACTACGAAGGGTATGATAAGCAGAAAGAGCGTTATGACCTTCATCAAAACGAAGAGAAGAGTGAAGGATACCAAGCCTATTTCAAACGATTTATGGATTATATCTTGCCGTTGACCGGAACACCGCAGCATGCTTTGGATTTTGGATGCGGAGTCACTTCTCTGCTCGCTAAAATGATGGCAGAGGAGGGGATCGATTGTGATTATTACGACCCCATCTACCATCCGGAAAGTTCGTATCAAGATAAAACTTATGACTTGATCGTTTCCGTAGAAGTATTTGAGCACCTGCATCATCCCAAAGAGCTCTTCGAGCACCTTCTGTCCAGACTCAACAGAGGAGGGTATCTCGCGATACAGACGCAATTTCACTATAATTCTATTGAGCAATTTCTCAATTGGCATTATCGTCTGGACCCTACCCATATCGTCTTTTTCACGCCGGAAACCTTCCGATACCTGGCTGATCTCTATGACTGTGACTACAGAGGGGATAATGGAAAAAATATGCTGGTGATTCAAAAGAGATGAAGAAAAACAGCGAAAAAATATCATTTCGAAAAGCGCTGAAGCGATCGGTACTGAGTTTTGCTTCAATGATGCCGATGATTTTGTCGATCGTGGGTCTGATGGGACTTTTTCAGGCTTTGGTCAGCAAGGAGCTGCTCGCCTCCCTCTTCACAGGTGATCCGGTCAAAGATACGCTCATCGGTACAGTCGCAGGTGGAATTGCTGTGGGGCAGGCACTTGTCAGTTACATTCTTGGCGGAGAACTGTTGGAGCAGGGGATATCGATCTATGCGGTTACGGCATTTATCCTCGCCTGGGTCACATTGGGGATTGTGCAGTTGCCGTTGGAGGCAGAGGTACTTGGTTTGAGATTTACCATTTATCGTAATATTCTTGCCTTTATTTCGACGATCCTTGTTTCGATCGGAACAGTTTGGACGATCGGGGTGATCGGATGAAATTCAGAGGATTGAGACTGCTTTCGGTCGTTGGCATGATCTATCTGCTGCTCTTTTTGTATGACGAAATCAAGGTGACTATTGCAGTTAAAAAAGCGGCGATGCTGTTCGGAGAATTGATGCTCATTTTCCCGCTTGTTATCATTGTGATGGCACTCATCACTTATTATGTCAACCCCGGAAAAATCGCTTCTCATCTAGGTGAAGAGAGTGGAGTGAAGGGGTGGGCGATCGCACTGAGTGCGGGTAT
>JAYEOH010000132.1:0-2239 GCA_034722775.1 Campylobacterota bacterium | reverse complement strand
TTGGCTGCCATCAATATGGTGATAGGAGGATCTTTTGGAGGAAAACCTTCCATGACGGCAACTTCCGGACCTGGTTTATCGCTTATGAGTGAAGCTTTGGGCTTGGCTGTGGCAAGTGAAATTCCTGCCTTGGTGGTAAATGTCATGCGAGGTGGACCTTCGACAGGTATTCCTACCAAATCGGAACAGACTGACTTAAATCAGGCTCTTTTTGGAATGCATGGAGAAGCGCCACATATTGTTTTGGCGCCATTAAGTATTGCTGATAATGTAGACATTACCCAATGGGGTGTTGGATTGGCTGAGGCATTACAAACATTGGTAATTGTTTTGTCTGACCAACATTTAGGTCAGTCTCGTGCCATTATTGATGCTGTACCTTCAAAAGAATATACTCTAAAACGAAAAGTTTTAGAGATGAAAGACAATTCTGAAATATATGAACGATATACTCTCAATGAGGAAAATATCAGTCCCATGTCGATTCCTGGCAATAGTGATGGTTACTACACAGCAGATGGGTTAGAGCATAATCCAACAGGAACACCTTCTTCTTCAGCTTCTGACCATTCCCAGCAGTTAGAAAAGCGTGAAAAGAAGTTACTCACTTTTGATTATGGTGATGAGTGGGCAAAAATCATTAAAAGTAAGCAAGTGTCCAACGCTGTTGTATTGACTTGGGGCTCAAACTATACCAATGTGAAAAAAGCTGTTTTAGAGCTTAATGCTGAGGGCTTTGCTATTGATGTTGTTGCTGTGAGAATTTTGATGCCCTTACAATCGGAAGCGATTGAAGCACTGTGTCAAAACAGACAAGTGATTGTGATCGAGCAATCTTATTCTGGACAATTTTATCACTATTGTTTGGGACGAGGAGCCATTAAGCCGACAGCATTCTCATTGGCAAAGCCTGGACCACTGGTTCTTAAAGTCAATGAAGTTCAGACATTTATAAAGGAGGTGCTGGTATGAAAAACACAATAGAGTCAACATTGAGTCCAAAGGATTATCTCTCTAAAACACACCCTATCTGGTGTCCAGGTTGTGGGCATTACTTTATTTTACGTGCTTTGGTCACAGCATTGGCTTCCTTACAGATTCCCAATAAAGATATTGCTCTCATTTCAGGCATAGGATGTTCTTCAAGAATACCTGCCTATCTGGATGTTTATGGTTTTCATGGACTCCATGGACGCGCTTTACCTCTGGCTCAAGGTCTAAAAGCCATACGCTCTGATATGACCGTGATTGTTGCCGGAGGAGATGGAGATGGGTACTCTATTGGAGGGAATCATTTTATCCATGCTTGTCGTCGCAATATGAATGTCACCTATTTGGTCATGGACAATGAAGTATATGGCATGACCAAGGGGCAACCCTCCCCTACAACCGACCCTAAATGGAAAAGTAAACTGGCTCCTCATGGCACAGATATTAGAACTTTTAATCCTCTTCAAGTCGCTTTGGCATCGGGGGCTAGTTTTGTGGCTAGAGGCTTTGCAGGAGACCAAAAAAGTTTGGAAAAATTAATAGTTTCTGCCATTGAACATCAAGGTTTTTCTCTTTTAGAGATCAAATCTCCCTGTGTCACTTTTCGTCCCGAAGAGAAAGAGTGGAAGATCAAAATGCGAAAACTAAATATTGAACCGACCAAAGATTTCATAAAGGCAGCAGAAAAAATATATCTGAGTGACGGTTTTGATACGGGTATATTTTATCAAAACGACACGCCTGTATATCAACCTGAGTTAAAAGAAGAAAAAACAATTGCTGATTTTGAAAAAGAGTTTGAGGTATAAATGAGAAAAGTAAAGATCACCATTAAAAGACTATTAGGATAAATAATGACCATCGTTTTTGACAATTATAATTACACTTACCCAGAGCTAAAATCTCTTTGGGGATTTAGTGCTTACCTTGAAAAATATCACTTGCTTTTTGATACCGGAAGCAATGGACCTGCATTACTCGAAAATATAAAAGCACTAAATATTGATCTAAATGAGATCGAGTATCTTTTTATTTCACATGCACATTGGGATCATATCGGCGGGTTGGATGCTATTTTGGAACATAATCCCAATATCACACTCTTTGTTCCTGAAAGTTTATCAAAGTACTTGATCAAAGATCTGCGTACACTGGCAAAAGAAGTGATGGTCATCGGAACTAAACCAGAAAGACTCTTTGGATCTCTCTACTCAACAGGGCTTTTAGGAGAAGACACACCCGAACAATC
>JAYEOH010000131.1:0-2248 GCA_034722775.1 Campylobacterota bacterium | reverse complement strand
ATAGGTTCCGTCTATTCTGGATATGCGTATCTCTTCAAGTAGTGAAGGTGTTCTTACATAGTAAACTTTAATGCCATCATATATTGCACGATTAGCGAGTGCTTGGGCTGTGTATGATTTACCTGTACCTGTCTTGCCGGTGATAATAATGTTCTGCTTGGATTCAATAAAGTTCAATTGCGAAAGAGATTGTATCTGTGCTTTATCGATCCTTCTGTCAGCTCTATAGTCTATGGCATCCAGTGCTGCCTGTTTGTCTTTGATCTTTGAGAGTCTGTGGTTCATAGTGATACGTTTGTTCTTTAAGAATATCTCCTGTGCATCAAGGAGTTGATAGACCCTCTCTTCAAAGCTCATGGTGCTGTAGGTTATGTCTTCACTCTGTCTTTGGTACGCTTCTTTAAATCCCTGGTATCCCAAGAGATTGATCTTTTCTGTCAGTTGTGTATGTGTCATGGTGTTTTTCCTTTTTACTTGTAAGTCTTGGGGTCACGAAGGTTTGCGTGATCATTGAAGAATGTGGGTACTTTATAATTTTCATTATTGACACTCTTTTGCAGATACAGTTTTTTATCTAAAATAGAGATGATGGATTTTACTTTTAAGATCCTGTGTTGGGTAGCATACATCAGTGCCAGTTCCAGCTCGGTCTTGCCATATCTTTTTGCCAGAGAGAGCACCGCTACTATTTGACGGTAGGCATTGGCTTTATGCTCTACAGCTTCAAAGGAGTCCTCTACAAACACAGAACTGTACTCACCAATAGACTTTGCCCAGGATCTTAATCTTTCAGGATTCATCTTCTCATGAATATACTGATGGTCATTAGGCATATGTTCATGCAGGGTTGATGTCTCTCCGAAGGTTCTTAGTCTTGGGTGTGTGGCGATGATCTCATTTTTGATGTAAATTCTTACATGTTGTGTGGAGTAACGTACTTCAACCTGTTCCCTAAGGTATTTAAAGGGTACAGAGTAGTTGCATTTCTCCAAAGTAATATGGTAATCCATATTGACTTTTGCAATCTTGAACTGTTCATAGATGTACCTGTTGGCAGGCAATGGTTTTAGTTCAGGTTTGTCAAGCTCCTCAAGGAGCTGGGTACGGCTTTTACCTATGTGTTTCATCACTTTATTGTTGTACTTGTCCAGTATTTCAGATACCTTGTCATTGGCTTCATTCACTGAGAATATCTTCTGATGCCTGAAGTGCGCAAGGATATATCGCTGTATTCCTTGTACTCCCTGTTCTGCCAAAGGCTTGTCTTTTGGTTTACGCGGTCGTGCGGGTTCTACTCTCATATGGAAATGTCTTGCCAGTGCAGCATAACTCTCATTGACTACGAGTCCGTGTTTCTTGTCATTGAAGATAATGGCTGATTTTAAATTATCCGGTACCACTATCTCAGGTGTACCACCAAAGAACTCATAAGCTAATACATGGGAGAGCACAAAGTCTTCCTGTTTTTGTGAAGGGGTAACGTGGACAAAGGTGTATCCACTGGCTCCCAATACTGCTACGAAGACTTGTGCCGTTTCTGTCTCTCCGCTCTTTTGGTTATAGATGGGGATAGTCACACCACTGTAATCTACAAAGAGCTTTTCTCCTGCAATATGTATCTGTCGCATCGATGGATTGAGTTTATGTTTGTATCTTCTGTAGTAGACTCTGAACTGTGTATACTCGTAGGCATCAGAGCCATGCTGTTCTTTATAGGCTTCCCAAAGGAACATCAGTGTGACTTTGGTTTTATCTTTTTTGGATTGTTTGAGCTCTTGGTGGACAATATTGTAATCAGGCATCACCTTACCCGATTTAACAGTCACACTTGTCTGTTCACCAAAGAGTTTAACTCTTAAGGCATCATCATCCAGCATATCCAATGAAGCAGAAGTGATATCACTTGCTTTACACCGTTTAATGTAATCCTGTATCGTTGTTCTGGCTACACCTGTAGCACCTTGTATCTTTCTTGAAGAGAGATCTGCAAGCAGATACAATCTCAATACTTCTCTTGTTTGTCTCATGGGTATGATCCTCATTTATCACCTTTGTATATTGAATACAAAGAGTGTAGTTAAATTCAGAAAATATCCCCTAAACAGATAAGGAAACTTAAGCGAATATAAAATCGCGTTCCTTAAGCAAAAGTGGCCGGATCATCACCGCGATAGGTGGCCGGATGTCGAGCGTTTTTACTGGCCGGATGCAAACGCGATGGGTGGCCGGTTTGGTGCGTTTTTTGCAT
>JAYEOH010000130.1:0-11396 GCA_034722775.1 Campylobacterota bacterium | reverse complement strand
GCATCGATGACATCGTCATCATCCGCTTTTTTGGCACCTTGGGCACCGCCCGCCTGCTGTCCCTGCTCTTTGGCATAGACTGCCTCAGCAAGCTTGTGACTCTTCTCTGTCAAAGTTTTGACCTTCTCTTCGATCTGCTCTTTGGTAGCAGAATCGTCTTTGAGCAGTGCTTCAAGCTCTTCTATAGAAGCTTCAATGCCTGCTTTTTCGCCTGCATCAAAATTGTCACCCAAGTCAGTCAGAGATTTTTTTGTCTGATGCACAAGAGCATCTGCCTGGTTTCTCAAGTCAACCAATGCTTTTCTCTCTTCATCTTCTGCCTTGTTCGCTTCAGCATCCTGTACCATCTTTTCGATCTCATCATCACTGAGTCCTGACGAACCGGTGATTTTGATCTCTTGAGATTTTCCTGTACCTTTATCTTCTGCAGAAACCGTCAGGATACCATTGGCATCAATATCGAAAGTGACTTCGATCTGCGGCACACCTCTTGGTGCTGCAGGGATATCCCTGAGTTCGAACATTCCCAATGATTTGTTATCTTTGGAGAATTCTCGTTCACCCTGAAGTACATGGATGCTTACTGCCGGCTGATTGTCATCTGCTGTAGAGAAGACTTGTGACTTTTTCGCCGGAATAGTAGTTCCCTTTTCTATGACTTTAGTCGTTACTCCGCCCAGTGTTTCGATCCCGAGACTCAATGGCGTAACATCCAGAAGCAATACATCCTTGACATCACCCGCAAGTACACCACCCTGAATCGCTGCACCAAGAGCAACAACCTCATCAGGATTCACAGACTTGTTCAACTCTTTACCGAAGAACTTCTTGACATCTTCCTGTACCAATGGTACTCTGGTAGATCCGCCGACCATTACGATCTCTTTGATATCTGCTTTGCTGACACCTGCGTCTTTGAGCACTGATGCGATTGTCGTAATCGTACTCTCGATAAGATCAGAGACCAAAGATTCAAATTTAGCTCTGGTGATCTTCGTCACAAGGTGTTTTGGTCCACTTGCATCAGCAGTAATAAATGGTAGATTTATCTCAGTCTCTGTTGCACTTGAAAGCTCTTTTTTCGCTGTCTCAGCGGCATCTCTCAATCTCTGAAGCGCCATTACATCTGCTTTGACATCGACACCTGTTTCGCTCTTGAATTCACCGGCAACATAGTCTATGACTCTATTGTCGAAGTCATCACCGCCAAGGAATGCGTCTCCGCCTGTCGCCATAACCTCAACCACACCGTCACCTGTCTCAAGAACGGTCACATCGAAAGTACCGCCACCCAAGTCATAAACGATGATCTGCTCAGCATCTTTCTTGTCTAATCCATAAGAGAGTGCTGCCGCTGTTGGCTCATTGATGATTCTCAAGACATTCAAACCTGCGATCGTTCCTGCTTCTTTGGTTGCTTTCCTCTGTGCATCATTGAAGTACGCAGGCACTGTAATAACAGCATCTGTAATGGCTTCACCCAGGTATCCCTCTGAATCTTCTTTGAGTTTCATCAGAATCTTCGCAGATATCTCTTGTGGTGTATATGTTTTTCCATCTACCTCAATCGCACAGGCACCGTTTCTATCCATCACATGATAAAGCAATCTCTCTTTTGCCTCTTTGGCCTTCTCTTCATCACACATCAGACCCATAATTCTCTTGATAGAGTAGATCGTCTTCTCCGGGTTAGTTACCGCCTGTCTTTTTGCAGTATCACCGACAAGTATTTCACCCTTGTCTGTGAAAGCCACAACAGAAGGTGTAGTGTTTTTACCTTCGCTATTGGCAATGATAGCTGCCTCTCCACGCTCAAATACACTCATTGCAGAGTTTGTTGTACCTAAATCAATTCCTAATATTTTTCCCATTTTTATTCCTTATATTTTTATTTGCTGGTGCTTACCATTGCAGGTCGAAGCACTCTGTCTCTAATCGTATAACCCTTCTGCATTACCTGCACCACTTGACCGCCCTCATGCTCGTCGCTCTCAACTTGCATAATCGCCTGGTGAAGGTTTGGATCATATTCACCTTCACAGCTTATCTCCCTGATATGGTTCTTTTCCAAGACCTTTTTGAGCTGATCATGAGTAAGGCTGACACCCTCTTTCACTTTCTCAAGCACTTCCGATCCACCCGGTGCATCTACACTCTCGATGGAAGCTATAGCCTGATCAAATGAATCAAGTACTGCCAGAATATCTTTCGCAAAACTCTCGTTTGCATAAGAGATTGCTGTAGTTTTGTCTCTCGCAAAACGCTTTTTAGTATTTTCAAAATCAGCATGGGCACGAAGATATTTATCCTTCCACTCCGCAGCTTCCTCTTGTGCCTTAACAAGAAGATCGCCCTCTAACTCTTCGACTCTCTCATCTTGACTCGCAGACTCTGCTTGCTCTTCTGATTCATCGCGCAAAGGTTCTTCTTCTTGACTGTCGCTCATCAAAACACCTCCTTTTATTTTTATCAATTGCATTTATTTTACTCAATTTTCAAATGCTTGGGGGTATTATACAACATTGAGTTGAGTTTGTCAAGTCATAATTGAATAATTTTATAAAATATACTTTAGTCTACTTGACTAAAGTATATCTCTTTTGTCTTCAAGGAGGAATCTTTTTGTCATAATGGCTGAGGGCAATACCATTAAGCTAAGGACTTTTTGGAACCTCGAACTTGTTCGAGGAAAGGGCTCAAACCTTCTAGTTACGGCATTGACTCGAACAAGTTCGAGTGTCCTGGAAAGCTTAGCTTAATGGCACTGAAGGGGGAGATAAAACAATATAGGTTGCTTTTCAGAAGTGCTCATTATGAAGAAAAATCAGGGAAAGATTTCTCAAGTATAGTTCGAGCGTAAAAAAACTGCACATTATTTCCATCGGGCAGAACCGATGGAAAAGGAATTCTCTCTTATGGACAGACGGCGTTGTATTGCGGAAGATCGGCAGCAGAGCTGTAATTGGCGTAAAGCAGGCCATTTAGATAAACATTGATAGTTCCATCTGCATTGACAGATACTTGCATATCTGAATTGTTGCCTACTACAGCAAGTGCACCGCCGATAAGAAGATCGCTGTCATCAAACACCAAAGGAACTGTAGTGGCTACATCAACCCAGCCGCCCATACAGTCTGTCTTGATTGAACTGCTGACTACAATATTTGAAAAGTTCTTATTGAGTTTAAAGTTTTTTATCTCTATTTGTATTCCCTGTATAGTTGCCGTACCTGATTCGATTGCAAAATCAAAGCTATTATCATAATCAGTAAAACCTGCATCGCTGAGATAGAGAGTTCCCGTGCTGAACACAGCTGTCAGATCAGTAAATCTGGCAGCATAAGTACCGCCGCTCACAGAAACTTCAGCAGACCCATCCAGTATAATACCCCTCTCCTGGCAATGGTTAAACTTAACAGAACCGCCGCTTGTAGATACACCGTCTACACTGATAGATCCTCCATCGGCACAATCTCTCGAAACCAAAGTAAGCGCAACAGCGTCAGTCGCTACAGCCATAGTCCCGTCAATATTTGCCCCTGATGCAGAGTGCGCAATTTTGGAATCAGTCATGCCCACTCCAGGCAAGTCCTCCACAAGATCATCGATCATGCCGGCAAGTTTTCCTATCCCGCCTACTGACGACGCAAGAACCTTATCGGCATTCGCTTCATTGATCGTAACCATTTCGCTCGCTACAGGCGGCACTACAGTGCCGACATCAGAAGCACCGTCCGTACCACAGCCGACCAATACCAAACTCATTATACCGGCACCCAGAAACAGGCTGGCATTTTTCTTGAATTTTGTCAAAAACATCATCATACTCCTATATAAAGATTTGTACAGGAGTGTAACACATAAAAGATTAATATCAAAAGATATGAAATTATTTTCAGAAAAAGTTGTAGTCTGTGCTACTGCATTTTTGGAGTTTATGATAATATGTGGAAATTATAGTTTGCTGAATTGCCCGAAGGCAATTTGGAAGATTAGCTTCTGATACCAAGTTCTTCTTTGATCGCATTGTAGCGTGCAAAATCAACCTTTTTAAGGTAACGCATCAATCTTTTTCTTTGTCCAACAAGCTTCAAAAGACCGAGTCTTGAAGAGTGGTCCTTCTTGTTTGTCTTGAGATGATCTGTCAAATATGTAATCCTCTCTGTAATGAGCGCTACCTGCACTTCTGTAGAACCGGTATCGTTCTCGCCTCTTGAGTGTTTTGCAATGATCTCTTGCTTTTTCGCCTTATCCAAAGCCATAGTGACCTCCTGATCGGTATTAAATTTTCTTTACCAATGCACAACTTTCGAAATGCACTGGCTGGAATTGGAAAAAGATTTTACCACTTAATAGATAAACATGTGCTAAATAGCTAAAAATACCCATTAATTGCTCTCTTGAAAAAATAATTCGTTGCTTTAATCATAATGAGAGTAATATACTCCTAATTATACGAAGGATTAAAATGCTACTAACACGCGCAAGTGAATATGCCCTGCTCTCGCTCGACAAGATACGTAAGGCAGACAAACCTGTTGGGGCGGAGTTGCTCGCGAATGAACTCAATATACCCAAAAGTTTTTTGGCAAAAATTATGCAAAATCTGGCAAGAGAAGGAATACTCGAATCAAGAAAAGGTGCCCATGGCGGATTTCTACTCGCTAAAAATATGGAGGATATAACGCTCTACAGTGTCATTATGGCAGCAGAAGGCAAGGCCCCTGCTGTTCTCGACTGCATGCAATATATCGACTCTTGTCCCAGTGGCGCAATCGGAACATGCTCTATCTCTCCTTTTCTTCACCGATTTCAAAAAAAGATCGATGATTTTCTACTCGAATTGACACTCAAGGATATCCTCTAATGCAGAACATTTATCATCTCTCCCATATTGACCTGGACGGCTATGGCTGCCAATATCTCACAACCCGATGTTTCAGTACGATTGAATGCTATAATGCCAACTACGGTCCCGAAGTCAAAGCCCGCCTCGAAGAGATTGTCAAAAAGATAGAGCAAGACTCATTCCTCCATGGTGACAAGCAAGAGATGCTCATCCTCATCACAGACCTTAATCTCACAACCAAAGAGGGAAACTGGATTGAAAAGGAAGCAACACGTATAGGTGCCAAACTTCAGCTTCTTGACCATCATGGCACAGGAGCACAGGCAGCCGAACGGTTTGCCTGGTATAAGCTTGATACCACTCGCTGTGCGACACTGATCACTTATGACTGGCTGCAAAAACATTATGCATTTGATGACGACAATACCTATGCGCAAATCGTCAAAGCGATCAACGCAATCGATATCTGGGTTAGCGATGATGACTATTTCGAATTTGGTAAAGTCTGCCTGGGGATGATCTCCGGTGCGCGGGAAGTCAACCGTATCCTCTTCCCTGCTGAAGACCGGGCACTCAAACTCAGCCTCATCGAAAAAGCCCGAACACTCGTCACGGAAGCAGAAGGAAATATCCAACTCGATGATGCACTGCATCCTGCGAAAAAAGCCTTTTTCATCGCAGACAAAAATGACACCAAGGACAATCTAGTCGCCTCCTATGTCACCAAACTCCTCACTGCTGACAAAGCACGACTCACCATAGAATATCGCGGATACAAAGGTCTGCTCGGCTACAATGTCGGCAGCAGTTCTCTCATCGGCAACGCTTTCCTCCTTGCCAATCCTGACTATGACTTCTATATGGATATCAACTTTCGCGGCCACTTTTCACTGCGGAGCAATGACAAGCTGGATGTCTCCAAAATGGCAGCCGAGATCGGCAATGGCGGCGGACACCCCAATGCCAGCGGAGGAAAAGTCGAAAATTATAAAGACTCCTTTGTCTACAGTAAAGTCAAAAGTTTTGTACAAAATTATATCGATCAAAAAACAGCCTCTGGAAAGTAGTAGTTTTGATGCGTAAACCGATCTATATCACCGACCTTGATCACACCTTTTTGCGAACTGATCAAAGCGTCAGTGACTTCAGTACCCAAGTATGGAATGAAAAAGCCAAAAACTCTATACTCTCTGTCGCTACAGCACGAAGCTTCACAAAAACCCATGAGTTTCTGGACAAACTACACCTCGATGCACCCATGATCCTACTCGATGGAAGTATGGTTGTCTCTTCTCAAAAAGAGCTTATCGATCTCAAGCTAATCAACAAAGCCCTTGGGGATGCCATCATAGAAGAGGGGATGAAGTTTGGCATCTATCCTTTTGTGATTGCTCTAAAAGATATGGATCTAAACGAAGCTTTTCTTTTTCCAACAACACTCAATTCCCACCAGAACGGTGTACTGGATAACTACAAAAATGATCCACGGATGCAGGAGTGCAAAGAGATCAAAGCGATGGAGATGAATCTCAAACTGGTCTATTTCGGAGATGTTGAAACACTGAGTCCGCTCACGGAGCACCTCAAGCAGACTTTTGGAAAGGAGCTGGAGTACAAACTTTCACCCGAGAAATACTCAGACGGCTACTTCCTCACCCTCCTTCACCCAGATGGCGACAAAGCCCATGCACTGCAAACGGTTGCCGGGTATCTCAACAGAGATTTGACAGATTTTACTGTTTTTGGAGATAGTATTAACGATCTGGGAATGTTCAAGTGCGCCGGAAAAGCAATAGCCGTTCACAATGCCCTGGATGAAGTCAAAGAGATGGCAGATATCATCTTGCCCCACACCAATGATGAGGATGCGGTAGCGAAGTATTTGGCGGATGCCAATTAATACCAAATCCACATTGTCTAATCATTTTGGTCAATGTATACGACGTGAAACTTCTATCTCTCCGGGTCTGAACCTGCCCCTGACAACAAATCTTAACCCCGTTATTCAAGTCTGAAAGTTTTGGTCTCTGCTGCTTTAAGGGAAAATGGATATTCTTCTCCATCCATTTCAATAGTGTAGTCTCCTGGAGGGAGGGGAATATAGTTAAGTGAACGGCTGAGATAGCCAACTTTCTGGCTCTTCGAATTTCGAATATCCATAAAACCGCTCCCGCCATTGACTATTTTAACTACACCTGGCTGCAAAAGAGTATTTTCTCCCTCTTTTATCTCCACAGACCAAGTCGCTTCACCATCGAAGACAACATCATACAATCCAGGCATAAGTACGATGGAGTTTTTGATATTACTCACGCTGCCATGCTCTTTTCCTGTCTCAGAATCATGAATCTTCAGCCCCATTATTCCTGCAGGATCTACAGTAAGTCTTCCTGGGCTGATAGCTGTAGTTTCACCGGCTTTGACTTCGATACTTTTCCATAGTCCCGCCCCTACTGTCACATTATAAATGCCCTCTTTCAGCTTAACTCCTGATCCACTGCTAACATTACTAATATTTCCTACTTTTTTCCCAGTTGCAGCATCAATAATATCATGACCCATCATATCCGGAGAAACTATTTTCAAAAACCCTGGTTGCTTCTTTTTCTTTAATGCAATCACTGTTTCTGTTTCTATTTTCGGCACAGAAACTACCTCTACAGCAGTAGCTAAGGCATCAACCAGTTCACTGGTACTTTCAGCTGGGAAATAGCGTCCACCAGATACTCGTGCAATACATTCGAGCTGGCTCCTGGTAGCCGCGTCCACTCCAAACCCAACAGTATGGACAGTAAGCTTAGAGATGCCTGCCTCAAAAAGTGCCTTGGCTGTAGCACATGGATCTCCTTCACATGTCTCTTTGCCGTCGCTCACCAGTACGATGATATGTTCTTCATCTTTTTTTGCCGTAAAATCTTTGGCTGCTAACTCCAATACATAAGTGATAGGAGTATATCCTTGAGCTTTTAGGGCTTTTGTTTTCGCAATGATCTGCTCACGATTCTCCGATGCAGTGGCAAAGTCCACTAGCAATTCAGTATCCTTGCAATCTTTTTTGTTCCTGTGGGACTGATGACCATATGCTCGAAAAGCAAGATTTGTCTCAGGTGTCATCCCTTGCATAAGCTTCTCTACAGCTCTCTTTGCTACATCAATCTTTCGTTCACCACTTGGCAAAAAACCTGTCATACTGCCAGATGCATCTAGAATTAACTCCACTCTTTTATCACTGCAAATTGCTGTTTGAGTAAGTGAGAAGATTAAAGTTGCCGCAATCAGAATACTAGATAGATATCTTCCTGCTATCAGATTTCTATATCCTCCCATGTTTCTCTGTCTACTCATACCCTTCTCTCCTTTTATTGATTTCAAGTGACTGTTATTGTATAAGATAGTAAACATCAAACCAACAACATCATATAAGGGCACCTCTAATAATAGGTGCTCTATATTTTATCTTCTTTATATTAAACCCGAAAGATGCGATAGAAATCGCAAACTAAAGGTAGATTATGCCCTCAAAACAAAAGCTAAAATTATGAAAATTTCATTGTTATTATCGCAAAAGGTAGAGATAGGAAATATTATAAATGTATGAAACACTTTACCGTAGCACGAAGTGGAGGAAACTGTAGTTAGAGCTAAATAAAGGTTGTATATTTTTGGGGACTCAAAAGAGTAGATATCATTTTGCCGCACAGCAACGATGAAGATGCGGTAGCAAAATATTTAGAGAATCAGGTTGCTATTTAATAACTGACTTGATCGCTTCTTTCGTGATGCCTTTTTCAACGCCTGTCTGCTTGCTTGCTTCTCCTGCGGCAGCATCGACAGCCTGATCTTTTAGAGAAGCGGGTGCTTCAGCTTTTTCGGTACTATTTGCATCTTCTTTCTTTGTATCCGTTGATTCAGCCTTCTCTTCTGTTTTGGCTTCATCTTTCTTATCTTCAGTAGCTCCGGTTACTTTTGCAACTTGATCATTGACCACCTTAGTAGCCTCTTTTGTTGCATGATCGACGGCTGCTTTTTGTGCGATATCCGCTACGCCTTCGGCAAAAAGTGTTGTTGCTGCGATAGCAGAGATGAGAATCAATTTTTTCATTGTTGTGTCCTGATATAAAATGTATTTTCGTATGAAAACCAATGAATATTACACTAAAAAACTTAAAGAAATAGACTCAACCCTCTGAAAAGAGATGAATATTCAATGCTTCCAGTCTCTCAGGCGTACCGATGTCTCTCCACTCCCCTTCAAAGAGTTCACCACTTACCCTTCCCTCTCTCATCGCCTCTCTCAGTAACGGTGCCAAAGCTCTTTTGCCATAAGATAAACCTTCAAAAAGCTTTGGTGAGTAGTAGCCAATACCCGAAAAAGTAAACTTTTTGCTTCCGCCATCACGTACCGATCTACCTTGCAGTGAAAAATCACCTTCAAGGTTATGATCAGGATTGGGCACAAGAATCAGATGGGCTAGGATATCCGGATCCAATACCTTGCTCCGGTCAAAATCATACTCACACCAAATATCACCATTGACCACCAAAAAGGTTTCATCATCCAGAATAGGCAGTGCCTTGATGATGCCTCCTGCACTCTCCAATGCCCCCTCTTCCTGCTCGTCTGAATAAGAGAGTTTTACACCCCATTCAGAACCATCTCCCAGCGCCTCAGGGATCTGATAGCCCAAATGAGCGATATTGATAACGATATCATGAAATCCATCGTGTGCCAATCGTTCAATATGCCAGACGATAAGAGGAATACCGCCTATCTCCAAAAGCGGTTTGGGAGTTTTATCTGTCAAAGGGCGCATCCGTGTTCCCAGGCCTGCTGCCAGTATCATCGCTCTCATCTTAGACTCCTAATTTTTCAAATAATTTCATCAATGGTTTCATCTCTTCGTGTTTGGCACTCACATCCTTCACATATTTCAGTGTCTGGGGGATATCATCCAAGTAGCCATCTTTGCCATCTCGCAGATGCAATCTCGCAAAGATACCCAAAACTTTGATATGCCGTTGCAATCCCATAAAATCAAACCATCTCATAAAAGTTTCATCATCTGTATCCAAACCTTTTTTGTCTCTAAAGAACAGTGCCAGTTTCTCAATTTTCACAGGGTCAAAGGAGATATAGCAGTCACGAAGCAGTGAAACCAGATCATAAGTGACCGCGCCTACTCTGGCATCCTGATAATCAATCACCACGATCTCATCCTGGGGTGTCAGCATCAGGTTGCGTGAATGAAAATCACGATGCACAAAAAAGCCCTGAGGTTGAGACAGCACCACTTCTATCACCTTCTCTATCGTATCGGCTATCACCTTTTTCTCTCCATCATCAATTGCTTTATTGAGGTACTTTTCGAGATACCACTCCTGCATCAACTCCATTTCACTGCGTAAAAATTCGGTATTATAAAGCGGTAGTTCCTCTATGTCAGCTTGTTGGATTTTGATGATACTATCCATCGCTTTCTCATAGAAACCCTCAAAAGTGTTATCCTCCAGTTTTTGCAACAGATGAGTATCACCTATATCTTCAAGCAGTAAAAATCCCTCCTGAGGATTGGCAACAAAAATCTTTGGTACCCTCACCCCGGCCTCCCTAAGTCGGTGCGTCATCTCGATAAATGGTTCGACACTCTCTTTCTGCTTCGATGCATCCATTACAATGCTGCTATGAATGCTCTCTCTCAGCCGATAGTAGGAACGTGCACTCGCATCAGTCGATGCAATTTCCAGTTCTCCCTCCACTCCGACACTCTCCAACCATGATTTGACCTTATTCATAAATCCCCCCCAAAATACTATTCTCTCTTGCCCCTGTCACATATTTGAGATTGACAGGTTCTTTATGGATTCTCTTGTGCGCCAGCCAGGCAAATGCCATCGCCTCCAAACTATCTGCATTGTCAGTGATCAATACTTCAACCTTGGGCATCCTCTCTTTGATGCGCTCTACAAGAAAACTGTTTTTTGCTCCGCCACCGCAGAGAAATAAAATATCTCTTTGGAATTTCAACACCTCATTGGAGATAGTGATAGCGGTCAGCTCCAGAAGTGTCCTCTGTATATCTGCCGAACTTCGATCATCCCTTGATAGCTGAGTCAAGATCTTTTCAAGCCATTCACTATTGAATTTCTCTCTACCTGTACTTTTGGGATACCCTTGCCTGAAATAACCATCATCCAGCATCCGCTCCAGCAGGGGATAATCCACTTTCCCGCTTTTTGCCCACATGCCATCTTTGTCATAGCTCAAACCTTTGTGCTCACCTATCCACATATCCATAAGCACATTGCCGCAACCCGTATCGTACCCTATTAACTCCTCATCTATAATAGTCAGGTTTGCCATCCCCCCGATATTGACCACCGCTATCTTCTCACTCCTCCCACCAAACAAAAACTGATGAAAAGCAGGAGCAAAAGGCGCACCCTGCCCGCCCAAAGCCATATCTTTGCGCCGAAAGTCCGCCACGATAGATATGCCTGTCTGCACAGCAATAATATTGGGGTCGCCCAACTGCATAGAAAACGGATA
>JAYEOH010000129.1:0-11425 GCA_034722775.1 Campylobacterota bacterium | reverse complement strand
ATGTTCGCTTTGAAGATCTGAAAAAACTGCTTATTCAGCATGGATACGAAGCGTACAATACAGGCGGCAGCCATTGGGTTTTTAGAAAAGATGGTCGCAGTGATGAAGTTGTACCTTATAAAAAGCCTGTAAAAGCCTACTATGTGATACGGGCATTAAAATCATTAGGAGAGTACGATGAAAAATAGAGATTACTATATGAATTTGGAATATGGCATAGCCACTCGGATACTTGCAGACCAGGAAGGGGGAGGTGTGCTGGCATACTATACAGACTTTCCCTTCATTGCAGGTGATGGGAAGAGTATAGAAGAGGCTATCGCCGATGTCAAGTCTGCTTTTGGGTGCTACCTTGATGTAGCTTTGGAAAAAGGCGATAGCATCATGGAGCCATCACACTTGACAAAAACAAAGCGAATCAACATTACTATTCCGCTTTATGCGCTCGAAAAGATAGACAAATATACCAAGAGTCATAATATCAATAGAAGTACTTTTCTGGTACAGAGTGCCCTGAAGGTAACAGAAGCATAATTTCCGAAACTGTTGTAATGCGCTTTAGATACCCGACAGCAATCATAGGCACCTAAAGCAATATGCCAAAGATCAGGGCATTAGCCTCAACAAGCTTTTTGATGAGTTTGCAACGGTTGCCCTGGCACAGTTTGATGCCAAAGTGCATTTTGATTTGATATTAGCTTTGCGTAAGTTCAATAAGTTCCTTATCCTTAAATAGCAGATTGTTCACAACTTGTGAAATGGTAACTTTTTGTTCTTCAGCAATTTTTGAGATAAAGTTTTCCAATTCTGAATCTAAATAAATCGGTAAGTGAAAGTTTGCATTTTTATTATAAAATTTTCCTCTTTCGCCTTTAGAGAAGTCATATTCGTCTTTCATAAATGCTATCCTTTATTATAGATTTCTTCTTCATATTTTGTTGCTTTTCTTACACTAATTATTCGTATATTATAGCAAAATAAATTTACGGAAAATTTTATAAATATGTACTGATACTGTATGGCTGCATCTCTACTGTGAAATATGGCAAAATAGCTTTGGTTCTGTTTTTTGAAAACCTACTATTGCTATACAATAAAAAATTTTCATCATATAACTTCATCTCTTCAAATCTTGAATCTGTTGGAGACAATACTCTCTTTATTGTTCTATTGCTATCATTACTGAGTGTAAACCTAACAAAGACAGGATGTAATACATACCCGAGATTTACATTTTCCCTGCCGTAAGGTTCAAAAAACTTTTTCTCTACTATCTTTTCCAAACCGTAGTTTTCTTTGTCTGTATATACACCCAAAACTTTTACATTCTGCGCATATAAATAGTTGGCAAAGATGAATAAAAGCAGGAAAAATTTCACCGGTACGATACCTGAGGCACTCTTTTTCATCTTACTCGTTACTTTAGATTGGGTAGGGTGCAAATTTTAACATTTATTAGGAGTATCCCTTATAATGTCAATTATTTACTTGATATATTATAGGATTTCTTTCTGAAAATGAGGTGCCCCGATGTATTTTGGGCTCGAACTTGTTCGAGCGTCCATGAAGAAGGGGGCAGGCTAAGCTTTGTAGTTTTTGATCGCGTTATCGAGGATCGCTGTAGCAGCCGCTTTGTCTTTGAAGCCGGAAACTTTGACCCATTTGTTCGGCTCAAGCATTTTGTAAGTTTCAAAGAAATTTTTGATACGATTGAGTGTGTGCTCCGGCAGATCACCAAGATCTTTGATATCTTTGTATGTGGGGTCGATTTTCTCCGTAGGAACTGCGAGAAGTTTCTCGTCACCGCCACTCTCATCTTCTGTCATCAAGACACCTACAAGACGACATTTGATATAAGATCCTGCCGGCAGCTCATAGTCGCAAAGGACGAGGATGTCTGCCGGGTCTCCGTCATCAGAGAGGGTATTGGCAACAAATCCATAGTTTGCCGGATAATGTACCGCAGAGTATAGAACTCTATCGACTTCGATTCCTCCGGACTCTTTGTTGAACTCAAATTTAATACTTGAGTTGAGCGGTACCTCAATAATTGCTTTGACAGCGTCCGGGTTTTCACCATGACCAATTTTAGAAATATCCATTTGTTTCTCCATTAATAAGTTTCCGTGAATAGTAGCATAAATAGTTTGAAATACAGCACTAATTCTGCATACCCTTGATTTGCTCAAAAATTATGAAGAATAATTCACTTATTTGTTATTATTCTGATATACTACAGTTTTTGTCCCAAGAGGGCATTATTTTAAGACTAAAGGATAAGTTTACACACAATGGATTTGTTAATTCTCTATTTTACATTGGCTGTGCTGATATCATTCATCTGTTCCGTTTTGGAATCTGTTTTACTCTCGGTCAATATGGCATATGTATCGGTGCTTGAAAAAGATCGCCCGCGAGCAGGGAGACTTTTGAGGGCCCAAAAGATCGGCATCAATAAATCAATCGCTTCTATCCTGATCCTCAATACAGTTGCCAATACATTGGGTGCAGCAGCTGTCGGGGCACAGGCTGAGAGCATTTACGGAACGGGCGCTGTATTTTATGTCTCTATTGTGCTTACATTTGCTATTCTGTTTTTTTCGGAGATCATTCCCAAGACGATTGGTGCGACCCATTGGAAATCCCTGGCTCCTATTGCTGCGTATGTAATAAGGTTTTTTATCTGGATCACATACCCCATCATACTGATGACACTTTTTGTGACCAACCGTATCAAAAAAGATGACGAGAACATGAGTCTCACCAAAGCTGAACTCATAGAGAGTACACTGATGAGTGAAGATGAAGGTTTGCTTGACGAGAAAGAGTCTGATGTTATAGAAAATATTTTGCTGCTGGACAGAATAAAGGTTGAAGAGATACTTACTCCGCGAACTGTAATGTTTGCGTTGGACGGCAATAGAAGCATCAGGGATATCGTGCAGAGTGAAGAGGATATCTTTAAATTTTCAAGAGTACCCGTATATGATGGAAATATTGAGAATATTACCGGTATGGTGATGACAAAGAAGATCTTCAAAGAGGCACTGACTGATGATAGCGTGCCCTTGAAAAATATTCAGAAGGTTATATTTAAAATCAATGAAAATGTACCTGTTTCAATGGCACTTGATCTCTTTATCAAGAAAAAAGAGCATATGTTTTTAGTACTGGACAGCTATGATCAGACTGAAGGCATTGTAACCCTTGAGGATTGTGTTGAGACGATATTAGGTGTTGAGATCGTTGACGAGAGCGACAGTGATGCAGATATGAGAGAGGTTGCGAAGCATAAAATGCGTATGAAACGAAGAGAGGATATCAGTAAGCAAATGTTATAGGGCACCTCTAATTTGTGTTAAAACTTTGCCAACAGTATTGTAATTTCACTCAAGGAGGGTCGTTTTCCTATCGTCTCTTGCATACACGCTTCCTTGAGATTCTCCAAACGATTCAATTTCTCTTGTTGTGTGTGATTTTCCGCAATGCAGCGATCCAATAGATCTTCGAGAAGACAGCCGAATGCCCTGACTTCCAGCTGTTCAAAAGAGTTGCCGTAGAGCGAACGGTCATAACAGGTGGCTGCTCCGAAATCTCCCAGCAGGCTATGCCCCTCTTTGTCGATCAAAATATTGTGTGCGTATAGATCGCCGTGATTGACATCCCGCTGATGAAGGTGAAGGGCTGCTGAAGCTACATCTGAAACAATTCGCAGAAGGAGGGGCAGTGAAAAACCTGCCTCGTCATCATAAGTGTCTCTTGTGCAGCTTTCCAGGCTGGGAGGATTGCCGAGATTACAGTAGATTGATGGAATGAGAGGGAAGACAAGTGCTTGTTTTTCGTCAGGATGATCTGCTATTTTTCCGTGAGGAGTATTGAGATTGCAGTGTTTTCCCGCGGCAATACTGGCAGACATCTCATCAGCAGGATGACCGTCGCTCGTAACCTTCCCTTTGAATATCTTGATGGCGGCAGCAGTTTCATCTTTGATACTGCCTCTCAATATAATACCGGAAGCTCCTTCTCCCAACTCTTCGTGCAGCGAAACCTCTTCCCAAGCAATCTCTGCCAATTTACCGCTGTCCGGTATAGGGGTGGACATGCAGGGGTTTCCTGCATAAGCCAGCCAAGAGAGTCTGGGCAGAGTGAAGAGCCATCCGGGTACCTCCTCCAGGCGATTTGCCGAGAGGCGTAAAAGTTCCAGATTTGTACACTGGCTCATAGTATCAGGCAGAGTGCTGATCTGGTTGCCTGCAAGCATCAACTTCTGAAGATGCTTCAATGTTCCGATCGAATCAGGCAATTTTTTTATCCTATTATCCGTAAGTATAAGCCATCGGACCTTGGCTGGAATAGCATCCTCAGACCAAAGATCTATCTGATTGGATTTAAAGCCTATCATCGTCAGCACCGGACATTCTGATATTACTTGGGGTATTTCTGTGAATTCATTTTCGGACAAAAAGAGAATACGCAGTTTTTTTAATCTTCCAAAATCATCAGGGAGCTGTTTGAGTTGATTTCGAGAAAGATCAAGTACTTCTAGCGAGTCCGCAAGGTCAAATATCTCAGTCGGGAATGTTTTAAGTTCGCAGGAGAGGGTAAGTTTGTTTACTCCGGAGAGTGCTCCTGAGCGTAGTTGCTCCAATGTTTGCATTGACATCTTCTATTAAGTTCCGGGTGTAATAATTGCTTTGAGCGTATTGGCAAGTTTGCTGCTCTCTTTGATATTACTCAGCTCTTTTCCCGGCTCAGTGGTGGTGATGACGGTTCGTGCCAGGATCTTCTTGCTGCCATTCTTGAGTCTCGCGCCCCAATAGGTATGCATAATGACAGGCTCGCCTTTGTATTGACCCAGATAGAGGACGATATGACCCGGCACATAGAGCATCGATTGAAACGGTTTGGCTTTTGAGATAATGGTTTGTTTCTTTTTGCTTTTCGGAATGCCTCTGATGTTTGCATAGCTTCCATCTCTCGCCTGTTTGCTGGAGTTTCGACGCAGAAAGATACCAAAAGGCGCAAAGTAGTCTTTGGTAAACGAAGAGCAATCCCGTGTCTCCATCAATCCACCCCAGCCATAGGGTTCATTGTAGAATTGCCTGGCAATCATCGTAGCATTATTGGGAGACATAGCGATAGGTTTTTTAGCTATCAGCCCCTCCTTTTTAGTTTTTGCTGCCTGCAATATAGCTTTGCCGCCTTTCCCCCGTATCGCGAAAAAATATATTTTTTTACTGATTTTATCGACTCTCTTCTCTGCAAAAGGAAAGATGGAGCCCAATTTAACGATAGTAAGGTACTTTTTGTTATGGTAGAGTTTCAAGTCATCTTTTATGACAACAGAGTAGTGGTTGTTTTTGAATTTTTTAACAAATGTACTGTCGACAATAGCGATATGTGCACTCTGCACCCACCCATAAGCCGCAGATCCACGGACATAAGCCCACTTCCTGTCACGGGAGTAGTGGGAAATATAGAGCGGTGTATTGATATGGTAGGAGCTGTTCTGGTTGTAATCAAAAGGAAACCCTTCTCCAGCTTTTTTAGGGTCACGATAAAAAGGGTTGATGGTAGGAAGTGCACGAAGATTGCTATGTTTGACGGTGATGCCGTACTGACGAGCACTGTCCAGTTTTCCAAAGTTGGCATTTTTGATCCATCGTGTGTAGACAGAGGATGGGATTACGCGCCCTTTGCTATTGTAGATCTTCCCTTTTTGTACTGATCGAAACGGCCACTCCATCTCATTTCGCGGCTTATCTATCTTTTTTAGACTCCACGGTTTGAAGTATTTTTGGTTGTACTCTTTATCCCATTTCAGCTGCTTGCTGTAGGAGATTGGATTTAGCTGTTTGGCATAAAAAGCAGGATCCTGAGGGATATTTTTCATATCGGCTATTTTACCCTTGGGCATACGGTCTATTTTGCTTGCAGCGCGTTTTCCTTCTACCAGTGTATAGTCAGCCAGCAGTAAGGTTTGTACAGAGAGGAAGAGGGCAAGTATCAATTGTTTTTTTATCATAATTTCACTTTTTTTATTTTATAATATGACTTTTTGGTTAACACACGGTGAATAGCTGAATCTCAAAGTACTATTTGAGTATCATAATGGATATATTACACACAAAGGGGTTTGAGATGATTGAGACCGGTTTTAATTATTTGGCACTGCTGATACTGCTTGCCTCATTGATCGTCTATAGTGAAAAGCGCTACCGGCTAAAACTTTTTTCGTATCTTCCTGCTATTGTTATACTCTATTTTGTCGTGATGCTCCTCTCTACACTTGGTGTTTGGCAGAAGACAGCAGAGATCACCGCTACTTATAAAAGTGTCAAATCAAACCTATTGCCGGCTATGATCTTCTTGATGCTGCTGCAGGCTGACCTGCGCAAGATTGTCAAATTGGGCAAAAAAATGCTTCTGACTTTTTTCCTCTCCGCTTTGAGTATCGGTTTGGGGTTTATTGGGATGTTCACTATTTTTCATACCTTTTTCGAGACAGATGCCTGGAAGGCATTTGCTGCACTAAGCGGCAGTTGGATGGGAGGAACTGCCAATATGGTAGCGATACAGGGTGCACTGAATGTTCCCGATGCCAAGATGGGATATGCACTCCTCATCGATTCGGTGGATTATGCTATCTGGGTGATGATCCTGTTGGCTCTGGTGCCTCTGGCAGGGAAGTTCAATCTTTGGAGCGGCGCAGATACTTCCGTGATCGATGAAGTAGGGGAGAAGCTCAGCGCGAGCCAAAGCAAAGAGCCGATCACTTTTCACTCTCTCTTTTTGCTTCTGGGTATAGGGGTGGCGGTCTCTGCCCTGAGCCAATCGATCGCAGCAGTCCTGCCTGTGAGTGATTTTATCACAACGGGAACATGGGTTGTCATCCTCGCTACGATTGTCGGAACACTCTTTGCCATGACACCGTTGAGCAGAGTGGCAGGATCGGGAGTACTGGGCAATATCTTTCTCTATATCATCGTTGCACTCATCGCTTCTCGTGCCAATTTTGGTGAATTGACTCAGGCGCCGCTCTATATCGTCGCCGGTTTTGTGATCATCGCTATTCATGTCACCTTGATGGTCATCTTTGCCAGGCTATTCAAGCTTGATCTCTTCAGTCTGGGTGTCGCATCACTCGCCAACATCGGCGGAGTCGCCTCAGCACCCATCCTCGCAGGAGCCTATTCACAGGCTTTGATCCCCATAGGTGTCTTGATGGCGATGATGGGATATATTATGGGCACCTTCGGCGGTTTGGCAGTGGGTAAAGTGCTGGCAATGATAGGAGGGTAAGATGAGAATTACCAAAATAGAGACCAGGAAGCTCACGGCAGCACTGAAAACTCCTTTTCAGACGGCACTGCGTCGGGTAGAGTTCCTCAAAGATTTAGTGGTCATCATCCATACTGATAGTGAACTAAAAGGCTATGGTGAGGGTGCGCCCACGCCGGTGATCACTGGTGAAACTATGGGTACGATGCAGGCGGTGATCGATTATCTCGCACCTTTTTTGATCGGCAGGGAGATAGATGATTTCGAGAGTCTTATCGATATCGTGCAGCATCGTATCCTCAAAAATACCACAGCTAAATCAGCTTTGGAGATCGCCCTCTATGACCTCAAAGCCAAAAGCCAAAATCTCCCCCTCTATCGAATGCTCGGCGGCAAAGAGAGAAACTTTCAAACTGATATCACCATCAGTTTGAATGAGACAGTTAAAATGGTTTCAGATTCTCTGGAGGCAATAGAGCGGGGGTATGCTATCCTGAAGATCAAAGTGGGTGATGGTGTCCGGAAAGATATCGAACGAATCCAGGCAATCTCTGAGGCAGCAGGAGAAAATATACTCCTTCGTCTCGATGCCAATCAGGGATGGACAGCCAAAGAGAGTGTTGAGATACTGACGGTATTGGAGAGAAGAGGGATTGAGCTAGAATTGCTTGAGCAGCCCGTCAAGGCAGATAATATCGAGGGATTGCGCTATATCAAAGATCGGGTCAAAACTCCTATTCTTGCTGATGAATCGGTCTTTACTCTAGGTGATGCAAAAAGATTGCTCGATCTGCAGGCTGTCGATCTCATCAATATCAAACTGGCAAAATGCGGTGGTATCTCCAATGCCCTCAAACTCGCAAATATCGCTGATGAGTATGGGGTCAAGTGTATGCTGGGATGTATGCTCGAGGGTCCTATCTCTGTGGGTGCGGGGGTACATGTTGCTTCGGCGAAAGCAAATGTCATCACCATGCTCGATCTCGATGCCGTCAGTCTATGCCGAAACAATCCTGTAGCAGGTGGTGTCATTTTCGACGAATCAAAAATGATCATACCGGAGAGTGCAGGACTTGGGGTGGAGTATTGATATGGGTATAGATCAAATAGTACTCATTGTACTTATTGCTGCACTTCTGCTTGCCTCTGTAAATCTATATACTTTCTGGAGTAAGCGTCAAAGTCTTGAAGCAAAAAAGAGGTTGAAAAATCTCTACTATCCCCTCCATTCGATTATTGCAAAAAAGAACAAATATGTGATACCCCTCAAAAAAAGCTCTGATGATAAGTTTGAAGAATTTGCTGTGGAGTACTACAGATATTTCCTGGAGTTGCGAAATAGATATCTGGAGAACAAGATATGCGAATCCCCCAAGCTTGCAAAAGCCTTTGGTGTATTGACAGAGATGCATGGTTTGGAAGCCTATGACCACAATAAGCAATCGTATCTGCCTGAAGATGTGACCAAGCATTTAGCACTTTCCGAATTAAGCCATCAGATAGACAAAGACGGGTTGAGCAAACTGGAGCGAAATCTACAGGCAGTAGAAAATATTATTGAGTCTGAAGTCTCAAGAATGACAAAAAGAGTGTGATTGGAATACTGAATGAGAATCTTCAATAATAAGTAAAACTATGCTAGGATGTAAAAAAATAGAGAAGAGAAGTGTATGAAAGCCAGTGAAATTACAACCATCATCAACCAACTTATCATCAAAAGACTCCCTGTATTTATCTGGGGCGCTCCGGGTATAGGCAAATCTTCCATCGTCAAAGATATCGCACATAAGAACAGTCTGGAATTCATCGACTTGAGACTCTCTCTGCTCGATCCGACAGACCTCAAAGGAATCCCGTTTTTTGATGAAAAAAACAGGGAGGGAGTTTGGGCAAAACCGAGTTTTCTTCCCCGGGAGGATAATAAAAGTCAGGGTATACTCTTTCTCGATGAGATCAACACTGCTCCGCCGGCAGTACAGGCTTCTGCCTACCAGCTCATCCTGGATAGACGGGTAGGAGAGTATGAGTTGCCTGATGGGTGGAGTATCATCGCAGCGGGAAACAGGGAAAATGACAGAGGTGTGATTTACAAGATGCCACCTCCACTGGCAAACCGTTTTGTGCACTTCGAGATGGAGGTTGATTTTGAGGACTGGAAAGCGTGGGCGTACAGCAAAAATATCGATCCTTCCATCATAGCTTTTCTGGCATTTGATAAAGAGATGCTCTTCACTTTTGATCCGACCAGCAATGAGAAGAGCTTTGCAACACCGCGCTCCTGGGAGTATGTTGATACGATCATCAAAAGCGGTATTCCAAATGAATTGATATTAGATAGTATTAGCGGAGCTGTCGGACGTGAAGGAGCGATCAACTATATCAGCTTCAGGCGGGTGATGCATCAGCTTCCTGATCTTTTGTCTATCGCTGAGGGTGCGATCACAGAGCTCGAAGAGAGCAGTGATCCCAAGCTGATGATGGCATTGAGCATCGGGTTGGTTAACCGACTTAGAGAGTCAAGTGATGACAGTCATATAGACAATGTTCTGAACTTTTCCCTCACACTTCCAGGAGAGTATTCTATTATGCTGGTCAAGGATATGCAGCTCAGCGGCATCGATGTAGAGGGCTCTGAAGCCTGGGGTGACTGGGTACAGAAGTTTGCCTATTTGTTAGCGTAAAGATTTTACATTTTTCCTCTCTTTGCCTCAAACAAGTTTGAGGTTCCCAGCCGATGATTTTACCAATACATAACCTGCGAAAGAAATATAATGATGAGTACCAGCGTAAAGGGGAAGAGATGACTCTTGAATAGCCATGGGTTGATCTTGAATATTTTCTGATTAAAACCGCGAATCCCCAGCCATAACCCTAAAAATGCCTTAATGGAGAGCATGATCTGGAAGCTGCTAAACCCGTTTTCACCAATCGGACCAAACACCTGTATAAACATATAGATACCGCTACCCACGGCTACAAAGAGAGAGTAGGGGACAACTTTGCGGACATGGATCATGATCGCTTCTCTGGCTTTGACCGATTCCTCCGGGCTGAGTGTCTGATTTATTTTGGACAAAAAGAGGTTATCTGTAATGAGAAAACCTCCATAGATAAAGACTGAAAAGAGATGGATGATGTGCATAAGTGAGAATGTGATGGGATATCCTTTTGAAGTATTGAAGTGATATTATACTAAGAGAATAGAATGAAATAGATTGATATGAGTCAATCACTGTTTCGAAACTCTTAAAAAAGTGAAATAGTGGCATACGGTCAATAAAATATATGGTACAATCCAAAATAAACAAATAGAGAGAAGGAGACCCCTTGAATATCAAACCTGACTGTGTCGGCTGTCTGTTGAACCAGACACTCAAAGTCTCCAAACTATTGGATCTAGACGATGATACAAGCAAACAAGTGCTCGATCGCTCTGCTCAGATCCTCATCGATCATGACCTCAGCTATACGCCTCCGCAGATTGCAAAAGATATCTATCAGGCGATTTCAACTATTACAGGAGAGGATGACCCGGTCTCTATCGCCAAACAGCATGCCACCGAAGAGGCACTGAAAGTAGATACCTCTTTTGTGCAGACGATACCTGACGCACTCAAGTTGGCTGTGATCGGTAATGTGATCGATTTTGGGGCACAAAACCAATTTGGTTTACAGGAGACTATTGAGAAGCAATTTTCAACCTCTTTTGCACTCGACGATACTGCCGAATTTATCCGGGAGTTGCAGCATGCCCGGGAGATGGTTGTGATCGGCGACAACACAGGGGAGCATGTCTTTGACAAATTGTTGATTGAAGTGATCCGCAGAGAGTATGGTATTGAAGTATACTATTTTGTCAGGGGTGCACCTATCATCAATGATGTGACTCTCGTAGAGGCTCAGATACTCAAAGATTGTGCCCATATTGTTGATACAGGTGTAGAGACCCCAGGCTACGATCTCGAAGAGGCCAATGCAATCTCGAGAGAGATTTTCGATCGTGCCGATATTGTAGTCGCAAAAGGTATGGGAAATTTTGAGAGTCTCTATCAGCAGGATGAGCGGTCCATCTTTTTTCTCTTTATTATCAAATGCAATGTAGTGGCTCAGGCTATCGGCAAAGAGATCGGAGAGATGGTTTTCA
>JAYEOH010000128.1:8034-11610 GCA_034722775.1 Campylobacterota bacterium | reverse complement strand
GAATTGTGTGGTCTTTTTATCGTTTTGATCATCTTTTGAGAGAAAATTATTTGACCCATGCAGTGAGTCAAAAAGAGACAGGGGAGGCTCACTTCTTTAGTTTGGCACTACATACGGGAGAGGATGCAGGAGAGATAGTGGCAAATCGACGGAATCTTGCAAGGCAGCTATCTGTTGATGAAGCATCTGTCTTTATCTCTGCAAGCCAAACACACAGCAGCCATGTTCGTATCATCGACAATAGAGAGATGCAGGGTTGGGAGAGGCTGGAAGATGCCGTAGAGGATTGTGATGCCCTGGTAACAGATCGGGTGAATGTTATCCTGACAATCCTGACTGCCGACTGTGTGCCTATACTGCTTTATGATCCGATCAAGAGAGTGGTGGCAGCAGTGCATGCAGGTTGGCGCGGGACAGAGGGAGAGATTGCTATCAAGACAATAGATGCCATGAAGCACAGGTTTGGCACAAATCCTTCTGATATACTTGCCGGTGTTGCACCTGCGATCGGAAAGTGCTGCTACGAAGTAGGGGAGGATGTGGCTTCACACTTTTTTGACTATCGTGATGCAATGGAGCAGTACAGAGGGAAGTATATGCTGGATCTTCCCGAGATCAACAAGAGGCAGATGATATCGTCAGGAGTCCGAGAAGAGCATATTGAAATGAGCGGTATCTGTACGGCTTGCGAAGTGGATCGTTACTTCTCTTATCGCAGAGAGCAGGGGTGCAGCGGTCGTTTTATGAGTGTGATCGGAATGAGGAGTCAATACGACTAAGGTTTTTCAGGAACCTCAAACTTATTTGAGGCGAAGGTTTTTTCAGGAACCTCAAACTTGTTTGAGGCAAAAGGTAGGAGTTCTGAGGATTGTAGTATTGGCTCAAACAAGTTAGAGCGTCCTAAAGAGTAAAAATCCTTAGTAGATGCGGTAATGGCTACCACCCCTCTGCAACCTCGATAATGTGATACCCATTTTTCCATCGTCGTTTGATCTCATCGTTGAAGTCAGACCAGTCTCTGGTGCTGACATAGCCTTGATCTATATAGGGTGAGCCTTTCGCAAAGATCCCTATCCATCTTTTGTATCCATATTCCAGTGAAATAATGCGATCATCATCTTGCCATCGCTTTTGCATGATCTCCATAAATTTCCCAAATTTTCTGGACATGTTGAGTCTCTGGTTAGTATAGCCGGTGCCTTTGGTAAAGAGGGCGATCCATGTAGATCTGCCATGCTCTATGTCAGTTACATCATAGCCTTCACGCCATTTTGCCCGAATCATATAGTCGATATCTTCCCAGTTTCTAACTACGGAGAGTGTCTGATCCGTATAGCGATCCTCTCTGGCAAAAATCGCCACCCAGCGCCCGTCACCTCGCTCAAGATCGATCATTTTGTAGCCTTTTTGCTGCTCCTCTTTGAAAAGTACTGTCAAGTCATCCCAGTTTCTGGCAGCCATGAGGTGGCTTTGCGTGAAAGATGTCCCTATGGTAAAGACGGCAAACCAGAGTCCTCCTCCATTTTCAAGTGAGCTGATCTCGTAACCCTGAGCTTTTCGCTCTCTGACCACTTGCATCAAATCCCTCCAGTCGCCCCTGCTGTCATAAGCCTGGTCGGTATAGCCTGTTCCTTTGGCAAAGATAGCTACCCATTTGTGACTGGCGGCATCTGCAGAACTAAAGAGCAGAAGGAGGGGGAGGAGTAGAAAAAAGTATTTTTTAGAGAGAAGCATAAAATGACCTTTAATTTAAAAATAGTAATAATTGTGCATAATTTTAGCATAATTTTAATAAGGTGTGGAGTTTTTGAAAAAATATTTAGAAGTTTCCCAAAGAGGAGGGAAAATGAAAAGGAAATGCTCCTTCTTTTAGACCGTGATCCTAGACATCACACTTTTTAGAAATAATACATGCCGGACAGAAGTTCGCCAAACCTGCGATAAGAGGGAGAACTCCAAGGTAAAACCATGCGTTTCCGGAGTAGATACCATATCCGATGAGTGCGAGACCAACTACGATCCTGATCGGCCGACATACTGCTCTCATTTTATTAAAATCCATTTTTAGTTCCTTTTATTTTTTTTGACACTATACTGATACCAGCTTAGACTTCCCTGCTTTCATCGGATCCGAGTTCCATCACTTTCCATGGTAATCCCTGACTATTGAGCTCTGCCATAAAAGGATCAGGGTCGAACTCTTCCATGTTGAAGACACCTCTGTTTTGCCATATGCCTTCAAGCATCAGTTTCGCGCCGATCATGGCTGGGACGCCGGTGGTGTAACTGACACCCTGAGAGAGGACTTCAGCATAACATTTTTCATGATCACTGACTTGATAAATATAGATCGTTCTCTCTTTGCCCTCCTTGATTCCTTTGGCAAAGATACCGATATTGGTTTTGCCTTTGGTGCGTGGTCCGAGACTGGCAGGATCGGGGAGGAGAGTGGCGAGAAATTCCATAGGGATGATCTTATCTCCTTTGTGCTCAACTGCTTCGATCCCAAGCATCCCGACATTTTCCAAGCACTTCATATGGGTGAGGTAGCTCTCTCCAAAAGTCATAAAGAAACGGATACGCTGTAATCCTTTGATATGTTTGACGAGACTCTCCATCTCCTCATGATAGAGGAGGTAGCTATCTTTTGGTCCGATCTCCGGGTAGTCCCAGACTTGTTTGATCTCCATAGGTTCTGTCTCGATCCACTCACCTTTACCCACCTCATTTCGTTGCCAAAATCTCCCTTTGGCACTCACTTCTCGCAGGTTAATTTCAGGATTGAAGTTGGTAGCGAAGGGGTAGCCATGATCTCCTGCATTGCAGTCGAGGATATCGATGGTGTGGATCTCGTCAAAATAGTGCTTTTGAGCATAAGCACAAAAGACATTGGTGACACCAGGGTCAAATCCGCTTCCGAGAAGGCCCATGATGCCTGCTTTCTTAAACTTCTCATCTCTTGCCCACTGCTCTTTGTATTCAAATTTTGCCGTATCGGGATGCTCGTAGTTGGCAGTATCGAGATAATCAACCCGACAAGAAGCACAAGCATCCATAATGGTCAAATCCTGATAAGGCAGCGCCACATTGATGACGATATCTGCGCCGCTGTTCTGAATGATGTCGATGAGTTCCGGGATCGAGTCTGCATCGACTTGAGCCGTCGTGATCTTGACCCCGGTGCGTTTCAGGATATTGTCTGCGATCATATCGCACTTGCTCACGGTTCGGCTTGCCAGAGTGATATCACCAAACGATTCGGCATTCATAGCACATTTGAATGCGACGACATTGCCGACACCGCCGGCACCGATGATAAGGGTTTTTTGGGACATTGAGAGCTCCTCCTTTATGTCACTCTCGTTCCCATGCTGTACATAGGAAAGAGAGTCTGAAATATGAAAAATATTTTATCACAAATAGTAGTGATTTATGATGTAACTGAGTAAAAAAAGTATAGGAATGAAGAGCAGGGTACTGAGCAAAATCAGTGTCGTGACATCTCTGGGGCGGCAGTCATAGAGTGAAGCGAGGTTGATATTCGCCACAGCGAGCGGTGTCATCATCTCCATCAGG
>JAYEOH010000128.1:0-7934 GCA_034722775.1 Campylobacterota bacterium | reverse complement strand
AAAAAGTATAGGAATGAAGAGCAGGGTACTGAGCAAAATCAGTGTCGTGACATCTCTGGGGCGGCAGTCATAGAGTGAAGCGAGGTTGATATTCGCCACAGCGAGCGGTGTCATCATCTCCATCAGGATGACGGCTTGGACAAAGTATGGGATATTTGTCAAACTCAGTATGAGTATGGTTGCCAGTGGGATAAAGATAAACTTTTGACTAAGTGTGCCAAGAAGCAGTTTTTTGCTGATCTCATGGAGCTTCAAGCCGTAGAGGAAGGTGCCCAGAAGAAAAAGCTGCAGAACGATACCGCCATAAGCACCCATCTTGAAAAACTCGCGAATCTGATCACTGAGGGAAATATCATATATATTGATAAGGATGGCGATCATTGATGCGGGAATGATGGGAATCTTGATAATATTAAACAGAGATTGTCGGATACTGAATGAACCACGCGAATAGATATAAACCCCGATGACATAGACGACAAAGACATTGGCGATATTGATGAGGGTGGTGTAGATGACGCTCTCTTCACCGAAAAGTGCCAAGCCAAGAGGGATACCGATATTTCCGGTATTTCCTACAAAGCCAGCGATGGAAAAGATAGCCCTCTCTTTTTTGTCTTTGAAAAATGAGCGGGCAAACCAAAAAGTAGGCAGGAGCAGGATCAAAATAATAGAAAGATAGATGAGGGGAACAAAAACATGTTCACTATGGAGTTTTGCTGTGGAGAATCCCCATACGGTAACGAAAGGCTGGAGAAAATAGACAGAGAAGATCGTTAGCGTTTTTTCATTCATTGCCTCCTTGAAGATTCTTTTGCCCATATATCCCAGGAGGATGAAGACATAGACGAAAAGAATTGAGGTTAATGTGCTGATCATAGGTCAGATTTTAGCAGATTTTGGCTAATATCTTGTATTTTCTTTTAAAGGTATAATTGGTGGAAGATATACTCAACTCCCTCTCAACTTATGGTTATATCATCCTGGCACTCTACTCGTTTGGCGGCGGAATGGCAGGGTTGGCAGGCGCAGGCGTGCTCTCTTCGATGGGAAAGATGGATATCACCACCTCCATCGCCATCGCAACACTCTTCAACTATATCGGAGACACCGTGCTCTTCTATATGGCGCAGACCAATAAACAGTCAGTACTCCCTTATGTCAAAAAATTCAAAGGCCGCATCCACGCCAGAACGGTACTGATGATGCGCAAATTTGGGTGGATGGTTGTCTTCCTGCAAAAGTATGTCTATGGCGTCAAGACTCTGGTGCCGATCATCATGGGTCTCAGTAAATATGATTTGAAAAAATTCCTGATCCTCAATATCTTTGCTTCGATTGTATGGGGATTGGTAGTGGGACTATTGAGTTACTATTTCTCTGCAGTGGTGCAGGGGTGGTTTGCATAGAACTCTTTGAAAAGATGAAAGCGCCCTCCATCAGGCTAATCTGTTGGCTCCATCAAGAAAGGTGCATTGACAAAAATGACCTATGAATACCTCAAAAACCTCAAAGCGACTCACCAGACGCTGAAGCTGCTCAACAGTGACAACTTTGCGATGAGTATCTCTTTTTTCCAAGCTATATTCATCAAAGCAGGAGAGACGACGCTGCTGCAGAGTCGGATGCTGCAATCTCTCGATGATTACCTGTATACACTCAACCAAAGTTATGAAAATCTTTTCCCCAAGTCTGCACAGGCATATCTGGATGATTTTGCTGCCGGAGGTTATCTGAGAAAATACTATGCCGATGCTGATGAGTCTCTCTATGAGTTGACACCGCAGACACAGAAGGCATTGGAGTGGATCGAGAGCCTGGAGAAGCGTGAATTTGTCGGCAGCCGTTCGCGTTTCAATCTTATCTTTGAGTTGCTCGAAGAGCTGGAGTTTGAGACGGAGATGGATGATGAAGAGCGTATCGCCAAACTAGAGGCAGAGAAGCAGAAGATCGATGAAGAGATCGAAGCGATACGGTCGAAACGCTCGATGCGCTTTGATGACAGCCGGATCAGAGAGCACTATATGCAGATCGAGGAGATCGCGCGCCGGCTCAAGTATGATTTTGCTCAGATTGAATACAACTTTCGAGAGCTCAACACGACAGCAATGGAGCAGATCGCAATGCGTGATGATGCCAAAGGAGAGGTGCTTGGTTCCATCTTTGAGCTTGAGGATGGCATACGGGAGAGTGATCAGGGCAAGAGCTTTTTTGCTTTCTGGCAGCTGCTCACTGATGTACAGCGCAGTGAAAAACTTTCGCTGATGCTGGAAAATCTCTATGCCATTCCTTCTGTTTCTGTTTTTGATCGTGATCGTCGGCTGAAAAACCTCAAATACGACCTGCTTCAAAGCGGAGAGAAGATCGCCCTGGTCACATCACGATTGATCGAACAGTTGCGACGCTTTATCGATGACAGGGTATGGATAGAAAATCGTCGGATTCTACAGCTCTGCAAAGAGATCGAAAAGCAGGCAATAGACCTCAAAGAGAAGCAGCCAAAATCTCGCCACTTTATCCCTATTGCCGGTCAGCGTATAGCGATCGATTCTATCTCCGGCAAAACCCTTTATCGTATCAAGGAAGAGACACTCTTTCGTCAGGAGATTGTAGAAAAAAAGATCGAGATCGATCTGGAGAGTTTCTATCATCAGTGTTATGTAGATGAAGAGAAGCTGCGCCGGCAGATCAATGCAATGCTGCAGCAGAAACAACAATGTGCACTTTCAGATATAGTGAAGCACTTTGGCGTGAATAAAGGAGTTTCGGAACTGATAGGTTATCTCTCTATCGCCAAAAACAGCAGTGAGGCTCGTGTCGAAACAGAGGAGAGAGAACATATTCGTGTCACTGACTTTGATGGCGAGAAAAAAATTGTCATCATGCCCAAAATTATTTTCAGAAGGAGTGTAAAATGAACCACGCTTCCAGAGAGGCAATCATTGCTCTATTCAAAGGTATTTTTTACCAGAGAGACAATGAAAAAGCCTGGGATGAACTTGTCGGAAACAGTTATGGCAGCATCGGTGACTACTTCCTGGTTATAGGATTGGAGCCAGTGATCGATGAGGTGGAGGGGTATGCCTTTTTGCGGCAAAAAGCAGCAGAAGAGGAGGAGGCAGTTGCTAAACTGATTACGGCACGAGAGTTGAGCTATAAAGTTTCTCTACTCTGTGTCCTGCTGCGCAAGCGTATAGCAGATTTTGATATGCAAAATGAGAGTATCCGTGCCGTCGTGAGCAAGGAAGAGATGCTTGAAGAGATCCTGCTCTTTATGCCCCAGACTTTCAATGAAGTCAAGCTGCGCCGAGAACTGGAGACAGCAATCAAAAAGGTCGAGGAGTTGGGTTTTTTGAAAAAACTCAGGGGTGCGGAGGGTACTTATGAAATCCGCAGAGCGATCAAGGCTTTTGTCGATGCACAATGGCTGAGTGAGTTTGATACAAAACTACAGGCATATCGGGAGGCTGAAATATGGAGTTGAGATTTGATTTTGCCGATGATGATGCACTGACAGGTTTTCGGCTGGCTCGCTTTGATTTTTTCAACTGGGGAACTTATGATGCTGCGATATATTCGCTCGATCTTGAGAAGAGAAACGCCCTCCTGACGGGAGATATCGGATCAGGAAAATCAACGATCGTTGATGCGCTTACGACACTGCTGGTACCGCACAGCCGTATCGTTTATAACAAAGCAGCAGGCGCTGAGAGTCGTGAACGAACACTCTACTCTTATATCGTCGGGGAGTACAAGAGCGTCAAAGATGATACTTTCGGCAGTGCCAGAGCGGCATCTCTCCGCAAGGCGGAAGAGACTTTCAGTGTTCTGCTGGCACGTTTTGAAAATGATGGTTATGACGAGCAGGTGACATTGGTACAATTTTTTTGGATCAGCAACAACCAGGTGAAGAAGTTTTATCTTACTTCTCTGAGCGACATATCGATCAAAAAAGATTTTTTTGGTTTTCAGGATATTCGTGAACTCAAAAGGCGTCTCAAAAAACTGCCGCATACGAATCTATATGAGAGTTTCAGGGAGTATGCGCAGGATTTCCGGAGAACCATGGGGATCAAAAATGAGCAAGCACTCAATCTATTCTATCAGACGGTTTCACTCAAGGCGATTGGAAATCTGACCGAGTTTATCCGCAAGCACATGCTCGAATCTACCGAGATCGATACACAGGTTGATGATCTGTGTCATAATTTTTCTGAACTCAATCGGGCGCACAATCTTATCCTCGAAGCACAAAATCAGATTGAACTGCTCGCACCTATCGACAAAGAAGCAGTCAAGCATGAAAAGAGTGCAGAACAGAGAGAAGAGCTTGGTGTTATGCGCTCTCTGCTGGAGGCATATTTTGCCGACTTTCGTGTCGTGCTGCTGCAGAAGAAGCTCTCTGAGTTAGAGTTGGAGCGCGATAAAGTCACCTCCAAAAAAAGACACAGCGACGAAGAGACGGAGCGGTTCAATACTGAAGTTCTCAACCTCAAGATAGAGCTGCAGCGCAATGGTGCAGATAGGCTCAATCATATTGAAAATGAGATCCGACAGCTTGAAATTGCAGTGGGGCAGAAGCAGAGAGAAAAGCAGCGCTACGATCAATTGGCAAAACAGTTAGGGTTCCCCGTAGTCTCCAGCGAACATCGCTTCCTGAAAAACAGAGAAGAGGCGCTGCAGTATTTTGATACTACTGAGACAGAGAGTACAAAGCTGCAGAATGAGAAGGTGCTGAATGCCGTTACACTGAGGCGTTATGAGGAGCAGATAGGAAAACTTGATGGAGAGATCGATTATCTCAAAAAGCATCGAAGCAATATTCCTCAGCACAATGCCCGGATAAGAGAGAGTATGGCAGGGGCGTTAGGGCTCAAGGATGATGATTTGCCTTTTGCCGGTGAACTGATCCGTGCCACCGATAGCAAGTGGGAGGGTGCCGTCGAACGGGTTTTGCACCATTTTGCCCTCTCTCTGATCGTCGATACCCGATACTATGAGGATGTCAGCCGCTATGTGGAGCAGACAAACTTGGGCGGCAGACTGGTTTATCTCAAAGTCGATATCCAAAAAGCAGGAGAGCAGTTTGACGGGATGGTTGCAGACTCTTTGATGCAGAAGATAGAGGTCAAAGCGGATTCACCTTACGAGGAAGAGTTGAAAGTGATGCTTTTTGACCGCTTCAACATCACCTGCGTTGAAACACTCGAAGCGTTCCGTCGCCAGAAGCGGGCGCTGACGATCCATGGGCAGTTCAAAACATCACTGATGCGACATGAGAAAGATGACCGTTTTGATCTCCAGGACCGTTCGAGATGGGTTTTGGGTTGGGAAAATGCCCAAAAGCTTGAAGCAGTGAAAAATGAGCGCAGCACTGTCACTGACAAATACACCATTCTGCTGGATCAAAATAATCTCATCGATGAAAAATTACTGCTGCTGAGACAGAGGCGTGATGCTCTGCGTGACCTCTCTTCGATAGAGCACTATGAGCTGATCGACTGGTATCGTCCGAGTCGGCATATCGAAGAGCTCGATGCTGAAAAGCGCGAACTCCAAGAGAGTTCAAATATTATTGCCGAACTTCGAAAAAGATTGGAGAAGTATGAGCTGCGCCGACAAGAATCAATGAAATCATCCGATACATTGGCGCTGCGCCTGGGCAAGCTGGAGCAGAGTATCAATGATCGGGAGGCGGAGCACGACAATGCAGTACTTCTCGCGGAGAGTAGTGAAGCACTGCCGCAATATCGCAATGCACTCGATACCTACTCTTCTGACATAACTGGCGAAGAGTTGAGTCTCACAACGATTACTCCGAGAGAGTCTGAAGTGCGTAGACAAATGACAAATGAGATCGACCTTCTTGACAAGCGTATCGGACGCAGTCGTGAAAAAATGGTGGCACAGATGAAAGAGTTTGTCAATGCTTTTCCTGTTGTCTCCAAAGAGTTCGATGCTGCCGTTGAGGCTGTCGGCGAGTACCGAAAAAAACTGGCAGAACTCAAACGCAACGACTTGCCGCGATGGCGAAAGCGCTTTAAGACACTACTCAAAGAGAAGATGGTGCAGCATATAATCGTGCTGCAAAACAGACTGGAGTATCAGGGCAATGAGATCAAAACGAAGATCGAAGCGATCAACGATTCGCTGCAGGATATCGAATACGATGAAGGTACTTATATCGAGCTGATCGCTGAACCGGTCAAAACTGTACAGATCCGAACCTTCAAGGAGAGTCTCAAATCAGCTGTTTCCGGTGCCATCGGTGAAGATAACAGCTATGATGAACAGAAGTTTCTGCAGATCAAGGAGATGATCGAACGATTCAATGGACGCGAAGGACACAGTGACGAAGATAAGAAGTGGCGCAAAACGGTCACAGATGTACGCAACTGGTTTGAATTCAGTGCAGTGGAGAAGTATCTCAGCAATGGAGACGAGAAGGAGTACTACACCGACAGCGGCGGCAAGTCCGGCGGACAGAAGGAGAAGCTGGCATATACTGTGCTGGCTTCATCATTGGCTTTTCAGTTTGGATTGGAGCATAACCGTATCAAGAGCAGATCCTTTCGTTTTGTGATGATCGATGAAGCATTTGGGCGAGGCAGTGATGAGAGTACCCGTTATGGGTTGAGACTGTTTGAAAAACTCAACCTGCAGCTGCTTGTCATCACCCCCAAGCAGAAGATTAATGTGATCGAACCCTATGTAAAAACAGTGCATTTCGTCCACAACAGAGAAGGGATGGAGTCGAGTCTCGTCTCAATGCGTATCGAGGAGTTTCAGGAAAGAAAGGAGCAGTAGTTGGCTCATTTTTATGATAGTGATGTGATAATAAAAAAGGCACTTAGGCTCTACGAACGCGGTCATTTACAAAAAGCATATATCGACGATAATGAGCAACTTTTTCCTTATCGGATCGGTTTGAAAAAGGTAAGTGAGCGTGGGATTAAAACTGATTTCAACACGATACGAAAAGAGGCGGAAGCACTCTTGCATTCCCGACTGCCGTGTGAGACAAAGTGTTTTCGTTTTGCCTCTATAGGAGAGCAGACGCTGCCGGTAGTTGTTGTATTTGAGACAAGAAAACAACTGCTCGCAGTGATTGAAAAAGAGAAAGCTTTTTCCTGTTTCGTAGAGCGCTATGAGATGATCATGAGATGCTTTCCTGCACTTAAAACAGTGCTGAGTCAAAAATCACTATTGGTTGAGCGTTATGAAGATGAGTGGGAGCGGCTTTTGGCTGTCTGCCGATTTTTTGTCAGTCATCCGGCACCAGCTCTCTATATTCGTGAACTCTCTATCGAAGGGGTTGATACCAAGTTTATAGAGACGCACAAAAAGGTTATTGACCTGCTCTTGATGCAGCTCCTGGATCCAGAGGAGTATCATGCAGAGATTACAACCTTTTCCGGATATGGATTTGAGCGAAAATACAATTTAAACTATCCGAAGCCATTGATCCGTTTTCGTATTCTTGATCCGAGGCTGAAGATCGCAGGAGTCGATGATATGAGTCTGCCGCTCAATCAGTTCAGCCGTCTTGAATTATCTGTAGAGCGTATCTTTGTTATTGAGAACAAGGTGACCTTCCTCTCTTTTCCTCCTCTGCCGCAAAGTATCGTAATTTTCGGCAGTGGCTACAGTGTCGGCTATCTCAAAGAAGCCAAATGGCTCAATAGCAAAAAATTGATCTACTGGGGTGATATCGACAGCCATGGCTTTTCAATTCTTTCACAGTTTCGTGCCGCATTTTCAAATGTTGTATCATTTTTGATGGATCATAAAACGGCTGTGAGATTTGAACGATTTGCTATAGAGGAACCATCAGAAAAAACCTTTGAAGGTGAAGCGGGATTTCTGACAGTTGAAGAGAGGATACTGCTGGAAGATATTCGAAACAAAGGCTACAGGCTGGAGCAGGAGCGAAT
>JAYEOH010000127.1:0-2324 GCA_034722775.1 Campylobacterota bacterium | reverse complement strand
AACTGAAACGATTACGGATGAGTACCAGAAGCATCAAAAAGAGATGAAAGAGAAAGAACTCGAGGAGAAGATCAAAAAACTAAAGCACAAAAGCACACTTACAAAAATCCCATAGCACACAAAGGAGAAAATATGATCAATTCAATCATCACCGTTGCCGCAACTATATCAGCAGTACTGCTCTTTGCTGTGACAAGCTGGAAGTTCAAACACGAAAGAGCCAAAGACGGATGGCTGGATATTGTGCTTTTGACTATACTGATGGTGCTGCTTCATAGAACCATAAGCGGTATCTCGATGGGAGTGATCTTGAGTGCGGTATTTGGGGTATATACATTGTTTTCTCCCATAGAGTTCGACATATCAAAAACCAAAGGAGATTGAACTATGATGAACTACTTGGCGAAATTCAGTATCGCAAAATGTGATTTTACCCTGAGGCAGAGACGCTTTCAGGACTCAGACATAGCCTATATAGGTATTTTTGAACTCTCACTTGAGGGAATATACGAATTGGATCTTTCCAAATCAAGCAAACTTATGCATATTGTAGAAGCCATCAATGTTGAATCCTGGCTTGGAGGCGGTATCGGTTTTCCTTCCAGAGAGATGGCCTTTGAGATAATGGCAGACAATCATACTGACCTGATCAAGGCCTTCATCGGTACAATCAGGCAAGAGAAGATCGTACTCTTCGATGATGGAGAGAGGTATGCCCCTTTGTTGATGGAGCTTGTTTTGGAATGCGCAAAGAGTGCAGGCAAAGCAGTGACCTGCATTAGTCCTATACCAGCAAGATTTGAAGGCAGAAATCGCAGAAAGTTCTTCGATAACTCGTGGGGGCATATTGTCCCAAAAGCTGATGAAGCCATCACTTATGATCTTTCATACTTATGCGAAGGCCCAAAGAATAAAAGCCTCACCGTACAGGAAGCGCACTCTTTGAGGCGTTATGGGGTGATACAAAAGATTCAAGAACGATGGAAAGAGGAAAATGGCGATGAGAAATAGACACGGTGATTGCGATATCATCAACAAAATTGAAATCAAACTAGAGACAGAGGAGTAGAATAATGATGGGAAAAAAGGAGACAACAATATGAGAAATAAAACACTAAGTATTATACCGCAAGATAAGCACGGACTGATAGCCCAAGTCATAGACAATGAAGTCAAGATTGTCGGCAAACTTGACATCCCCTACAACTCCATCAGTAAGATCACTGCCAACAAAACCATCGTGACGCTGGACAAAGGTAGCAAAAAACTCCTGCTGCACAACCTCAAAGGAGAGTTTCTGGACTCCTATCCTGTCCGATACGCCCTTGCGATGAATATAAAAGACGATGTCGTTTATATAGGAGGCAATGCCAACGATGGAGAGGTGTGCACCATACTCGACCTCTCTGCAGAAGATCCCCGATTAGTCAATCTTGAACTGCCTGTTGAGATGAGTTGGGGCAAGGCTGTGGATGATATCCTGATAGTCGGAAACAAAATGATGCTGATAGACAATATTGTATTTCCTAAATTTACTTTTGAATATGATATCTCCAATCCGGCAATCCCTGAATGGAGAGAAACTATAGAGCTTCCGGAAAGCAGACCCTATGAAAATATAATAAAAGGGGATATGAATGGAGATTGGATGATCTATCTCTCAACATCGTCAAATTACCGTAGCGGCGATAAAGCCCATATCACCATCCAAGGCAAGCAGAGGAGTCACACTATCAGCAGCCTGAAAGAAAACTCTATCACCGATATATGCCTGGTCGATGATAGACTCTATGCACTGACAGATATAGGATTGGGCTATTTCGACCTTACCGAACCTGACATCATTATGGAGAGTATCGTCTTTGTCGAACATCAGCTCGTCGCATACCGTATCCTGAAGATCGATGAAAGGCACCTGCTGCTTCTGAACAAATATGAATACGAACTGCTTGACCTTGAGCATATAGAGATATTTAAGGGTACAATCAAGGAGAAGTACTGGAGTTACGGTTCACTCGACCTTAGCCAAAACGGCTTGACAAGCCTGCCGACAGAAATCAAAAATCTGGAAAACCTGGAAAACCTCGACCTCTCGAACAACAATATCAAAACCTTCCCTGAAACATTGAGAAGATGCCGGAAGCTGCGCTATTTGAACCTGAGTGCATCAGGGATCAGAAAAATACCCTCTTGGATAGAAGAGTTTGAACATCTCGAATATCTGAATCTCTCATCCACAAATATAGGCAATTCTATTATGGCTTCACGGATCAAGCTGCCAAAAAAACTCAGAGTTCTCAATCTCAGGTATTGCAATCTGAGTG
>JAYEOH010000126.1:29388-37829 GCA_034722775.1 Campylobacterota bacterium | reverse complement strand
AAAAGCATCAAAAAAAGCACACCAAGAATTTTAATTCTATTGTTTACTATAGTCTCTTTCACCATTGAAAGTACTTCTAATTTCACATTCTGCTCCTTCAAAACAGTATCAAATTCACTTTTCATATTAAGTAATTATAGCTTTTTAAATAAAAAGAACAACTTTCAAACTTTGATAAATACCAACAAAGAGAAGATCATTAATCCAAAAATGCTAAAATCACCCTATGTATTTTGATTTTGGCTCATACTACTCACTGTTGTTGCTTCTGTTGCTCCCCTGCTTTCTCTGGTGCAAGCAGTACAGCAGAGAGTACTATTTCCCGCAACTATCGTGGATCAGCAGACAAAGCCCGCTCTTTTCACTTGATCCATGGCTGAAGATTGCGTTCTTTTCTCTGTTGGTATTTGCCCTTGCGCAACCCTATATTTATGATCAGACTTCGAGTAATAATAAAAGAGGCCGTGATCTCATCCTGGCGATCGATGCCAGCGGATCAATGGCGCAAAGCGGATATGATGCTGAGGATCGCTTCAAAAACAAATATGATACCAATATAGAGATCGCCAAAGATTTTGCAAAGAGACGGTTTGATGACAATATGGGTGTTGTGGTTTTCGGTACCTTTGCCTACAGTGCCTCACCTTTGACCTATGACTTGAGTGCCCTCTCACACCTGCTTGAGATGACCAATGTCGGAGTAGCAGGAGAGAGTACAGCCATCGGTGATGCCATTATGCAATCGATCCGAACACTCTCTTTTGGCAAGGCAGAGAGCAAAGTGATCATACTCTTGACAGACGGATATCACAATGCCGGCAAAACCTCTCCCAGAGATGCTGTCAAGCAGGCACAGAAAAATAGAATCAAAATATATACTATCGGTATAGGCAAAAGCAGTGATTATGATGGTGCGCTGCTCAAAGCCATCGCCAAAGAGAGTGGCGGAAAGCACTATAGCGCGGCTTCAGCTGATGAACTAAAAAAAGTCTATGAGGAGATCGATAGACTTGAACCCAGTCCTATTCGCAGTGAAAACTTTCTCAGCCGGCAACAGCTCTTTGTCTATCCTCTCGGTCTCGCTTTTGCACTTCTCTTCTCCTGGGTCGTTTGGCAGAGAAGGGAGCAGGTATGACCCTGCTCTACCCATCTATACTGTGGCTGCTGATACCGTTGGCAATACTATGGTATCATCGCCCCAAAAAACTGAATGATACGGTGCATATCATCATCCTCATACTGATCACACTGGCACTGACACGACCCGTCATCAATCAGAAACCGGTCGAGAGCCAGATCGAAGCAAACGATATCATCATCGCACTGGATGCCTCCTATTCGATGCAGGCAAAAGATCTCTCTCCCAGCCGATATGTCTATGCAAAAGAGGTTATTAATGAGTTGCTCAAGTCAAATCAAACAGACAATATTATGCTGATCGCCTTCACTACCAACCCCCTCCTCCTCTCTCCGCCGACAACCGACCATGCGCTGATCTCCATCGCCCTGGAGAGTCTAGATCCGGATAATATACTCACCCATGGGACTTCACTCAAAAAACTCTTTGAAAAGATCTCTGCGCTGCCTATGTCAGATAAACATGTTGTGCTCTTCACCGATGGAGGAGAAGAGAAGGATATCGCTTTACTCAATAGCACTGTTCGCGACAACGCACTCTCACTGACCGTTTTGGCACTCGGCACCACTGCCGGAACCACAATCAAAAAAAAGGATGGCAGCCTTCTCAAAGACAACAAAGGAGACCTCGTAGTCTCCCGCATCAATCCTCTGCTGGAGAGATTGGCATTGTCAAATGGCGGCAGGTATATCCTCTCACCTTCCAGTCCCGATGCTGCTGCTGAAGCCATAGAGGAGAGCTTGGAGGAGCAGATGGTACCGGGCAATAAAATCAGTAAAATAGAGAAGAGTATGCTCGAGCTCTATCAGATTCCTCTCTTTCTTGCTCTCCTGCTTTTTCTTATACTCCATACCAGAGCAGTCAAAATCCTCCTCCCGATAGCAGCGCTCTGGGGAGTACATCTCAATGCATCTATCTTTGATGGCCACTACCTTCACCAGGCCTATGAGTATTATCAGCAGGGTGACTACAATGCAACTGAGAAAACTCTTGCAAAAATAGAAACAGTCTCACTACAGAGCCGAATGGCGGATGCGAATACTTATTACAAGCAGGAGAGATACAAAAAAGCGCTGGCAGCCTACCGGTCTATCAGGAGTACTTCACCCGAGACAAAACAGAGACTCTACTACAATATCGGCAACTGCCATGCCAAGATGAAAGCGTATGACAAAGCAAAGAGATACTATATTAAAGCATTACAATTGGGTGACGATGCCGATGCTCAATACAACTTGAAGTTTGTCGTACTCAAAAAGAGTGAAGCAGAATCAAAACTCCCATTTGCACGTCCAAAGTCACAGGGTGGCTCTTCTGGAACAACTGAAGATCAGGATGAGGATGAGGGTAAAAAGAGTGATGATGAGCAGCAAGAAAACTCCGGGAGCGGAGGCGGTGGCGGACAGACCAAAGCAAAAAGTAAAGAGAAGATGATGGTCATCCAGCCTGGAAAGAGAGAAAAGCAGCCTCTCAGCTCCAGAGCCTATGATCTCATCAACAAAGGATATGTGCATGAAAAAGAACCTTGGTAGCCTGCTGACAACACTCGTCATAGTCGTGCTGAGTACCGCACTCTCTCGTGCGGATGATTTCAGCTACAAATTTACCCCGAGCACCACAACACCCTATCTGAAAGAAGCGGTAACCATGAAGCTCGATTTGATACAGACTGATCACAGCAAAGTGATGTTTTTCAAATTCAGCCCCAAAAAGAGTGACGATTATGATTTTTACCGTCTCAATATCAAAGAGGAAGATGCTTACCACGCTGCCAAAGTGCACTATACTTATCTTATCTATCCAAAACGCGACGGAAATATATCTATCACTTTTGATCTGATCAAGATGATCACTACGGATGAAAAGGTTGCATACAGCTTCTCCGGAGACAGAGACAATATCAAAGGACTCAATAAGAAAGATATTCCCATTGACCTCCCTCCATTAAAGCTACAAGTCAAACCGCTGCCAAAAGGAACACTCATCGTAGGAGACTTCACCCTCTGGCATACGATCAAAAAAAAGGAAGCCAAATCCTTTGAAGCACTGCCTTTTACAGTCACAATCAAAGGAGGGGGGTATCCTCCCATCCTCACCAATATCATACCTGACAACAAGAACTTCACGCTCTTCAAAGAGACGCCTATCGCCAACTCTACCAGGAGCATATCAGGAACAAAGGGCAGTGTCACTTACCCGATGGCACTCAGCGCAAAGCAGAGTTTTGATCTCCCGGCTATCACACTCAAAGCATTCAATCCAAAAACAGAGAAATCTTATAATTTGGCTATTCCAAAAGAACACTTCACTATCACTCAACCCGATCAGAGTACATTGCTCGACAAGATCGATTCCCCTGAGCCGCTACAGAGTAACTGGAGTTGGCTTGGCACACTATTGGGATATCTGATCGTATTTGCTGCAGGATTTTTGACAGCCAAAAGTTTCAAATGGAGCCTCGGTACAAAACAGCAGGCAGGTGAAGATGCAATTACCAAAGAGATTCAGGCAATCAATGACCCCAAAGAGCTCCTTGCACTGCTCATCGCTGCAGATGCAAGGAGATACAAAAATACCATAGAAAAACTCGAAGAGAGCCTCTATGGAAAAAGAAAGCACTCTTTGAAAAATATCAAAAAAGGTATACTTCAAACCATATCAGAGGAAAATTTATGAATAAAAAAATTAACACACTCAAAAAGGAACTCAGCAAAGCCGTCATCGGTCAGGAACAGATGATCGAAGGCCTGCTGATCGGGCTGCTCAGTGAAGGGCATATACTGATAGAGGGGGTACCAGGATTGGCGAAAACTACAACGATAAATGCACTCTCCAAAGCACTGGGATTGGAGTTTAAACGGATACAGTTTACGCCGGACCTCCTCCCGAGTGATATTATCGGAGCAGAGATCTATGACCCGAAAAATAATAGCTTCAAGATCAAAAAAGGGCCGCTCTTTACCAATCTTCTCCTTGCAGACGAAATCAACCGTGCCCCCTCCAAAGTACAATCCGCCCTGCTCGAAGTGATGCAGGAGCGACAGGTGACGATCGGCGATGAGAGTTTCACTATCGATGAACCTTTCCTCGTCATGGCAACCCAGAACCCCATCGAACAGGAGGGTGTTTATGCCCTTCCTGAAGCACAACTCGATCGTTTTATGATGAAGCTGGTCGTAGAGCACAACAGTGAAGCAGAAGAGCTGGAGATCATGCGCAAAGCAGCCACCAAAAGCTTTGAGGAAGTTTCTACGATCCTTACAATCGAAGATTTGCAGGAGATCAAAAAGGCATTGGGAAGCATTCATATCGATCAGGAATTGGAGCGCTACATCATACAGATTGTCTCCTCCACCAGAGACCCTGCCAAATTTGGTATGCCTACCCTCGAAGCCTCCATTATGTTTGGTGCCTCTCCGCGCGCTTCCATCGATCTCTACAAAGCGGCAAAAGCAAAGGCGTTCTTGCGAGGTAATGATTTCGTCACGCCTGCCGATATCGGTTTCGTAGTACACGATGTATTGCGACACCGCATCGTTCTGAGCTATGAGGCAAGAGCACAGGGAATTGACACAGACGAGATCATCTCTACGATCGTCAAAACAGTACCGATTCCTTAGATGGTTAAAAACTTCAAAGCCCTACAGATCAAAGCACGGCATCAGGTCTACACACTGCTCTCCGGAAACAATCTCTCCAAACTGCATGGAGAAGGCTATGATCTTAGTGAGATCAGAGAGTATCAACCGGGAGATGATGTCCGAAAGATCAATTGGATCATTACCGCCAAACAGGGAAAACCCTATGTCAAAGAGCTTCATGCCAACCGTGAACTCTCTGTAGTTATTGCTGCGATGATGGGAGGAAGTCTCTATTTTGGCGAAGGCAGTGCCAAGCAGGATACCCTGGCAGAAGTTGCTGCACTGCTGGGATATGCCGCTCATCAAAATGGCGATCTTTTTACAGGAGTATCTTACCAGAAACACAATACTTCATTTCAGCCGCCGACCAAGCAGCTCTTTCATATCGAATCTTTTTCAAAAAAACTCTTTGAATCCAACACATTGGGAAACAGATTGATTTATAACGAAAAGATGAAGGATCTGTTTTCTAAAATACAAAAGCCCTCTTTGATCTTTATCATCGGAGATTTTTTACAGCAGGCAGACCTCTCACTCCTGTCACAAAAACACGAAGTGATCGCCATCATTATCCGTGACCGAGCCGAAGAGGATCCCAAGAAACTCGGAGAAGTGATACTCAAAAATCCGCAAAACAATGTGAAAATGAATACCTACTTTGGAAAAAGAAGCATCGATCAATACCTGGCCAGGATGCAGGAAAATGATGATGCACTAAAAGAGCACTTTATGCGATATGGTATTCGATATACCAAAATCTATACAGACGAAGAACCTATTGGGAAGCTCATCCATCTATTTCGGTAATATTTCTTCAGATTCATCCATTTGGAGTATAATGCAATATATTCTTAACCGTATCCAAAGGGCAGAAAAAAAGTACATCGAATACAAGGTCCAATCGTGTGATATTGTCTCCGATTACTTCAAATGGGTGCACTTGAAAACCTTTTCCGGCTGACGCATCAGCAGGACGCACCTCAAAGATGATTGGCTTGATTGTGCGAAGCAGATTCATCACTTTTTTATAATTTTTATCCTCTTTGTTAAGTACAAGTGTATCATTATCACCCTCATTGGGGCGTATTTTCATCAGCAAATTTAGCTTATCCCTGAAGATGACTTTGTTCCATTTTACTACTCCCAGTTTACATTTGAATTCACTATTTTTAGCCATCAAAGGATGAGGAGTTGTATTTCGTATCGCTTCAAGAAACTGAAGAAAATAGTTAGCTCCCCCAAACGATGCCGCGCTCTTGCTGACCTGACTATGGTAGTTTATTTTTTCTTCATCACTCAGTCCATCGAAATCGCACATACCCATAGCCTACTCCTCACTCTGCACCAATTGATCTTTTGATAGTTCTTCTTCTGTCATCTTGGCTTCTCTCTGCGCTGGCTTGGCAATGATCTCTATATAGCACTGCTCCCACTTTGCCTCGTACGCTTTATCGAGTGCAGAGGTAATCTCAGCCACATGGATCGACTGGTTCTCTTCTCCGTTTTGACCAAAACAACAGTCAAAATCCCAATAATCAGCCCCTTCAGGCAACTTTTTGCTTCGTTCCCGCTTGAGATATTTTCGAATCTCATGCTTGCTTGCCTCGATGACCCTCTCAGGCTTCTTTTTCTCATCAGTGAGTCTAAATACTTTTTTCATTCTTTGCCTTTATTTGGTGATTTATCGATTTCGTCCGGAAGATGCATGCCCCGCAGAGTGATTCTCTCTTCTTCTGTTGGATGGTTTGGGACTGCTGTTTCTGCTGCTGCTATTGCCTGATCGGTTATGAGACCCGGACCGGTTTCTACCGCGCCCCTGGTTCTTCTTTTGGATAGGTTCTGCTTTGATAGAAGGATCTGGAATAAACGCTTCCAGTGCGATCTTGGGGATCTCTTTTTTGATCAACTTCTCGATATTTCTCAAGAGCATCTTTTCATCTATGCAGACAAGTGAGATCGCCTCTCCTTCATTCCCTGCCCGTCCGGTCCTGCCGATACGATGGACATAGTCTTCCGGCACATTGGGGAGTTCATAATTTACCACATGAGGCAGTTGGTCGATATCGATACCGCGTGCAGCGATGTCTGTCGCTACCAGGATACGGATAGAACCATCTTTGAAGCTTGCCAATGCCTTGGTCCGTGCACCCTGACTTTTGTTGCCATGAATAGCTGCTGCACTAATCCCATCATCTTCAAGTTGCTTGCAGAGGCGGTTTGCGCCATGTTTGGTACGGGTAAAGACTAATACTTGCTGCCAATTTCCCAATTTGATGAGATGAGAAAGCAACTCTCTCTTGCGTATCTTATCCACAGGATAGACACTCTGCTCCACCTGTTCTGAAGCCGTGTTTCTTCTGGCAACTTCGACCAGTGTGGGAGAATTGAGCAGGCCATCCGCCAATTTTTTGATCTCATTGGAAAAAGTGGCAGAAAAGAGGAGATTTTGACGCTGTCTGGGCAACATCGACAATATCCTCTTGATATCGTGGATAAATCCCATATCAAGCATGCGATCTGCTTCATCGAGGATGAGATACTCTACATTCGATAGATCCAATGCTCTCTGATTGGCGAGATCGAGCAGTCGTCCCGGAGTAGCGATGACGATATCTACACCCTGTCTGAGTGTGGCTTTCTGAGGATTGATACCGACACCACCAAAAATGATCGTGGATTTGAAGGGGAGGTGCCTGCCATAAGTTTTGACACTCTCTCCTACCTGTGCTGCGAGTTCACGCGTCGGTGTCAAGATCAGTGCCCGGATCTTTCGTTTGCCTTTGGATGAAGCACTGTTGCTTAGCAGCTGAAGAAGCGGGAGCGTAAAACCTGCTGTTTTTCCTGTCCCCGTTTGTGCTCCGGCAAGGAGATCTTTCCCTTCCAGTATGAGAGGTATAGACTGTTTCTGTATCGGTGTAGCTTCACTGTATCCCTCTTCGGATACAGCACGCAGGAGTGGCTCTGATAAGCCGAGATTGTTAAATGACATTAATATTACCTTTGTATATTTATAAAGCCTACCAAAAATATATGATCTAAGGACGATCCAGGCTCGAAAAGATTTGTTTGATTGTTAAAGTGATCAAAAGATGACCAAAACGAAGTCAGTCGCAGACCGTTGTGCGCTGAAATTGCGGAAGTATAGCATAAACTATTGTATTATTGATTTTACTCGCAATACTTCGTCAAAAATCCATGAAGCTGGTTGGCAAATTCATGTGCATCTTTGGGTCCAAAAGGCTTGGGACCGCGTGTCATCTCTCCGCTGTCCCGTATCTCCTCCATCAAGTTGCGCATTGCCAAATACTGTTTGATATTGTCCACACTATAGAGTTCACCGCGGTGATCGATAGCATGGGCATTTTGACTGATGATGCGATCTGCCAGCGGGATATCAGCAGTAATGACCAGATCTCCCTCCCCGACCATCTCCGCAATAAGATTATCTGCCTCATCTGCACCCTGCTCTACGATCAGATAAGTAATAAGGTCTGATTTTCCTATAGAGATGCGTTTATTGGAGATAACAAAGGTAGGAATCTTCAAGCGTTCTATAGAACGCAATACGATGGGCTTGAGCAGATTGGGAAAAGCATCCCCGTCGATATAGAGTGTCATTGACTTCATTTGTTCATTCACTATTACACCTTTTGATTATTCTT
>JAYEOH010000126.1:27384-29288 GCA_034722775.1 Campylobacterota bacterium | reverse complement strand
AGTTGAATTATACAATAGAGATATGAGTTGTACTTATTATTACTATGTAAATGTTATAATTTGGGACACTTCAAAAAAACAGGGAAAAAAGTGAATACAGATAGAAGAAATTTTTTATTTTATACAATGATCGCGCTAACATCTGCAACAGCTTACAGTTTCGGCGAGAGTCTCAAGCCATTGATAGATAAAAAAACTCAGAAGATCGCATTGATCTATGGCACAAGGTATGGGGCGACAGAAGATACAGCACATTGGATTGCCAAAGGGGTCGGCAGCCCTATAGATGTGATCGATATTGAAAAGTTGGATTTTAACGAGGGTATGGAAAAGTATGATCAGTTTATCATCGGTTCCGGCATCTGGATCGATGGAGCTCATAAACGCCTGATGGAGCTTCTCTCGACACACAAAGAACAGATCGAGCCAAAGATCATAGCCTCATTTATTGTCTGCGGCACTACAGGAGAAGATAAAGCCGGCAAAAAAAGAATAGAGGGGTATTTTGAAAAGTTTCTCAAGCCATTAGATACCAAGCCGGCTCTGCAAGCACATTTCGGCGGCAGGATGATCATAAATAAGCTGACAGATAAAGATAGAAAACTTTTAGATAACTTCTATAGAAATATTCTGAAAAAAGAGTTTCTCAGCTGGGATCGGACCAAGCCTGAAGAGGCGGAAAAGTTTGGGCAAAAAGCCGATCAGCATTTTCTGTCGTAATATGTTCTATTTTATCTCTGCTTATTCCACTCAGTTCACTCATCTTATCTGCGACAAAAGTTGTATAGAGCGGCTCATTGCGCTCTCCTCTGTGGGGATGAGGTGTTAGATATGGGGCATCTGTCTCTATCAGGAGTTTATCTATTGGTATCTTGGGGTAGACGTTGATCAGCTTTTTGGCATTTTTGAAAGTCAACACACCGCCGATACCATAATAAAAGTTTCTCGACGCAAGCTTCAGGAGATCTTCATTGGCATTATAACAATGCAAAACTCCACCTTTCTCACCTGCATATTTTTCCAGCAACTCCATAGAATCCCGGCTTGCTTCACGAATATGGACAATCAACGGTTTTTTCAACTCTTTCGCCCACAATATCTGATCAGCAAATACCTCTTTTTGCAACGCTTTTTCAGCTGCAATCAACTCTTCACTCTCCGGCAGGCGATAATAATCAAGTCCGCACTCCCCTATTGCCACACATTTATCATGGTTGACATACGCGGACAAAGAAGTCCGATCATAATCCCTGCAATGATAGGGGTGTGTCCCCACAGCAAAATAGATATTTTCATACTTTTCAGATAACTCCACTGCCCTGGGAAGCGTCTCGGGATCAGCCCCCGGTATAATAAATTTTCCCACTCCCCGGGAGAGCGCACGATCCAAAACAGATTCGATATCTTCCTGATATCGAGAATCATCCAAATGGCAATGTGTATCAATAATCATAGACTTATACCTTCTTTTCGCAAATTATACCAAAAGTAACCATACTTGACAGTTCAAGTGAACGAACTTGCCACACTGGCTTTTTTGAGTCTTTTTAAGAGAATATAGATTATGATTGGTATATGAAATATTCTAAAGGATAAGATATGACCTTAGATATAATACTACTGCTGCTCTTTATTGTACTTATTGTTTTCATCCTGTTCAGGAGAGAACTTCTCTCACTCTTCAAAAGCAAACCAAAACTAAAAAGAAGAGATAGCGAGAACGAAGAGGCGAAAAGAACTTCTAAAAAACAAAAGTCAACCAAAACAGAAGAGGCGAAAAAAAGAAACAGGGAAAAAGAGAGAAAAGAAGCCCGGATCAGAACTATTGCTATAGAAAAAGCTGCCAGAGAATCAGAACTGCAAAAAAGAGCAGATGAAGAAAAAGCTGCCAGAGAAGCATTGGC
>JAYEOH010000126.1:18545-27284 GCA_034722775.1 Campylobacterota bacterium | reverse complement strand
GCATTGGCGAAACAGAAAGCGATAAAAAAAGAAGCAGAAGAGAAAGAAAAACTAAAAGCAAAAGAAATACCCATAGGCGACTACCCGGACTTCAGTAATAGCAGATTGCTGGATATGGGTCTGTCACAAGAAGATGCAAACACTTTTGTCCATGAACTTATCGGGCAGGTAGATGATCACATTCCGCAAATAGAAGCTGCAATAGTATCTGAAGATTATGAGCAAATTGAGCGCCTTACTCACTCCATAAAGGGCTCAGCTACCAATCTGGGTACCGGCGGCATAGCTGATGTCATGGTTGATTTCAATACCTACTGTAAGAGCGGCACAGATGAAAGGGTCATTATGGCGCACCTGAACAATCTAAAAGCATATCAAGAGAAATTGAAAAGTCAATTTTTATAATCGTTTTCTCAATTTCCTGGCGAAGGCAATCGCCTCTTCATCAGAATTTTCACCACCTATAATACGAGATATTTCTCTAATGCGCTCTTCATCATCAAGGACTTTTGCCTGACTGCCGCCATCTTCTCTGCTGACTAAAATATGCTGATCCGCCAAAGCGGAGAGATGCGCCTGATGGGAAATGGCAAAGATTTGATAGGCAGCGGAGAGCTTGGATATCATAGCTGCTATAGCGATAGACTCATCACCGCTGACATTGGCGTCGATCTCATCGAGGATGATGACTCCGCCCTCTTCCCTCTTCCCTTCCATAGCCACAACAAGCAGTGCCAGTCTGAGACGATTGAACTCTCCGCCGCTTAGTGTCGAAGTTGCAGAGTGACCCATCTGAAGATCTAAACTGTCGATACCCGACTCGCCCAGATCCTCCTGTCCAAAAACAAACCTGGCTGCGGGCAGCTTCAAATCTGCCAGATAGCGCATCAACTCTTTTTCTACTCTCACCGCTTCACTCTCTCTTGCCCGTGAAATTTGCTGTGCCATCACCATCAACTCTGAGTACTCCAGCGAGAGAAATGACTCCAGCATACTTTTGTCCTGTTCAATAGTCTGATACCCTGCAAGCTCTTTCTCTTTAAGGTTTAGATAATCAAGCGCCTCAGAGATAGAACCATAACGGTTTTTCAATCCTGAAATCTTCTCAAGTCTGTCAAGCACCTCCCCAACATCAATATCAGCCAACTCCTCTGCAAGTGTTTGAGTCTCTTCAAAATCTGCCCGCAATTGACTCATTGCATCACCGAAATAACTCTCATCCTTCCCCAGCAGCCGAAATACTTCATAGACTGACTCTTCAAGGCTAAAAATCTCATCAGCTCGAGAGAGGGCATCATTTATCTTATCAATCCTGGAGAGTTGCTGCTTGACCCTCATCAGCTTCTCATCTTCACCCTCTTTAGGATTGATTCCTTTTATCTTTTCGATCTCATAAGTAGTATATTCTATCAATTCTGCGAGTCTCTTCTCATCTTCTCGGATCTTTGTCAGCTCACTCAATTTGATGCGGTAATTTGCATAGCGTTTTCTATACTCTTTGAACAGTTTTTTGTATGTAATATTGTGTGATCTCAGAGAATCATCCAGAAGCTCCAGGAGTGTCGTACTCTCAAATCCACTCTTGTCTCTGACACTGAGGTAATTTATGGTCGCAGAGAAAAGAGACTGTAGTGCTTTCCTGGGAATATTTTGCCCATTGAGGTAAAAACGGGTGCGATCTTTTTTCAAACTTCGTATCACCAACTCATCATCAAGCTCATAGGCTTCAGAGCGTACCTGTTTTGGTCTGGCAAGAGTCACTTCGCAAACTCTTGCCTCACTGCTGCCATACCCAAAGCTCGACAAAACACTCTGCATCAACACAGACTTGCCTGCACCGCTGGGACCTGTCAGAACGATCAAGCCGGAATCAAACTCCAGTTCAGACTCATCAAAAGTCAAAAGCTCTTTGAGGTAAAGACGCTGAATACTCAATTTTTTGCACCCCAAGAGAGTTTTTCGCGCAAAACAGAGAAGTAATTTTGCTCACTTCTATGCAGAAGTCTGGCACCGACCCTGGCGCCTTTGATCACAAGCTCATCGCCGACTTGCATCTCATAATCATCCTGCCCATCGATCATCGCTATCACCTTTGCATCCGATGAGTGGAGTTCTATCGTAAAGTCAGCCGGCACCACCAGAGGGCGCTGCGTCAGCGAATGTGCGCAGATCGGCGTCATAATGAATGCCTTGGTGAGAGGGTAAATGATCGGACCCCCGGCTGCCATAGAGTAGGCAGTCGATCCTGTCGGTGTAGAGATGATCAATCCATCTCCGCTATAAGTGTTGAACCACTCCCCGTCGATAGAGGCATCAATGTTTGCCATTTTTGAAATAGTAGGGCGAGTGATCACCACATCATTGAATGCATAAAAGTTTTGACACTCTTTCGGTGTACGAATATATCCCTCCATCATCATACGATCATCGATACGATAATCACCCTCGAGCATAGCATCCAAGAACTGCTCTACCTCATCGATCTTGATATCTGCCAAAAAGCCAAGATGTCCGGCATTGATACCCAATACCGGCTTATTGTATCCGTAGCTGCGTCGTACCAGAGAGAGCAGTGTTCCATCACCTCCCAGAGAAACCAAAAAATCCGACTCTCTGCATAGTGTATCAAATGGTAACCCTTTCTCTCCGATCATCTCTGCTGATTTATCAGAAAGAGATACATCGATACCCTTGGCTTCAAACTTCGATTTGATTGGCTCATAGAGCTCTTTGATCTCAGGTGAATTTGGTCTGAGAACAAATCCTGCTCTTTTGATCTGTTTGAGTTTCTCTTTTCTCATCGATACCTCTCTACAATATTGTCAGGTAGATTATCATAATATCGCTTCAAACTGTTTTTTGATTACATTTTGAATCTTTTTGCACTTCTCTATTTCTCCCGGAATGGTCTAATAAGTAATAAAAGTTTTGGTAAAAGCACCAAATTCGAAATAAGTGCAGCAGCCATAACCAACACTGTAAGCAACCCAAAATAGATGGTTGGAATGAGATTTGACAACATCAAAATAGAAAAACCTATCATCACAGTCAGTGAAGTATAGTACATTGCATTGCCAATACTGTTATTTGTTCTTTGCATAACACGAGGGTAGATATTGTCTTTCTGAAATTCAATTTTAAATCGATGAATATAGTGAATGGTATCATCCACCCCTATGCCCATGGCAATGGCAGCAATAGTGATAGTCATAATATCCAGAGGAATGTGCAGCCAGCCCATAAAACCAAAGATCATACCTATGGGAATAATATTGACGATCATAGCAATCAGAGTGAGCTGGAGTGATCTAAAGAGCAGTAGAAACATCAGTAAAAGGATGAGTAGTACCAGGCCGAGCATTGTGATCTGCGAATGAAACAGTGATTGCAGCATATTGTTGTAGAGTACCATAAGGTTTGATAGTTGAACGGTTGCAACCTCCTGGTCTATGCTATAGCTTAAGTCATGGGTGATTTTTTCCAACAATGCATCTCTGCGCAACGCCTTATTGGAGTCTACGATACGGGTGGCAAACCTTACCTGATTATGTTCGATATTAATATAGGGTATCAGTATCATATCTCGATATTTTTGAGGCAGTTTTTGGTACAAGATGGCCAAGTCTATACTGTCTAAACTTTTATTGTCGTTGAGTATCTTGCCTGTATCGAGAAGAGTGGCAAAGGATTGCACATCTCCTATCTGCGTTAACTGCGTTAAATAGTCATGGACTTTTTTTATGATAGTGATCTTTTCATCGGTGAACCAGTACTGCTCACTATTTTCCAAGGTATCGAACTCATTTTCAAATGAATCTTCATCTTCTTCTTCAGTTATTGGCGATGGTGCTGCTTTTTCATCTGCAAAAGTAAGTATGATATCCAGGGGTGTTGTCCCTCCCAACTCCTGGTCTATAATCTTCATGCCTCTGTATATCTCTGTATCTTTTTTGAAGTAGTCGATAAAACTATTTTCCACGATGAGTTTCGAAGCTCCCGTAACACTAAATAGAATAGCAAGAAGGGTAACGATAAAGATAGATTTTTTATCTTTTAAAACAATTGAGGCACATACAGAAGGTAAAGAAAAAGCGGATGTGCGTCGCTCCACAGGGGCTGTTTTTTTAAGCAGCATCACGACAGCAGGGAAAACAATAAATGAAATGATCAACGACATCGCAATCCCTGCACTCATCATCCACCCCAGATTGATAACAGGATGAATATGCGAAAAAAGAAGCGAGGAGAACCCTGCAATGGTAGTGATGACAGCAAAGAAAGTCGGTGTTGCTTTAGAGAGCATCGTAAGTAAAATAACTCTCTGGGATGAAGCGCGGGGGTACTGAGTCAAAAGTTCTTCATATCTCACAATCAGGTGCAGCACTATAGAGATTGTGATAATGAGCTGCAACGCGATAAAGTTTGATGAGATCACAGTGATTTCCCATCCAAAAAATCCCAAGATGCTCGTAATGGCAATCACTGACAGGGCGCAAATAAGGATGGGCAGTACAACCCATCTCGGTTTTCTAAAAACAATACCCAAAACAAGAACAAGGAGGAGAACAAGTATGCTTCCATAGACTACGAGATCACTCTTGACAAATCCAACAATGTCATTGGAGATCATCTGGACACCGCCAAGGAAAAATGTAGCTTTATCTTGGTATTTTGACATAAGTATGCGAATCTCTTTAATGTTGTCACTGTCGAGAATACGCTGCTTATCTCTATGTTTTTTAAAAGCCATAGCTGCATGCCGGAGCGCCTGTTTCTCTTCATGTGTCAAAGAAGAGATTTTTTGTTTCCGGAGTAAAGTATTTCTCTTCTCTAAAAGAGTAAAATATTCCGGGTCACTATGCAGATGGATTAAAATAGAAGAGATTGTAAAATCTTTATTTACCAGGCTATTTTTATAGATTGGACTGGTCAAAAACTCCTGCTTGACAAGTGATAGGTTTACATCGCTGCTTCTGAGTGTTCTTGTTTCGTGGATCAAGTCATCCAATTCTCTGATGGGTGAAAAAAGCAGAGGAACGTTAATGAGTGAGTCTACAGATTTAACGCCCGGCAAGCTCTCCAAATCATTGCTGATGTCAATTAGGGTCTGCAGACTCTCTTTCGAGAGAAGTTCCTGCTTTGGCTTATAAGCCAAAATAAGTACATCGTCGGTTTCAAATCTTTTTGCAACTGTTCTGGCAAATGCCAACTCCTTATCATCATCCAGCAGCAATGTTTCGGCAGAGGCATCGATCTCCAGCTTTGCAGCATAACTGCCAAAAGATATTATGCCAATGATAAGCAGCAATAAAACAGCTAAAGGATATTTCAATATGATTTTTTGATAAATCGCATAAAGCATATCTCATTTCCTATAAAGCAATAACTTTAGAGTGACTTTAAAAGTTGATTAAATGATTTTGTCTTCAGGAATTCAGAAAACTGCTTTCTGTATGTCTGAATAATACTCACACCGACCAAATTGACATCATAGATAAACCATTGATTGCCTTGCTTTTTCTTGTAGAACAGATAGATAACCCTATAGGTTCCGTCCTGACCTACAATCTGAGTTTCAAAAGTGATCCGATTATGTTTGACTTTTTTCACCCCCTTGTTAATAACTCGCTGGTTGTTATAAAGCCTGAGTTTATCCAGATAGGAGTGTTTCAGCTTTTTTTCAAAGAGCCTGGTAAATTGTGCTTTTTCATTTTTTGAAAGAGTTTTCCATCTCTTGCCCAAACTTATTTTCGCCATTGTATTATAATCAAAGAGGTCATCTATGATGCGAATACTCTTTTGTTCTTTTTGTCGCTGGGACAATCCTTTGTCTTTTAATATAAGCAGAACTTTTCCAACCTTGACATCTGTCACTTTTTTGATGTTCTGCTCCTGTATCGCATGTGCGAAAACAACAGATAGAAGCAATAGTATGATGACTTTTTTAAGCATATTTTTTTCCTTTTATTTTGAGTTACTCTGCTATATCAGAAACTCTTTTTTGCTCATAAATATCTCTTAAGAACGGATACAGATCTATGGCATCCTTTTTGATACTATCATATTCACCCAAATGTAAAGAGTTATCGTTGACAAAATAAATAACAACAATAGCCATTGTTTGACCAAGATTGTCAGGTATTTTATAGTTTTCCCAACCTTTTACGTTAACAAGCGGAGAGAGATAGGCATCCAGTATTATCCCCACTCCATCTCTGACATTTGATGGTCCGAGGAACGGCAATACAACATGAAAACCGGGACCAACTCCATAGTGGCCGAGGGTTTGTCCAAAATCTTCATTGTGTGCCGATATCTTCAAGATTTTTGTTGCAGGATCCATCAGTCCGCCCAATCCTATAGTTGAATTAACAAGAAATCTCTCTGTCTCATCATAGCTGTTTTTGAATTTTAACTGCAAGAGGTTATTGACCAGCCGAATAGGAAATTCCATATTATCAACAAAATTGGACACACCTAAACGAAAAGGCAGAGGCGCTACAGATGCGTAGACTTTGGATACAGGGTTCAATGCATAGATAATCACTTTGTCATTAAAAGAGGTCATGGATCTATTGTAGCCGCTTAGTGGGTCATATTCATTAGCTGCTTCTTTTGCTTCGAACTCTTCTTCGAATTCATCATCAAATTCTTCTGTACTATTTTGTGCTTTTTGACCATTACTCTCTTGGAAAGGAGCTGGAGTTGTCTTGGGAGCTTTTGCTTGCTGCCTGTCTAAAGGTGGTGCAGCTTGTTTAGTAGTGCATCCTTGAAAAGATAAAAAGATAAAAAGTGCGACACTTAGTGTAAGCAGTAAATATTTCATTGAAAACCCCCTATTTTAATATGGGTATCTCTGTAAAACCTGAACGCACAAAATAATTATCGAATTCTATTGTGTGCTTTGATAACAATACATAGTTAAGTATAGCAAATGTCCAATAATATTTTGATGAAAGGCGGATGACAGACACGGCTGTTCCAAAATTTAAATATGTCGAGGAGCTATCTACATCGGAGTTTGTAATTTTTTTACGAAAAACTGCTGAATTTAACTCCGCGCTTGACAGATGGAGGCGGCTAATAACCTGATTCTAAGGCTGAACCTTTTCCTCAAACAAGTTTGAGGTTCCTGATAGTCCTTAATATAACGTCTATGGAGCTAACCCTTGGGAGTATAAAGCCAAATTAATTTTGGAGGTTTCAGTAGATACAGATATACCTAATGAGATTGCAAGTGCCTATTATACCAAATCAAAAGAAGACATACCCCTAATACCCATTTCTTGTATGGTTAAATTCCGGAACGATCTCTTTTAGTTTACTGATTTTATCATCTGATCGAAGCAGTTCTTTGATATCCAACTTGAGCTTGTCAATGTCATATTGTGTAGGTGCAGCAACAGTTATTGAGTCGTAGCGGGTGTGCTTGTCACTCTCATCGACCAGGAGCTCCTCATAGAGTTTTTCTCCGGGTCTGAGTCCTATGTATTCTATCTCTATGTTTGATTTACCTGAGAGTTCTATCATTTTTTGTGCAAGATCACTGATCTTGACAGGCTCTCCCATATCTAATATAAAGATCTCTCCGCCACTTCCCAGTGATGCAGCCTGAAGTACAAGCTCACATGCCTCTGGTATCAGCATAAAATAACGCGTGATCTCCGGGTCTGTAACGGTGATGTTTTTGTTTTGTTCTATCTGCCTCATGAATTTTGGAACCACTGATCCCGAACTGCCCAATACATTGCCAAACCGTACCGTCACGATTGATGTCTTCCTGGCAACTACATTCTGTGCATAGAGTTCGCAGATCCGTTTGGTTGCACCCATGACATTGGTTGGCCTGACGGCTTTATCTGTTGAGATCAGGAGGAAAGTTTCTACACCATTTTCAATAGAGAGGTCAATAGTATTTTTAGTGCCAATAATATTGTTCCAAATTGATTCCTCAATATTCTCTTCGACTACCGGAACATGTTTATAAGCAGCTGCATGTATCACGATCTGGGGCTTATATTTCCTAAATGTTTTTGCCAAAAAATCTTTATTAACAACAGACTGCATAATGGGCACGATAGGAACCGTACTGCTTTCCCCTAAATCCTGCAGTTCATCAAAAATAGCATAAAGATTGAATTCACTATGATCGACAAGGATCAATTGTGATGCTTCCAAAGATATACACTGCCTGACGATCTCGCTGCCTATGCTCCCCCCGGCTCCCGTGATCAAAATGCTTTTTCCTTTGACAAACTCGGAAATGGCATACTTATCCAAATCTTTGGGATGCCTGGCAAGCAGATCCTTTACCGTCAGTTTTTTGAGCTGATTGGAAAAAGGTTTATCTTTGAGCATCTCCTTCAGGCTGGGGACTATCTGTATCTCTTTAAAATACTCTCCCAGATCTTCATAGATCTCTTTTACTCTCTTTTCCGCTGCATTGGGCATCCCTATTACAAGCAGATCATAAGGATTGTTTTTATCAATTTCTCTTTTTAGTTTTGTTTTGGAAAGAATTTCTACACCATTAATGGACCTCTTTTGCATGTGCTTATCATCATCTACAAAGTATCTGACCTTATACTCACTGTCCTTGAACTCATCTTCGAGTTTTAGTCCTGTTTTTCCTGCACCAAAGATCACAATATTTCTTGTTTTTTTAATCTTGCTTTTGTTGATGAGAAAATAGTAAAAGTAAACGGAAAAACTGAGTACAAAAAGATAAAGCAGGAGTTC
>JAYEOH010000126.1:0-18445 GCA_034722775.1 Campylobacterota bacterium | reverse complement strand
CAATCCTTCGCACTAGTATTTTTAATCAAGAAAAAATATTATAACATGAACTGCCATCGTAAACCCTTTAAGTAGGAGCAAGGGTTTTGGTACTCGCACTGTATTTTTAATCCTTGTTGCCACCCCGACTAAATTCCAATCCACAATACAGCACAAAAGTGTTAAAATCAAGAGCATATACGACAAAAAAGGGGTGTCAGATTTGACTAATAATAATTTTACTTTGGTACTTTCAGGGGGTGGGGCTTTGGGTATCGCTCATTTGGGAGTACTGCATGACCTTGAGAGAAAAAATATTCTTCCGGGAGAGATCGTCGGTACAAGTATGGGCGGCATCATAGGCGCCTGTCTATCTATCGGGCTTAAAGAGAAAGAGATCTGTGAGCAGATCAAAAAGTTTGCCGGTGTCTTCAACTGGATCAAGTTCTCTTTTTCCGGCAATGCGGTGGTGGACAATGATAGGATTTCCAAAATATTTGACAGCATCTTCAAAGAGAGAAAAATGAATGAAACCTCTATTCCTCTCAAACTTATCGCAACAAATTTACACAATGGGCACAAAAAAGTATTTAAAGCATCGGATGATGTTTATATCAAGGATGCTATTCTAGCTACGATGGCGATACCCGGCATTTTTGAAGAACACATCATCGACGGTGAATCCTACGGGGATGGATTTCTCTGTGAAAACCTTGGCGTCAACGAAGCCACGCTTGATGCCATTCTCGCTGTAGATACTTTGGGAGAAAATTCATTTGAAGAGACTATGCCGGACAACTTTTTCAAAACTTCAAATGTATTGGAAATGTTCGAAAGATCTGTCAGACTTCTGATCTATAACCAAACTAAAACACACTTGTCCCATCTAAATAAAAAAATCTACCTCATAGAGCCAAACACAAAGAATTATAAGACCTATCAGTTTCACAAACATGAAGAGATACGGGCTTTGGGACTGGACTTGATCTGACTTTTTTCAATTCAACAATTAACTGTTTTTAGCAGATCACCCCGCCCCCAAGCAATCTTTCGCCATCATAAAAAGCGGCGATCTGTCCTTTTGCCAAGCCAAAGACAGGCTGCTCCAACTGGACTGTCGCTCTGTCACCATCAATGATCACATGAGCCGGCACAGCTGCTGTGCGGTAGCGTACTTTGACACTGCATTTGAAATCGCTGAGTTCTTCAAATAGATTGATCTGTTTGACTTCAAAGGCACTCTCTTCGAGCTTTTCACGTGTTCCTACTACGATCTGATTCTCTTCCGGCTTGATCGCAACAACGTAGTGAGGGTCATGGGCGCCATTGACGAAGAAACCTCTTCTTTTTCCGATGGTATAGTGCATATAGCCTTTATGATTGCCGACTACATTGCCTTCGGCATCAACTGTCTCACCCTCCAGATCGATATTCATATGCTTTTCTAGGATTTCAGTATAGTCATTTTCTACGAAACAGATCTCGGAACTCTCTTTTTGGACAGCAATATCCCGCAGGATTTCGATCTCCTCGGCAAAGGCTTTGACATCCTCTTTGATCCACTCTCCCAGTGGAAAGATCAGTCTTGGCAGGACTTCTTTTTTTACTTCACAGAGAAAATAACTCTGATCTTTGCTCTTGTCATCTGCCATGGAGATATACTCTCCATCACATTTTGCATAGTGCCCTGTCGATATCAAGTCAGCACCGACAGTATCGGCAAACTCTATCATTTTTCCAAACTTTATCGTGCGATTGCACATGACACAGGGATTGGGAGTCAATCCCTCTTTGTAACTCTCGACAAAGTAGTCATAAACCTCTCGTTTGAAGGCTTCTCCCAGATCAAGAAAGTGTATGGTGATTCCCAGATACTCGGCGACTCTCTGCGCTTTGGTGAAATTAGCCTCATGATAACCCTCTTTTTTGTGAAGCTTCATGTAGACACCTTCGACCTCGTATCCCTCTCGCTGCAAGAGGATCGCCGTCACTGTTGAGTCCACACCGCCACTCATCCCTACTAATACTTTTTTTGCCACTATTTCACTTCTCCTATTTGGAGCGCTGTTTTCTTATCAACCTTTACCAAGCGTGCATAAGCAATCAGATTTTTGCCTATATATAGAGTTGCATCATACATTTCGTCACGATGAAGTTTGACAATATTTCCCTGAATAAGATCTTTTTTTTCTACTTCACCCAGAGAAATTTTCAAGTATTCATATTTTTTACTATTATCCGAGGATATGGCTTTTCTTCTACTCTCTTTGACTAAAACAGAAGGTGTGCTGCCAGAGGTACCATAGAGACCTTGTGCAGCGATTCGATTGCTCTCTTCAAAAATAATCACTTCAAACTGTTGAGTTGGGAGTACAAGCAGGTCTCCCTCGGCAAGTTTTTTCAACGATGATATTTTGACTTCAAAAGGAGGCAGGCAGACTTCCAGGCGAGAAAGAACCGGAGCACGATTCATCATCACTATCAATTGTTCTGCCTGCGCTTCAGGCATTACAGTCTCTCATCCGGATCTCCTCCATCCAAGTCTCCGATAAAACGCTGGAGGAGATACTCCTTGTCTGCAACGACCAAGTCATCGGGCACCTCCTGACCTACACTGAAGTAACTCAATGGTGTAGGGTGCAAAAGCAGGTAGCTCAATACTGCCCCCAAATGTTTGGTCTCGTCAAACTTGGTGAGTATGACGCTGTCAAGATTGAGAAAAGAGAATGTTTCGTGAATATCATTGATATCCTCATACTTGACAGTTGCAGAGATGAGCAGATTTACCTCTATGGACTGCGTCGTATCTGAACTGAGGTATTCGACTGTCTTGACGAGCTTCTCTGTATCATAAGGAGACATGCCTGCGGTATCAATCAAAACAACATCATAATCCTCTAACTGAGGAAAGAGCTCCTTGAATTGCGCTACATTTCCGGCAGTGACATATTTGAGCTGCATGATGTCGGCGAAATGTGCCAACTGCTCAAAGGCACCCACCTTGAAACTATCAAGATTTACCAGGGCGACACGATAAGGCTTATCCATCAGATATGCATAACGCGCTGCCAGTTTGGCAATCGTCGTAGTTTTTCCGACACCGGTAGGACCGACAAACATCATCACTTTTTGCTCAGTTATCTCCTCTTCTTTGATCTGAAGTGTCTCATCGATCTCCTCAAGCAGATAGGCCACCAGCAACTCTTCATCTTCTGCTACGGTAGAGCCTGCCAGCGGAGCAAGAACTGATTCAAGCCACTCTTTGGCGATACCTTTTTCAAAAAATAGTGTTTTTACGCTCTCCATCAAACTATTTTGTTTCGCTTCTCGCTCCTGTAGATGATCTTTCATCTGGGCGATCTGGTCGCGCAGCAGAGAGAGCTCGTCCAAAAGCCCCTCCTCCTCATCCGCTTCATCAAACCCCAAAAAGCGCTCTCTGGGAATAGCAACTGTTATTTCACAGCTTTGCCCCTCTCTGTCTATGTGTCGTATCTGCCTTGCTGAGATCAGTGTAAAATCAGTTCCATACTTCTCTTTGGTCAATGCGTAAGCTTCCTGTGGTGTCGATGCAACCAATGTTACATTTATCATCTTCTGCCTTTCATATACTTCAACGGTATCAAGACCGAATCACGATTCATCCACTCGGGATGGGGTATTGTCAACTCTTTTGTATCGATCTGGATATCATCATAAAAGAGTATATCCAGGTCCAGTGTCCTCGGTCCATCTTTGAGAAAACGCTTTCTGCCAAATCGTTTCTCTACGCGAAGCAGATAATGCAGCAGTTCTCTCGGAGTCAGAGAAGTCTCCAGCAGCATGATAGAGTTATAAAAATCAGCCTGTTCCAGAAAACCAAAAGGGGGATTACGCAAAATCGGTGCACTCTCCAGCAGCGTTACAAATCTGGAATGCCTGAAAAACCAATAGAGACGCTCAAATCGCCTGACAACATCTCCGATATTCCCACCGATCCCCACAAGAGCCCTATGGGTCCCTGTCATACTGTGTCTTTTTGAAGTATGATGAGGCCGATAGTAGGGATAATGAGGTGCCGTTATCAGTGTATAGTGTTCATCCAATGCACTCTTCTTGATCACAGTACCACCGCTCTTCCTTCGACCATCGCAACCATATCTTCAATCCGGATACCAAACTCACCGGGAATATAAATCCCCGGTTCGATCGTATAGACCATTCCATCTTCTATGATGGTATTGGATCGCGATGATATATAGGGCATCTCATGAATATCGAGACCCACACCATGTCCGGTTGAGTGGACAAAATATTTGCCAAATCCGGATTTTTCGATGATATCCCGGGTTAGAGCATCGACTTTTTTGGCTTTCATGCCCGAGCGGGCTTTGTCGATAGCATGGTCATGTGCTTTGAGCACTGCATCATAAGCCTTTTGGATCTTTCGGCTTTTGAACTGCTGTGTTGTATCAAAATGAAAGTTTTTCCCTGCATAGACAGTACGCGTGCGATCCGAACAGTATCGTCTATACTTCAACCCTGCATCAACCAAAAGCAGATCTCCCTTTTTCAATCTTCTCTCGGTAGGATGCGCATGCGGCTTGGCTGCATTGGCATTGAGAGCTACGATCGGATCAAAGCTTAGATCATACCTGCCGAAATCTTGCAAAATTGATTTGGCGCTATAAGTCAATCGATACTCATCCTTTCCATAACCGTTTCTGCTGATCTCCTTTTCCAGGGCTTTGAATGCCTCTCTTCCCAGTTTGGCTGCCCGGGTTAAAGTTTTCAGCTCTTTATCGCTTTTGATGATGCGTTTTTTGTGAGAGAAGCCCGGCATCTGCTTAAAGACGACGGTACTTTTGGCAGAAAGTGACTCAAAGGCGTTTACGCTCCACTCTTTGGGGTCGAAAATAACCTTCTTGATTTTAGCTTTTTTTATCACTTTGCGTGCCGCCGATATAAGATTTTTGGCAGTTATAACTTCTGCTCCCTTGACTCTCTCTCCGGCCTCTACCGTATAACGGCTATCCGTGATAAAATAGGCTTCGGAACCGCACTTGAGATAGAGTGCATTGTCACTGCTGTAGCCGCATTCATAGTAGAGTGCATTTTCATCTTTGAGGATATAGTTCAAACTGTTCCTTGATATTTAAAAATATATGGTACCTCCAATGATTACTTTTTCGCTTGCCCCTGAGTCTGATTTTGAGCTTGCTGCGCCTGCTTCATTGCATTGACTTCATTGAGGATCTGCGTCATACCGACCATTGCCAAATGATAGCCAAATGGCCCCATACCCAGGATCTGACCTGCACATACAGGAGCGGTAAGCGATAGATGCCTGAACTCTTCTCTCTGATGGATATTGGAGAGATGCACTTCGATCGCAGGAAGCTGTACTGCACTCAAGGCATCACGGATCGCAATTGATGTATGCGTATAGGCTGCCGGATTGATAATGATACCATTGGCATCACCGATACACTCCTGGATACGGTCAACGATCTCACCTTCGAGATTACTCTGGAAAAATTCGATATCGATCTTGTTTTGATCTGCGAAGCCTTTCATTTGTGCATGGATATCCTCGAGTTTCATAGGACCATAGATATTTTGTTCTCTAATTCCGAGCATATTCAGGTTTGGACCCTGGATGACGACTATTTTCATTTTCTACCTCTTTAATAAATTTGGGTATTATTTTATCTAAATAAGATTAAGGGGAGTTCATCTTGAAGATCATTACAGCAGACTACACCTATATTGACGGCGAATATAAAAAAGCGTATGCTGTCGCATTTGAAGAGAAGATCATTGCTGCAGCACCCTTCAAAAAGATCATTGAGCAGTACCCGGATGCCACACTGATGAAGCAGGTACCACACAGTGTACTCTACCCCGGACTGATCAATACCCATGTTCATCTCGAATTTTCCAGCAACAGAACAACCCTCAACTACGGCTCTTATATCCCATGGCTCTATTCCGTGATCGAAGATCGAAATCATCTCACAGAAACTTGTACAACTGAAACAATGGCAGAAGCGTGCCAATCAATGATGCAGAGCGGTGTCACTGCCCTGGGTGCCATCAGCAGTATGGGACTGGATCTGGATGCGTGCATCACAACACCCCAGCGAGTTATCTTTTTCAATGAACTCATCGGAAGCAATCCTCAAACAGTTGATGCACTCTATACAGATTTCATACAACGATACAACAGCTCCTCTGACCTGGCAAAGGATCGGGTGACTCCTGCTGTTGCCATACACTCCCCCTACGCTGTCCACCCCATCGTCCTCAAAAAAGCAGTTTCTTTTGCCAAAGAAAAAGAGTCTCTGATTAGTGCCCATTTTCTCGAAAGCGAAGCAGAGCGTCAATGGCTTGATCACTCAGAAGGAGAGTTTAAATCTTTTTTTGACTCCTTTTTCAATCAAAACAGAGCGGCAACAAGTGCCGGAGAATTTCTCTCCCAATTCGATGGGTATCCTACACATTTCACCCACTGTGTGCACGCCGAAGAGAAAGAGTTGCAAAAAATTGCTCAAGAGAAACACACCATAGCCCACTGCCCCCGGTCCAACCGGCTTCTGGGATGCGGAAGGCTGGACTTGAAGAGTCTTGAAAGGCTTGATGTCCCCTTCTCTCTCGCCACTGATGGACTAAGCTCCAACAACTCTCTCAGTATTTTCGATGAATTGAGGGCTGCCCTGATGATGCATTATGAAACGAACCTTCATATCCTCTCTCAAAGATTGATTCGTTCTGTCACCTCTGATGCTGCAAAAATACTTAATCTAAAATGTGGTCAAATCGCAGAAGGCTATGAAGCAGATTTTGCACTTATTCAACTGCCCGAGGAGCTCAAACGAGAAGAAGATATCGCACTATGGACGATTCTTCATACCGATAAAGTCAAACAGCTTTTTATAGAGGGTGAGAGGTATATTTAGCCTGCCTCTACAGATCGATAATAAACTTTCGCCCTCTGACAGAAGGATTGAAAATAGAGCCTATATTCTCCTCTTTGATGATCAAATCTCCCTTTTTCATATTGTTGGGCTGACTGACATCTCTGCCCATGATCTTTTGAGCAAGATGATGTACTGACATAGCGTAATAGCTGCTATGGTTGTATCGCGTAATAGCAAAGAAGTTCTTGGTGCCATACCACAACTCGTCATAGTTGTCTCGCTCCAGTTTGATGAGATAGACAGGACCCTTATAGCGTGTGACGCGTCTGGGCCTAAGTTCCTTGAGTGATTCCAGAGAATATTTATGTCTGAAGCCTGTTTTTTTGGCAGTATAGCGTTCACCGAAGAAGTGGACAGGAATAGCAATCTCTTGACCTTTTTTCCAGCCGCTCTTCTTGAGATAGTGCGCAATACTGCCTATGGCATCATCAGGATCGTGCAGACTGACTTTGCCGTCATGGTTGAAGTCTATTGCCAGAGATTTGAAGTTGCTTGGCATAAACTGCCCCAGGCCTATCGCTCCGGCATAAGAGCCTTTGATATTCAAAGGATTGATCTTCTCCTTTTTTGTCATGATCAAAAAAGCTTTGAGCTCAGATTTGAAAAATTTACTGCGCCTGTTGGACTCAAAAGCCAGCGTCACCAGCGTATCAAAGACCGGATAGTGCCCTGTATTGGCACCATAATAACTCTCTATGCCAATAATGGCGATGATATATTCGGGCAACACACCATATTTTTTATAAGCACGATTGAGCGTATTTTTGTGTTTGCGCATATAGGCTTTGCCCTTTTTCACACTTTGGGATCCCACAAGATTATGCGAGTAGCGATCCCAGGGTCCGCTGGATTTGCACTTGGTTCCATACTTTATGCGTTTATGTTTAGTCGGAAGCGGCTTGATCGATTTATCATAAAAAGATAACGCGGTCTGCTGATAATCCACATCACTGAAAAGCTCACTGAGTTTAGTCTTGTTGAAATCGTGCTGTGTCACCATCTCATCGATAAAGAGTGTTACATTTCCATCCAGGGTATAGTTTTTGGCAGACAGTTCTGTAGTGAGCAGCAACATAGAGAATAGAAAGAGTTTAATAAAATGTGCCATATACCCTCTTTGTGTATTGATGTAGTAGACTTGATATGATATGAGAGCATATATAAATAGCCTTACATCACAACGCTTCCAATAAATATTACACTGAAATATAGCATTTTATCTATTCACTGTCAAGAGCAAAATTCCAAAATAAGTGTATAATTCTGAAAATAGTTACAGGAGTATAAATTATGTTCAGCGCTATAGGAAGAGTCATACAATGGATCGGAAAGCACTTTTTGGGGATGCTGTTTTTACTTATAGTCATCATTGTAATGATGCCGGAGGGATCCCCGACCAATCCGGCGAACTTGCAGGAGATCAAGCTGACCGGTCCCATAATGGATAGCGATGCTGTCATCAAAGAGATCGAAGCAGCTCACAAAGACAAAAAGATCAAAGGGGTGCTGCTGACCGTCAACTCTCCGGGCGGAGCCGTCCCTCCCTCTATAGAAATCTCTTATGCAATCAAAGCATTGAAAAAGGATAAGCCGGTTATTGCTTATGCCGGCGGCATCATGGCAAGCGGCAGCTATTACGCTTCGATATATGCCAACAAGATCATCGCCAATCCAGGTTCTATCATCGGTTCGATCGGTGTCATCCTTGAGAGCGCCGATATCAAAGAGTTGATGGACAAGATAGGTATCAAGCCGCAGATCGTCCAGCAGGGCACCTATAAGCAGGCAGGCACACCTATGCGGGAATGGACCCCTGAAGAGAGGGCAGAACTTGAACAGCTTACAAAAGATACCTATACACTCTTTGTCAAAGATGTCGCTACTGCGAGAGGATTGGATGTCAACAACTCCGAAACATACGCCGATGCCCATATCTTTTCTGCTCACAGGGCGATGAGCGTCGGCTTGGTCGATACGATCGGCATCAAATCAGAGGCAAAAAAAGAGCTTCAGTCTCTCGCCAAAATCGACAAACCGGTATGGAAAGAGAAAGATAAGCTTCAATCCTTCATGGATAAGTTGTCAAACGAAGCAATTTTGCAGATCCAGAGTTATTTTTATGGATTAAAAGCGATGCTGTAACCAGTTTGAGTTATAAATAGTGTATAATAGTACATAATAACAAATATTAGAAATTAGGAGTAACATAGAATGGAAAAAATAATGTGTGATGTATTGATAATCGGTGGTGGTCCTGCAGGAAGTGTTTGTGCGATGACTGCCAAGACTAACTTTCCTGACAAGGAAGTGGTTGTAGTCAGAGAACAGGAGCATCAGCTGGTACCTTGTGCCATCCCCTACATCTTTTCGGAGACTTTGGGAAGCACTGACAAAAACCTGGTCTCTTGCGCTCCGGCTCAGAAATTTGGTATCACAACTATTATTGATACGATCAGCAGTATCGACACAGAGAATAAAACGGCATATTCAAAAGATAGAGAGATACACTTTGACAAGCTTGTCCTTGCCACAGGCTCCACGCCCTTTGTCCATCCTGCACTTGAAAATAGTCTGGAGTTTGAAGGTGTCTTCGCCGTCCCTAAAAATGTCTCTTATATCGACAAGATGCAACACTATACCGATACCAAAAAGAAGATCATAGTCGTCGGAACCGGATTTATCGGCATAGAGATGGCGATGGAGTTTGCCGAAGATGGAAAAGATGTCACTGTCGTCGGAGGTAGCAAGCATATTCTTAAAAACTCATTTGATACAGAGATCGCTATCAAAGCTGAAGAGATTATGCTGAATGCCGGCATCGACTATGTTGGCGGAGATAGGGTAACACAAATCATAGACAACAATGGTATTGTGAGCGGAGTAGAACTCCAAAGCGGAAAAGTTTTGGAGGCTGAAGTCGTCGTATTGGCGACCGGCTACAAAGCAAATACTAAACTTGCAGAAAATGCCAATCTCAAATTTGGTCATTATGGAGGTTTCTGGGTTGATGAGTATATGCGAACGGAGGATCATGACGTATTTGCCATAGGTGACTGTGCGATGAGACGAGAATTTATCACCAAAGAGCAATCCAAGGTAATGCTTGCCTCAACTTCATCAGCAGAGGGAAGAGTGGCAGGCAGTTCACTCTATGGTATCAAGTATCTCAAGCATTTCAGCGGGACGATCGCCATCTTCTCTACCATGATCGGAGATGTAGCCTTCTCCTCTGCCGGAGTCACACTCGAACAGGCAAAAACAGGAAATGCCGATGTCGTGGTAGGTGTATTTGAGGGAAGCAACCGTCACCCCGCCACCATGCCCGGCGCACAAAAACAATATATCAAACTCATAGCGATGCGCAACGGCGGGCAGATCGTCGGCGGGCAGATCGTCGGCGGTGAAGAGACAGGTGAGATGATCAATCTCGTCGGTATGATGATCGAATCAGAAATGACGGTCTATCAAGTCATGACAATGCAGGTCGCCACACACCCCAAGCTGACCGCAGCACCGCCTATGTACCCTATCGTCGTCGCAGCAACGATGATGTCGCAGGAGATTTCAAAAGAGCTGTGATATGCAACAGTATCCGTTTATGAAAACCATCAGTGCTTCAATCTCTTCCGTCAGAGAGTATTATCCAGTGACAAAAGAGTGGGCTGACACAGGCAGAGCAGCGCTCAGCCAAACATTCCTCTGGAGGCTATGATCGTTGCAAATACGATGATAACCATTCCGCCAAAAAACTTCGTATAGAATTTGTTGTCTATCATAATAGAAACAATCGTTCCTCCCAGTGCAGCAACAACCAGAAAGCCATAAAGGATAAATATCAGACCTATTGTCTCCTGAGGCAGCTCCATCGGCTTTTCAGCCGGCAGCACAAAAGTCTGCAAGCCTATCGCTACAATCCAAAGATAAAGCAGCACAGAAAAAAAAGAGGTCCAGAACAAGAACTGTATTTTACCGCTTCGTATCAACATATTCTCTCCCTGTACTTTCTTTAATTTGGTATTATGTAATCAGCTAATGATTTTTGGGAACCTCGAACTTGTTCGAGGCAAAGACTCAAGCCTTGCAGTTGCGGTATTGGTCGAACAAGTTACTCAGCGAAATGCCCTCGGGGTGTGAGTCTCCTAAGAAAGCTTAGGAACCTCCAAAGATCTATAATACCCCACTCCTACTGTCTTGGCATATATATCCCAAGTACTTCAAACTGAATATAGAATACAATAATAGAGATCATGTATCCCAAAGCGATCGCCCATGCATATCTCATATGTGCTCCAACTGTATAAATGCCTCGTAGTCTTCCCATCACACCGACACCGGCAGCAGATCCGAAACTGATGAGCGACCCACCGATACCGGCGGTCAAGGTTACAAGCATCCACTGGTTAGTATCCATCACCGGGTTGGCTTTGAGTACAGCGAACATGATGGGTATATTGTCAACGATTGCAGAGACGATACCGATCAGGATATTGACCCAGAAGGGATCGAGGACATCGTAGATCTTGGCTGCCATAGCGATATAGCCGATATAGGAGAGTCCCGCCACCGCCGCCAAAAGACCAAAGAAAAAGAGCAAGGTATCATTTTCGACCTGTGCCATCCGTCGATAGATCCATATACGCTCTTTGAATTTCAATTTCATATAGCTGGAGTAGAAACCAAAAAGTGCAAGACCGAGCATCATACCCCAAAAGGCCGGCAGATGAAATACCTGGTGGATCGTGACGGCGAGGATAATGGTAAAAATACCCAGGAAGATGATGCCTACTCCGCCTTTTTTGATGACAGCATTTTCCGGCTTTTTGCATGCAGCACTATTATCAGAATCCGCCGGAGAGCCCTCAGGCAGATATTTGGAGAGGAGATATGCTGTCACGATCCAGCCTACAAAGCTGGCCGGCAAGAGGAATAAAAATTCAGCAAACGTCCCTTTGCCTGCTGTCCAAACCATCAGTGTCGTGATATCTCCAAAAGGCGACCAGGCACCTCCTGCATTGGCTGCGACGACAATATTGATCGCGCCCAAAACCAAAAATTGCCTATTGTGATGCTCCAGTGTCAGCAAGACTGTTGAGAGGATCAATGCCGTGGTGAGGTTGTCTGCGACCGGACTGAGGAAAAAAGCGATCAGTCCTGTCACCCAAAAGAGTTTTTTGAAGTCATACCCTTTTTGCAGCAATTTAAATTTTAGCGCCTCAAAAACATTTCGCTCCACCAGAGACTCGACATAAGTCATCGCAACGAACAGAAAGAAATAGATGGATGCGATCTCGAAGACCAAATGATGCATATTGTCATGCAGCGGTGCCATATCGAGTCCGTAATAGACATAATGCCAAGCGATGAGAACATAGATCAGTGTGCCCGCCAAAAGTGCCGGTTTTGCTTTATTAGTCGCAAGTTTTTCTTCAAAGGATATCATCAGGTAGGCGATGATAAATATCAGGATGGAAACATATCCAACGAGTGAATGAGTCATAAACAACCCCTGTTTTATAATAACAAAATCATACTACCAATCATGATACACCGAGCTTAATTATTGGATAACCTGCCCTAATAATTTAAAAACAGAGAGAGGATGAAAAAACATAATGCCACCAAGACTATAGATGCACCTGACGAGAGTCCCAGATAATAGGAGATCAAGAGTCCGGAAACTACGCTAAAAAGGGAAAAAAGAGTTGCCATAAAAACTGTCTTGGCAAAATTCTCTTTATAGAGCAGCGCTGTAGAGATCGGCAGCACCATCAGTGCACCAATCAAGAGTATTCCTACGATACGCATCGCCAATGCCACCGTCACAGCACTGAGAACAACCAGCATCAGATTGAACCAAAAGACGGGGATGCCGCTTGCCTGTGCACTCTCTTCATCCAGTGTTGTAAACAATAGTTTGCGATAACTGCCTGCCAAAAGCAGTAAGGCTGCCACCGTAAATCCGATGGTAATCTTCATCTCATCATCGCTCACAGCAGTTATAGACCCAAAGAGATAGGAGAAGAGTGATGCATTGAATCCATCCGAAAGGTTGATCAGTACGATCGCCATTGCCAAAGCACCGGAGAGAAAGATAGAGAGGATGGCATCTGAATAGAGATGCTTTTTATAACGCAGATACTCGATCGCAATCCCCGCAATCACGGCAACGACCATAGGAACATAGATAGGTGAAGTATGTGTCACCAGTCCGATACCGACACCCAGCAGAGCGATATGCGAAAGGGCATCGGGCAGCATCGCATAGCGCTTGAGCACGATGAAGCTTCCCAGAACCGCTGTCAAAAGTGATAGCGTAATCCCCACGATGAAGGCCCTCTGCATGAATTCATACTCAAAAATTTCAAACATTTTGACCGCCGAAAAGAGACTGCTTCAACATGCGTGTCCTCCACAATGATGATGCACGACATGCGCTTTTGTACCATAGAGCTCACTCACGGCTTCGCAGCTGAGCATATCCTCTGCGGTACCGGAGTAGATCAGTTTTTGATTGACGGAGAGTACATGGGTCACATCATCAGCGATCACACCCAGATCATGTGTGATAAAGATGATCGTCAGGTTTCTCTCCTTATTGAGTTTTCTCAGAAAGTCATAAAATTTATGCTGTGAAGCGACATCTACACCGGTACTGGGCTCATCAAGGATCAAAATCTCAGGTTTCGTAACCAGTGCCCTGGCGATCATTACTCTCTGTCGCTGTCCTCCGGAAAGCTCAGAGAGATTTTTGTCTCTGAGATCACCGATCGATGCCGTCTCGATCACTGCTTCGATCTGCTCTTTCTCTCTGTCACTCAACCGGCTGAACCAACGCTTTTTAGCTGCCAAACCCAAAGAGACTGCCTCATAGACGCTGAGAGGAAAATTGCTGTCAAAGAGAGAGATATTTTGCGGAACATAGCCAACTCTATGCCATGTTTTGAAATTGTTGCGATTGACTCCAAATATCTCTATCGTTCCACTGGATGGAGTAAGAAGTCCAAGAATTATTTTAGCCAGTGTCGTTTTCCCGCCGCCATTGGGTCCCAGAAGCGCGACATAATCCCCCTGCCCTATATCAAAGGAGATATCACTGAGAATCTCCTGCTTGCCGACTCGATAGCTCAGATCTTCGACGCGGATCACCGGCATTCAAGTCCCTTGCGAAGCTGTATGAGATCAAAATAGAGAAGTGTCAGCATATCTTCGCCTTTTTTTTCATCCTTCAAAGAGATATTTCCCAGAGTATAGAGAGGCTCCAGAATGAGATTCATATCTGTTGCCAACTGTGAAGCACTTTTGCTTGACTCGATAGGATCGGTAAAAAGATACTGCATCTTTTTTGCTTTGATCATCTCCGAGAGTGCAGCTATCTTCGCTGCATTGGGCCTCGAATGAGCGAAGACTCCCATAATGCCTTCTGTTTCAAAACCATAACGCTTCTCCAGGTAACCAAAAGCATCATGCCCCACCAATAGTATCTGCTTGTCACACTGCATCAATCCCTCTATATAAGAGTGTTGTAGCTTTTTGAATCTCTCCCGCATTGTCGAAGCATTTTTCGCAAAGTATGCTTTCTGCTCCGGGTAGAGTTCACTTAAGCGATCACTGATCATCTCTATCATTTTGATATCATTGTCAAAATCGAGCCAAACATGCGGATCGATCCCACCTTCATGATCATGCCCTTTGTGATGATGCTCCTCTTTATGCTCTGAATAATGATCTTCTCCTGTATGGATCAGCGTCAAACCCTCTTCCAGTGAAAGTATTTTCACATTCGTAGCTGCTGCCAATTTATCCGTCCAGGGCTCCAGCTCTTTTCCTAGAGTGATCAAAAGATCAGCCCGATCCAGCGCCACCATCTCTGCCGGTGTCGGAGAAAAAGAGTGTATCTCGCTGCCCGGCTTTATCAAACGCTTCACATCGATCGCGTTGCCCGCTATCTCTTTGGTGATAAAGTACAGAGGGTAAATCGTAGTGATGACCGTATGCTGCTGCATCACCGCTGTTTTCGTTTTGTTTTTCTGGATAAATAGCAATCCCACAAGCACAAAAGAGACAATCACAATAAGCCAAACTGCTTTTTTCACACTTTACTCCATATATGTAAATAATTTGGATTATACACAAAAAGTAATGAACCCGTGATTTTATAGGGATTAAGGTTCTATCAAAAATTATTACTGTGCGGAATTTTCAATACATGACCCGCAGTAGCAGTAAATTTGAGATTTGACTCCTGACCCTGTCTTTGATCCATACTTTGGAAACAGCCTGATAAACTGACAGAAGGATAAAGCCGCTATAGACTATATGCAAAGAGGGTACCATATTGTGCGGCAAATCCAACATAAATATATTTTCAAAAAATACTTGATACTCACCCTCTGGCACAACTCTCTCAAATCCTAATACAGACGGGAAAATCAAAAAAATGATACCACTCAAGATGGTTCCGACAACAAGTTCTTTTCCCAGCTTAACCAACTGCTTTTCATCAAGAAAAAAAGGCGGCAATACAAAGGTGAGATAAAGTGATAGATATATCCATACAAACTGAGGAATAAAAGGTATGGCCAATTCACTCTCAAAATAGATATGATAGAGGTCCTCACGATGTGAAGTAAACCAGTTACAAAGCGGATAGACAATAAAGAATACTATGCTGATCCAAAATACCCAGTATCCAAAAATCTTCCAGACACTTTTTCTTCTATAGACTGCTATCACTGCTGCCCCTTTCAAGCTTTAAAACTTTACGAGGTGACGACTAACCACTATTGCCATTGGTCATCCTAAATATTTTAGATATAGCAGAGGTAGAAATATTCAAATACCGTGCTGCCTCTGCCTGTTTGTATCCATCGTCAATAGCTCTCATTATAGCAGAGTTTCTTTTTTGCAGCTCTTCACTGTTTTCGAAGTATTCTTTGAGTGTTTTCTCTTTCTCTTGTCTATATTCATATTCTGTTTGGACTATCTTTTTTTAGTCTAAATATATGTGCGGTGACTCTTTTATGGATATTTGCTCCCATTGCTGCTTGCCTGATATTTCTACCAAGCGTTTGCTCATATATATGGTGCCTTCTTACAACTTCACTTCGAGGGTCCTTCGAGACTTTTCTCACAGGAAACAAAAATTGCCATTTTGTTTCAAACTTTGCATTGGGATATTTTCTTTCTAATGCATGAGGAAGATAAACACTGCCATAGCCATCATCCAAATCTTTATTGTGTAATCCCCCAACATATTCTACTTGTGCCTGTAGTCGTTGTTTGATGGCTTGCGGCAAGGGAACGGTTCTATCTTTTAGGGCACCTCTAATAATAGGTGATACTCACAACAGTTCCAGCTATTAGGTATAGGAAGTGATGGTAAAAAAGGAATATATTCAGCGTTTTTCAATAAAAGGCTCAAAGGCAACAATCATTCCTATAAAGTAACCCCCTCCACAGGTAGTTATCCATACAAGTCATACACTACAAAATCTTCCTGCCTCCCCTTAAAACATCCAATACATTTGTAGCATAAGAACCTTTGGGCAAAACAAAACTCAATTCATAATGTGCCCGTTCCTGAATATACTTTTTTTCGATCTCGGTCACTTGCACCCAGGCATATCGCCTAGCACCACTCTGATTCATCTTTTCGTCATACTGTGATTCTATCATTTTCGCCGCACCCTCAGCTCGCTTTACTTTCGTGCCTGGCAACAATCCTGTGGGCGCGATGTCTTTTGTGGCAAAGCGCTCTGCCTCTTCTGTAAGATCTTCCACATAGAAAACTCTCCCGTAAGGATAGTGCATCATCAGATCACCCTTCAGAAGCTTGAAAAAACTGCTTTGCTCTTTGCTTCCTTGCAGTAGACCCCTCTCTAGTCCCATCACATCTTCTACCTCTGTCTCAGTAAACTTTTCCAACAGCAGGGAAATTTCAATCCGCCTGGAGAGCCAGTTATTAAAGAGATAGCTTTGATAAGAACCGATCAGGAACTCTCTGGTCTTGCGATCCCTGATTTTTAGTTTTCCCTCTATGAGCTTTTTGCCATCTTCCCAGTTGTTCCCGTCTGTTCCGAAACGCTGTTCGCCGAAATAGTTGGGTACACCATTGGATTTGATCCATTTGAGTACCGAATCCAGTTTATTTTTCTGAACACCAAGGATCTTTTTAAGACGAATATGAAACCTGTTCCCTTTGAGGTGCCCTACCCGTATTTTATTGTTGTGGCGCGTGGCTTCAAGGACTTTGATCTTTTCATGGGTAAAAGTTTCAACCTCTGAAGCATATTTGGCAGGCAGGGAGATATACTGTATCGTCATCGCATGTTTGTCCTTGAGTCCTGCATATCCCATATCGCGACGCTTGATCCCTATATAGCCGCTAATAATATCGAGCATCTCCCAAGTCGTCAACTCTTTCTTCCGCACTTTTAGAACGAGGTGTTCACCCTCTCCTGTAAATTCATAAAGCGGTATCTCTTCGACGGTAAAGTCTCTGGGAGAGGAGTTAAAGACAAATTCATTTTTATTATTGATCGGGTAAAGCAAGTTCATATTTTTCTTTCTTTTTTATTGGTTTTTGTCTGGTATGACTTTCAACGCTTGTTCACTGCCAAGGAGCGGGATATCATGACTATAAAATCCGCTATCATTGGTGATGATATAATCGCAACGTACTTTTTTTGCCATAATAAACTGAATAGTATCTTCCAGATCTGAAAAGTTGTCATTTTTTTCCATCAAATAGATAGCTTCATCGATCTCTGCATTGGAAAATTCAATCGCCTTGATTATTTTATTGATAAATTTCAGTCTTTCCAAGACCTCTTTTTTCCCTACCTGCTTTACTAAAACATAATAAACAGTTGTCATTAAGTCGCAGCTTGTAAACAATTTATATTTATCTAAATTTTGGACCAAATAGCTAAACAGCTCACCACTTTGTATTGAAAATGGGCGCGTCTCGTACGCTATATCGATGAGGATATTAGCATCCAGAAAGATTTTAGTCATATCTATTTGCTTTTATCTCTTGAATATCCGGTACAGATCCTTTCGCCATACCTATAAATTTCAATGCCTCTTTGACCAATCTTTTCTCTTCTCTTTTTTGTATATACTCCTCTATAGCAAGCGCAACGATGTGACTTTTCTTTTGATGTGTCTCTTTGGCATAGATTTTTAACTCTTCTGCGATCTCCACAGGAAGAGAATAAAGTTCCCGTTTGTATTTATGAGTTTGCGTCATCAGATACTCCTTTATATACTTTTCGTTTTATAGTATATACTTTTATAGCTTTGAAGTCAAGAGGCAATAAATCAAAAATGATGACTCCGGCAGCTGTATCGTCTCTCATTCTTCGCCACTCTTGCAAACAGAGTCAGTGGGGTTTCTGTCTCTCCGGCAATTTCCATCACACTCTTCAGGTTTTCGGGCGAAATGCCTACAAGCATCTCATACTCTTCACCGCTCAAGCCCAACTCATCGGCAATATTTATTATAGGCT
>JAYEOH010000125.1:9123-11866 GCA_034722775.1 Campylobacterota bacterium | reverse complement strand
TACACAGTAGACTCATAAATGACAATATCATCTTTTTTCAGTACTTTACCGATGGATTCACTGGCTTTGATGAGTGGTGTCAAGTCTGGTTTTTTATGTTTGTCGATAGGAGTAGGGACCGTAACAATGTAGACATTGCAATCGGCGATCTCATCGAGAGCATTGGTAAATTTCATTCCATTCGCCAATGCCTCTTTGACTTGAGACTCGTTAAGTTCTAAAGTACGGTCAATGCCAGAGTTCAGCTCATCAATGCGCCACTGAGCGATATCGAAACCGATAACTTCATACTTCTCAGAAAAAGCATGTGCCAAAGGCAGACCAACATAACCGAGACCGATGATGGCTAATTTTGAATTGTTCATTTGGGAGATACCTTCTTATAATTTGTATTATTATAGCTCAAACATTTTAAACTATAAATTTTTTAGGAATGTCGTGATACTATATTGTTGCTATGCGCAGAAATACGAGGAGCAAGTATGTTTGATATTGTTTATGTTGGAGGGGGACTCAATTATGCCGGTGCTGTTGTTGCTGCCAAAAATGGCAAGAGAGTTGCATTGATCGAAAAAGAGATGGGTCAACTTGGCGGCATCTGCCTTCACAAGGGGTGCATTCCCTCAAAAATGTTTTTGCACTATTCTCGACTGCTTTATGAGAGTAAAAATGAGATTTTGGAAGGTGATCTTACTCTGTCTATGAAAACTCTCCAGGAGAAAAAAGAGGTCTTGTTGCAAAGCGTGACAAAGGTTGTTCTCAAGCAGTGTGCGGATATTGAGCTGATCGAAGGCGAAGGTGTCATCACTGCACCTCACAAGGTAGAGGTGAATGGAGAAACGATAGAGGCGGAACATATCGTCATCGGTACGGGTTCTCATCCCTTTATGCCTGAGGGGATAGCGTATAATGCGAAAGATATCATCACGAGTGACGAAGTATTGATGATGAGAGAACTGCCTGAAAAAATAGCCATCTATGGTGATGGTGCCATAGGGCTGGAGATGGCAGGTTTTTTTGCGACATCAGGCACAGAAGTTACACTGATATATCGTCATGATGCCATTCAGAAAAATGCACATCCATATATCCGGAGAGCACTGGCGAGAGAGCTTGAGAAGTTGGGGATTGCGCTGCTGCCAAACCATAGCATCAAAGAGGCTGTAAGTACCAAAAAAGGTGTTCATATCAGCTTTGAAGAGGGAGATGACATGGATGTGCCTATGCTGCTTGTTGCATCCGGAAGAGTACCGAACAGCAGCGTTATCGGTTGCAGCGATATCAATGTAGGCAGGGGCATACAGACGAATGAGTGGTTCGAGACAAATCTTCCCGGGCATTATGCTATCGGTGATTGTAATGGAAAAATTCAGCTCGCACATGCAGCCAGAGCACAGGTGCTGAATGTAACGGGTCAGATACTGGGCAGCCATCCCCGCGCATTAAATCTTGAGCATGTTGTCAAATTTATCCATACCCTTCCTATGAGTTATGCACAAGTAGGGGAGAGTAGATCGAGCCTGGAAAAATCGAAACAAGAGTATAGAGAGAGTGTGGTGACCTTGAATCAATTTACATACTCTACCTATAACCATGCTTCCGGAGGTGTCATGGTAACCTATGCAGACAGGGATGAATTTATCCTGGGCGCTGAAATATTTGCTCCCAATGCCGAAGAGCTCATAGCAGCAGTCGCTATGGCTTTGGCAGGAGAGATGGATGTCTCGCAGGCAAAACAGACCATACTGGCTCACCCTACATTCAGTGAAGCTTTGGAGAGAACATTTTATAAATTATAGAGTGAATCTTTTTAAGGAGGCGGGACTTCAGTCCCGCTTTATGGGACTGAAGTTCCATCCACGTTATGTAAATATGTTTCCCGGAGATACATACTGAAACTATGAAGAGGGGGGTATTTGAAGAAGATAACAAAACCAAAAGTCAGAGCACCAGATCCGACAGTGCTGCAAAAAATGCATAATATTTTCAAAGAGCATGCAGTTACTACGGTATGCGAAGCGGCAGCCTGTCCAAATCGCAGCGAATGCTACCAACACGATACGGCAACATTTATGATCCTGGGTGATACCTGCACGCGCACTTGTCGTTTTTGCAATGTAAAAACAGGACGCGGAGTACCGCCGGACCCGACAGAACCCATACGGCTTGCACGAGCTATCAGGGAACTCGATCTAAAATATGTGGTTATCACATCGGTAGACAGAGACGATCTTGATGACTATGGAGCAGAGCATTTCAAATCTTGCGTGGAAGCCATCAAAGAGTTGACCCCGGATATCAAGATAGAGCTTTTGACACCTGATTTCAGAGCAGATCAAAAGGCACTGGATGTTATTTTGAGCAGCAAAGTGCACAAATTGGCTCACAACCAGGAGTGCGTAAAAAGATTGAGCCCCTCTGTCAGGCCGCAAAGCAACTATGAGCGTTCACTGCGTGTACTCTCATACTATCGTCAAAACTCCACAATAAAAATAAAATCGTCTTTGATGCTGGGACTTGGAGAGAACAAAAAAGAGTTGATTGAAGCAATGCAGGATCTTTTGGATGCCGGTGTACAGGAGTTGACATTGGGGCAATATCTTCAGCCCACGCAAAATCATCAGGAAGTTATAGAGTATTATCCTCAAAGTTTTTTTGATGAGATGAGAAAGGAGGCTTTGTCTATGGGATTTGAAGCCGTTGCATCCGGGGTTTTGGTCAGGAGTTCCTATTTTGCCGAAAA
>JAYEOH010000125.1:5082-9023 GCA_034722775.1 Campylobacterota bacterium | reverse complement strand
AAGGGCACCTCTAATAAATAGGAGAAACCAATAATGAAAATAACCAAAACTCAAGAACATACAGTGCCTCTCTGGCACTCGCCGGTGATCACCGAAAAAGACGCCAAAGCTGTCGCGATGATCAAAACAATCCTTGCGCATCCAAGCTACCGTATCGCAGAAGAGGATCCTGATTTTATGCAATCCTACGAGGGGAGGGGGACGCGTCTTTCGATTGATTATCTCAAGGCCGAACTGACAATGGCAAGGCTTGGGATCGAATATACCATTGTTGTCTTTGGGGGTGCGCGGATCGTTGAGCATAAGACAGCGGTCTATCGCCTCAAAATTATTCAAGAAGAGGCAGAAAGGATCCCTCGGTCGAAAGCACTTCTCCGACAACTCCATACTGCTGAACGGATGGTCGAGAAGAGCTTCTACTATGATGATGCACGGAGATTTGGAAGTTATGTCGGCAAGAGCGGAAAGAGTTCGGATGATTGCCGAGTCACGCTGATGACCGGCGGCGGCCCGGGTATTATGGAGGCGGCCAACCGAGGCGCTCATGATGTTGGTGCCAGATCTGTCGGACTCAATATCGGGTTACCCCACGAACAATTTCCAAACCCCTATATCACTCCTGAGCTCTGTTTTCAGTTCCACTATTTCGCAATACGCAAACTGCATTTTCTCAACCGTGCCAAAGCGCTGGTCGTCTATCCGGGAGGCTTTGGTACTTTTGATGAACTTTTTGAGACTATGACTCTGATACAGACAGGAAAAACAGAGCCTATACCCGTTGTGCTGGTAGGCAAAAGCTACTGGAACAAGGCGATCAATTTTGATTTTCTCAGCGAAGAGGGTCTGATCGCTCCGAAAGACAGAGAGATCTATGCTGTCGTTGATAATGCTGATAGTGCCTGGGATTATATTCTCAATTGGTACAAATCCAAAGGAGAACCACTTTTCCCCTTTTTTGAGTGATACTTCCCGTTCATTACTAGTTTATTAACAATTTATTCATAAATTAACAAGATATTAACAAAATTAAGGATTGTCACTGTTTTTATTTGTTAAAATTGCACTTATGGATATATTTTCGGACGAGATATATTTAAAATTCATTTATAAACAAGGAGTCAAAGATGAAATTGACAAAATTGAGTCTTATTGCAGCATTTGCTGTAAGCGCAGCAGTAGCCGGTGGAGACATCGCGCCAATCGAGCCGGTAGTTGAGCCGATCGTACTTGAGGAATTTCCACAGTGGGAATTTAGCGGACAGGCAGTACTTTATTTCCAAACACTTGATAAGTTTGGTAACGCTGATCTATTTGCTCAGGATGCATCACTTGCAAGTGCCGGTATTCAGTTGAATGCTGTTGGTAAATTCGACTATGGTTTGAGTGTTGGTGCTCAGGTAACCGGTCTTGGAACACTGGGTCTTCAGAATGAAGTTGTTTCAAACATTATGCAAAGTGCTGACGGTAACCTCAATGGCGGTGCAGTGACTAAACTATGGGGTGCTTGGTCAAATGAGAGCACAACTGTTAAGGGTGGTCGTGTAGAGCTTCCAAAGTCACTCTCTCCATTTGCATGGTCTGAAGGCTGGAATGTTTTCAAGAACACTTATGAAGCTGCTTTGGTCATAAACACTTCCGTTCCTGACACAGTATTGGTCGGTGCATGGGTAGACGGTGCTAACCAAAATGGTGTAGGCGCATGGGATGGCAACGGCAACTGGGCAATGCATCCTAACTTTACAGTTCCTATCAATCATGGGGGCGGATCTAACTTGAATGCTTTCAACAAAGTTAACGGAACAGATGGTATCTTTATGGCTACAGCTCAGAACAAATCTGTTGATGGCTTGACACTGACAGGTTCTGTCTATTATGCTGCAAATCTGGTAGATAACTTGACTAACAAAGTAGAAGAGATTGCCTATTTGCCACTTTCTGCCGGAACAGGCGATGCTGCAACAATCCTTTGGGGTGATGTTGCTTATAACAGAGCTGACTTCCCTGTGACATTTGGTCTCCAGGGCGGAAACATCGATGTAGGCAATGATCTTGAAAGCACAACTGCATGGGGTGCTAAAATCGGCGGTAAAATCAGTATGTTTAGCCTTATTGGTGCCTATTCAAGCGTTGATGAAGGAGCTACAGGCGTATTCAATGTCGGTGGTGTAAAAACTCCTCTCTATACACAAATGGTCCTCAACCAGGGCTTCATCTCCAGCAATGCCGACACTGCTCTTGTTAAAGGTGTTGTTGCAGCATTGGGCGGAAAATTCATCGCTCAGTATGGTATGACTACTATGAATGACAGACCTATTCTCGGTGATGTAGACTATGCAGAATTTGACTTCATCTACAAAACTAAAGTGTGGAATGACAGAATCTCATTGCTAGCTGCTTATGTCAATCAAGACCTTGATCAAAAACTTGGTGCTGATGATCAAATCATAGCAGATTTTGACGGAAACAATGTTATTCGTTTCTGGGCACGATATAACTTCTAAGAATCACTTCTTAGACGCTATATAACCCTTAGAGTTCGGGCTTTTGCCCGACTCTTCTCTTCTTTATACCTCCTTATATTTTCAAATCATCATTCTTTTATCTACCCTCAATATTATGTTATAATTCTATAAAAATTGTAAAGAGATATTCTTGAGTAAAAAATTACATTTAGTCAGCCTTGGCTGCACCAAAAACCTTGTCGACAGCGAAGTGATGCTCGGACGACTGCGAGAGTATGAGATCACTGATGAAGCGACCCAGGCAGATGTGATCATCGTCAACACCTGCGGCTTTATCGAAGCAGCCAAAGAGGAGAGTATCAGTACCATTCTCAATCTCCATGAAGTACGAAAAGAGGACTCCATACTGGTTATGAGCGGCTGTCTCTCTGAACGCTACAAAGAAGAGCTTCAAGTCAATATGCCTGAGATCGATATCTTCACAGGGGTTGGCGACTATGAAAAGATCGATGAACTGATCGCCACAAAACAGAGCACCTTCTCTCCGGAAGTCTATCTCGCCAATGAAAACTCGCCAAGAGTCATTACGGGCTCAAACTACCACGCCTACATCAAGATCGCCGAGGGATGCAATCAGCAATGCTCTTTTTGCGCGATCCCCAGTTTCAAAGGCAAACTCCATTCACGCACTCTGAGTTCTATCGAAAAAGAGGTCAGAAATCTTGTTGATCAGGGCTTTTATGACTTCTCTTTCATTTCACAAGACAGTTCAAGTTATGGGCGTGATATGAATCTCAGTGATGGGCTGATCGATCTTATTCAGACAATTGAAAGAATTGAAGGGGTCAAGTCTGCCCGTATCCTCTATCTCTACCCCAGCACTACAACATTCGACCTCATCGATGCTATCTCTGATTCGAAAATCTTCCAAACCTACTACGATATGCCGATACAGCACATCGACGACAAGATTCTCAAAACAATGAAGCGGGGATTTGGAGAGCAAAAAACGATCGAGTTGTTGGAGCATATGAAAAGCAAACCGGATACCTTCATCCGAACATCTGTCATCGCCGGCCATCCCGGTGAAACCCGGGATAGTTTTGAAAAACTCTGTCACTTTATGGAAACATTCGGCTTTGATCGCTTTAACACCTTTCACTACTCCAATGAAGAGACCACCTCCGCCTTCACCATGGATCAAATCCCTCAGGAGATCATCGATGAAAGAGCTGAAATACTCGGTCAGATTGCCGATCGTTCCACGATAGCTTCATTGGAAAAAATGGTTGGGAAAACGGTTGAAGTCGTCATCGATGGGGAAAGCTCAGAACATGAATATCTCCTCTCTGCCAGACCTCTGCAGTGGGCGGTAGAGATCGATGGGGAGGTGCTGATCAATGATACTTCAGACCTTTCAATAGAATATGGTAAAATGTATAAAGCAAAAATCACAGAGTTGGTTGGTGACAAGCCTCT
>JAYEOH010000125.1:0-4982 GCA_034722775.1 Campylobacterota bacterium | reverse complement strand
AAAAAGAATCTCCTTGCATTCTCTGCCGGTATTGACTCTTCGGCACTCTTCTTTTTGCTGCTCGAAAACAATATCCCTTTTGATATTGCGCTAGTCAATTATGGCACACGATTTCAAAGCAACGAAGAGGAAGCCCATGCGCTTAAATTAGCAGATAAATATGGATTGAAGGCGCATACTGTAAAGGCTCCGCAATGGAAGAGCAACTTTGAAGCCAATGCCAGAAAATTCCGTTATGACTATTTTGAAACACTTATTAGTGAACACAGCTATGACAATCTACTTACAGCACATCAGCTCAACGATCAACTCGAATGGTTGTTTATGCGACTGAGCAAAGGTGCCGGACTGAGCGAATTGGTCGGACTTGATGAAAAAAGCAAAAGAGTAACTTCCAGCGGATCAGAATATCAATTGATCAGGCCTATTTTGAAAAAAACAAAAGAGGAACTTCTGGAATATTTAACACAAAACAACTATCCTTATTTTATTGACTCAAGCAACAGCGATACAAAATTTGAGAGGAATAAGTTTAGAAAAGAGTATGCAGACCCTCTCATCAGGAGCTACGCTGATGGGATCAGAAACAGCTTTGACTATCTTCACAAAGATAAAGATTTACTGCAAAATGGCATTCAGCTCATCTTTCAGCAGGAAAAACTGAGAGTCCTCAGGCTTGAGACTCCTCAGCTGAGAGCCAAGGCTGCCGATATGACACTCAAAGAGCTCGGATATCTGCTCTCTGCCGACCAGCGCAGAGAGATCGAACAAAACAGCAGTATCGTTATCGGCGGACAATGGGCGGTCGTCTACCGGGATCACCGACTCTATATCGCTCCTTTTCTGACTACTGTTATGCCTAAAGAGTTTAAAGAGCTCTGCAGAGTCTCTTCTCTTCCTGTCAAGATCAGACCTTATTGCTTTGAAAAGGGGATCACGCCAGGAGAACTGATGGCGCTTACCCTATAGTCTAGCCGATATTTATTTTGGTCGATGGGATCGACCCTGCATGGCAACCCCGCAGATAAGTTCCAAAAACTCCTCCCCGTACCGCTCGAACTTTACCTCTCCAATACCATGAACTTCCAGCATCTCCTGTTTTGACTGGGGAAGCTTGACACTGAGCTCTTTGAGTGTCTTGTCAGAAAATACAATATACGGTGGTATATTATTGGTCTGGGCAATCTCTCGACGGAGTGCTTTGAGTTGATCAAAGATAGTCTGATCATACTCTGATTCATCATTGGAAACTGACTTTTTGGCAGCAGATTTTCTGATCGCAAGACGGTCTTCCCTGAGATCTATTTCGTGCTCCCCTCTGATCACTTCTGCACCATAAGGTGTCAGCTTGTAGACTTTGAACTCTCCTATCTCTACCGCATCGAGTTCAAGCAGACGATCCGCAATCGTCAGCCACTGTGCTTTGGAGTACTCTTCTCCGATACCGTAAACTGAGAGCTTGTCATGATGGTTGTCAAGGATGCGCTTCTCTCTGCTCCGGCGAAGTACATCGATGACATAGTGCAAGCCAAAATTCTGATTGGTGCGAAAAATTGCCGAGAGCAGCTTCCTCGCCGGGGTCGTGATGTCAATACGCTTGACATCCGGTTGCAGGCAGTTGTCACACTTGTCGCTGCAACTGTCAATCTTGTCATCGAAATAGGCAGCAATACTTTGATGCCGGCACATCTCCCCCTGAGCGAAACGCACCATTTTGTCAAGCTTGCTGTAGGCATGGACCCTATATGGTGTATCAGGCAAATTGTCAATGAACATCTTTTGCTGGATGATGTCCTGTGCCGAAAAGAGCAGAAGAGTTTCCGACTCCAGTCCATCGCGTCCAGCCCTTCCGATCTCCTGATAAAAGTTCTCCAGAGTTTTGGGCAGTGTCATATGCACAACGAAACGGATATTACTCTTGTCGATACCCATCCCAAAAGCGATCGTCGCCACGACAATCTGGATACGATCTGAGACAAAATCACCATAGACTCTGTTCTTCTCTTCGGTAGGCATCCCGGCATGATAAGGCTTGGCGTCGACCCCCTTGGTTTGGAGGAAGTGTGCAATGTTCTCCGTGGACTTTCGTGAAAGCGTATAGATGATCCCGGCATCACCTTTGTGGGCTTTCAGAAATTCCATCAGTTGTCCTCTTCCATCTTTGATGCGATGCTCTGCCCGGATAGTAAGGTTGGAGCGAAAGAGACTTCCTCTCACGCGCACAGGATCATTCAATCCCAACTGCTCTGCAATATCACTCTCTACAGCATTCGTTGCTGTCGCAGTAAAGGCGGCGATCGGTATCTCAGGAAACTGCTCTTTGAGCAAAGAGAGTTGTCGGTAGTTTTCACGAAACTCATGACCCCATTCGCTTACACAGTGTGCTTCGTCGATCACAAAAAAATTGATCTTCAGGCGATGCAGCATCGAAAGAAAATAGGGATTGGTCAATCGCTCAGGCGCCACATAGAGCAGTTTTATTTCACCTTTTTCCAATGCCTTCTGGATCTCATCGGATTCCTGGTGATCCTGCATTGAACTGAGCATCGAGGCAGAGATCCCATTGGCTCTAAGTGCTACAACCTGATCATGCATCAGCGCCAGCAGAGGAGAGACGACCACCGTCACCCCCTCCATCATCAAAGAGGGTAGTTGATAACAGAGAGATTTCCCTCCACCGGTAGGCAGGATCATCAAGACATCCCGAGATGTCAGTATCGAGTCGATCACCTCTTCCTGGAAAGGGCGAAATGTTGTGTGTCCGAAATAGTGTTCAAGCAGTTCATGTTTTTTCATAGCGTGATGATAACGATTTATCGATGAAAGGGAGTTTTAGATTGCAATTTGAAATGTTTTGGGGCGAATACTCCCCTTGTGTCCAAAACTTGAACCTTTTCCTCAAACAAGTTTGAGGTTCCAGTAAAATCCTTCTCTTGATGACATTGCAAGCATTCTAAACTCGTTTCAGGATCTATTGGCTAAAATAAGAAAGTCTCTATAAAATTATCAAAGGAAAAATAATGAAAAACATGATACTCGGCTCACTCCTTCTCTCGACTTCACTGCTCGCAGCAGATAACCTCGCCATCACCAATGCGCCGGAAAATATCTCGCTGACTGTTTACGGGAGCAACCTTGCCATGATCAGTGAAAAAAGGTCTGCTGCAATCGATAGCCCGGGCAGAGTGAAGCTCATGTATCCCGGTGTACCCAGTATGATCGATACCAGTTCTGTCATTGCCTCCTTTTCACAGCAGACAAGCCTCTTCTCTCAAAACTACTCTTATGATGTAATCAGCCGAGCATCCCTGCTCAAGTACCATTTGGGGAAAACGGTGAACTATTTTGAGAAAGAAGACTCCGTCGAACCCAAAGAGGGGACGCTCCTCGCTGCAAACCCTCTGCTGGTGAGAGAGAAGGATATGGGCTTGATCTTTTCACCCTATCAGGTGCTCTTCCCTGATATCCCCAAAGCGATGGCGATCAAACCCTCACTCTTCTGGAATATTGAGACAGAAGCCAAACAACTCGATATCGGTCTCAAATATTTAACAAAAGGGCTAAGCTGGAAGAGTGATTACACGATCGACCTAACCAATGATACAACTCTTGACCTCAACTCATGGATCACCATTACCAATGACTCCGGCGCCACTTACGAAGATGCCAATATCACAGTTTTAGCGGGAGATGTCAATATGCCTCAGGAGCAGGAAGCACGCAGAGTTTACGCAAAAAGGCGAATGGCTACCGTCGCTGAAGATGGCGGGAATATACAGAATGAAGCCTTCTCCGGATACCATATCTACAAAATACCATTCAGGGAAACGATCAAAGATAAAGAGAAAAAGCAGATCTCCTTCATTCAAAAAAAGGAAATCGCCTATGAAAAATATGCTTTCAATACGGAGGCTTTCTACTTCTCTAATTTTGGAGAGAGGAAACTGAGCTTCAGTCAAATCATCGAATTTGAAAACAGTGAGAAAAATCATCTCGGCATCCCTTTGCCAAAAGGAACTGTGAGAGTTTACAAAGAGGATCAAAGCAGTGTATCCCGCTTCGTAGGTGCAGCCAATATCACCGATATACCCAAAGACGAGAAGGTCAAACTGACGATAGGCAAGTATTTTGATATCGTCGGCAAGGAGCGTGTCATAGATTATCGTGTCACCAAAAATGAAAATCATATCACCTATGAGATCACCGTCAGCAACCATAGTAAAAAGAGGGAGGTCATCAAGCTCAACAAAATAGTCCAAGTCAATCAGGGAAAACTAACGATCAAAGAGAGCTGCGACAAGCAGTGCAGCAAAGAGCGCCTCAATGCCTTTATGACACAGTACACTATCTCCCTCCAACCGGATGAGGAGTACAAGATGACGATCAGTTATGATGTGAAAAAGTATTAGGGTGCCCTACATTGCCATTAAGATAAGGATTTTCCTTTACAAGGAGTAGGGACTTTCACCCCAAGGGCATTTCCTACGGGCAGTCCCGTCATAACGAGACTGAAGTCTCGGCTCCATAAAGATATTTACTCTTAACTTAATGGCATTGAGGGTGCCCTAAAGATATCAATAGGTTTTTTCACACAAAGGAAAGCGTCTCATCTCTTTTCTTCAACAGTTGCAGAGCCTTTTCCAAAGCTTTCTTTTTGGTTTTTCCAAAAGCATAAGTGAAATTTCCACACTTGATAAGCTCGACATAGAAGAGTTTATTAAAATCATATACTATGACTCTGAACAGATCAAACTTCTCTTTGACCATTGGTAACTTGGGAAAGTCCTTTTCGGTTGCTATATGATAGTTCATTTTTCATCCTTTTAGTTATATTTTATTACCATTATATACAAATTCAACTCTTATGTCAAGCTGGATTGCCAGAAGCAGTGAAATGTCCAAAGATGAGAAGGTAAAACCGACGAACCGGATGAGGAGTAGAAGATGACGATCAGTTATGGTGTGAAAAAGTATTAGGGGGG
>JAYEOH010000124.1:0-11940 GCA_034722775.1 Campylobacterota bacterium | reverse complement strand
ACGATCTGCAAGCTGATAGACAAAAGGACGAAAACCGACCCCCTGTATAACTCCGGTCAATTCAATCTTTCTATTCACTTCCAAGTGTGATCGCTCCAAAGGCAATATTCGCATCATCCAGACTAAGCCGCTGATTTCTGTAAATGGTAGTGAAAAGCCCATTGTCATGAATATAGTGAAAATTAAATGCTATACGCATCAATCGACCGGAAAGAGTTGGGAAGAATAGCTTGAATGTCTACTTCGCATTGTTGTAATGCGGTAACACCCAGTGTTTCCAAATAGTTTAGTAATGTCGTCTCCATCACTGGCACAGCACTATTCACAGCTTCCGAAAGAGAAAATTCTGTCACCTCGATCACTGTCGGCACCACCCCCATGATCATCGTTTCAGGACGATCACCGGCGAGATCCATCATCGTGAGAGTTTGCAGCATCTCGACTTCATGGGCGCTTCCCTGCCAGTCAACAGCATCAGGAACTGCTTCAAAATCAAAAAAATAGACTTCGCCTGCTTTGACTTTCGGAGCATTGATGGTGTCAATAATAATCAAGCGGTCATACTCTACAATGATGGGGATGAGCCGTTGGGCGAGCGTGCCTCCATCCACAAAGTCAAGCTGATGTTCACTTTCAAACCGATACTTCTCTCTCATATAATTAATAAAATGAACCCCTATCCCTTCGTCACCGAAGAGCAGGTTTCCAATACCCAGGACTAATATTTTCACCTTTTACTAACCTTAACCTTTTTTTCTTTTTTGGATGATAATCATACCCGGTAAACATTACATCCAGTGGTTCGAGACTCTCCTCTGCCTGCCACCCTGCTGCAGCGATCAGTGTTTTTGTGGTATTCAAGGGAGTTATAATCGAGTATCAATCTGTCGATCGTAGGAGAATCAGAACGGATGAGTGATTCGCTGCATATCGAAACCGCTCATGATTGCTCCTTTATTAATCTTGATACATAAGTATAGCATATATTCTAAAATTAATTCAATTTTCATAGCTTCAAGCACTGTATTAATATCTTCAAGGAGAAAATAGGTACAATTACTATCAATTGAATTGATCTTCTAAATAAAATTATGGAAGGTGAGCGAATATGAATCTGACACATAAAATTCTTCTTCTTGATGCAGATGCTTCGAACGCATTGAAAGATGCTGAAACTTTGATACTGAGACAAAAGCAGGAAACAGATACTCACTTTGCACAATTAAAAGAAGAGCAAGAGCAATCTTTTGAAAATCAAAAGAGAGAAGAGACAGCAGCACTCACAAAAAAACTCAAAACAGACCATCAACAGGCTATTGCTGAACTGGAAAACCGGATGAAGGTATTTAACAAAAAAATGACTGTCGACAAGTTGGTTGAGCAGCTGCTGTCAGTAGCCAGGGATCGGGTATGCCGCTAGGAAAAGCTGCAGAATACGGCAGTCTCAGTGCCCGCTGCCATGTCATCCGTTCTCGCCTGATCGCTTCTGAGTTGGTAGAGCAGCTTTCCGCATCAAGAAGCATCGGAGAGTTGGCAAGCACTCTTTCAACAACTCATTATGGATCATTTATTGAGGATATATCATTTGAGGGAGTTCAGCAGGCGCTTTCCGAAGCATTTGACTATCAGTATCACCATATCACACACAGACTCAAAAAGCGACACCAGGAGATATTCAAACTTTTTTTTAGCACAAAACAGAAACTGATTGATAAAAAAGCAGCCAAAGCAACCCATACAAATCCGGAAGATATCTTTCATGAAATTGACAAAAATTATAATCTGCTCCTCAAAAAAAGTATGCTTCAGACAACCTCATCGGAACGCCGACAACTCAAAAAAATAGTAGGAAGCTATTTTGATCTTCTCAATCTCTATACATTGGTAAAATTGCGTCTTCTGTATAGCCTGAGTACCGAAGAGACACTCACCTATATGCTTCCTTTTGCTGAGAAATTCAAACTTGAAGAGCTTGCCGGACTTTGTGCTGCCAAAAATCTGCAAGAGCTTTCATCAACTATCGAACCCACACTGAATGAAAAATTTCATAACTACGAAACTTTTCGAAAGGCGCTCTACCGTTATCACAGGAAATATCTTCTCTCTGCATGGTGTGGTTATCCTTTTTCTATTGCGATTCCTTTTTCACTCTTGAGATTAATGGAAATCGAAGTTTCCAACCTCAGGGCAATCACAGAAGGGGTTGCATTTGGACTGGAGAAAAAAGAAATTATGATGATGACTGTAGGCGACTGAGATGCTATTCCCGGAAAGCATGCTTCGAGTAGAGATTGAGATCGAAGCAGAATATAGTGATGCAGTTCTTGAGAAGATCGGAAAAGAGGGCTTGCTCCATATCCATACGATAAAATCGATGCCGGAGAATGAGGCCGAAGCGAGTCGGGTCAAAACCCTATTGGCACTCACCCAAAAGTATAGAACAGCTCTTGGAATCAGATCAGACCATCAGGCAACCCTCTCAGCTTCGCCTATCGATAAGCAACTCGACAAGATGGAAAATATTTTACAGGCGATCGGAACAGAAGTTGAAGATATGTCACAAAGACTCAAAGTCTCAGATCAAGAGATCAAATGGTTTGATAAAGCGGCAGCTGCGAAAGCAGCACTTGCAACCGATATAGATATAAATACACTCTCTCAAAGCCTCAACTATCTCAAGTTCCATGTTGCAATGGTGACAATGGAAGGAACGGAACTCTTGCGCTTGACGATGAAGCAAAAAAAGTTGCTGCTGATTGATCAACCCCTCTTTGAGCAGACCAATGCCGTAGCAATTTTTTATGAAGATGAGGATGAGGCGGAAGTTATCAAAGGGTTTAACTCGGTCAAAGCCACTGAAATCCCTGCCGAATACTTTTCAGATCAAGCCCTGAAAGCACAGCAGGCAACTCAAAAGAAACTCTACCAAAAAAAGAAAAAACTATCCAGCGACTATGGCGTGCAACTGCAGACCATAGAGAGTCACCTGCAGGATATCCTGGCACTTGAGGTGGCGAAGTCAGCACTCAGAAAAAGTCCCGGGGGAGTGATACTGGAGGGGTGGATTCCCAAAAAATCAATAGAAAAATTTGTGGCTGATCTCAACCATGCGAAAGTAACTATCCTTGAAAATGAGGGAGAAGCCCCCGTACTACTCGAAACACCACTGGCACTTAAGCCATTTGAAAAACTCATCAGCAGCTTCTCTTATCCAAGATACGGAGAGATCAACCCGGTCTTGCCTTTTGCCTTCTCCTTTCTGCTTCTTTTTGGGATCATGTTCGGTGATGTCGGGCATGGCTTGATCCTCGCACTCCTTGGCTGGCTGGTCAAAAAACAGAGTGCGGAGTTTGCTGAGTTTGGACAAATCTATTTTCTGAGCGGACTCTCTTCGACTTTTTTTGGATTTTTATATGGTTCGGTTTTTGGAGTACACGATCTGCTGCCGCATCTGCTTTTTACCCCTATAGAAAATGTTAATTCCACTATTGTCTTCAGTATCGGGATTGGTATCGGTATCATTACACTCAGTTTTATTCTGCATATGACTACTGCCGTCAAAAGGAGAGAGTCCACTCTGCTCTTTGTCAGCGAAGGAAGTATTCTCTGGCTTCTTGTCTACTGGTTTACGATCGGTATCTTTGTCAAGTCAGTTGTTCAAAATCTGGATATCACCTACGAAGTGGCATTTCTTGCTCTGCTTTTATTGATCATCTTTATCCAGCTTCTGAGAAAAACCGGACAGGGAGCACAAGCAGTGATCGATCTCTTTCGGGAATTTATGGATACCATCACCAACACACTCTCTTTTCTTCGGGTTGGAGCTTTCGCACTGGCACACGGCGCTCTTTTTATGGCAGTTTTCAGTATCGCGCGGATGATCAGCGAATCCTACGGAGAGGGTTTTTTCTATTGGTTGGCGATAATCATGGGAAATGTGGTTATCATTATACTCGAAGGTGTGATTGTAACGATTCAGACACTGAGGCTGGAGTATTACGAGTTCTTCAAGCGATTTTTCAAAGGAGGCGGTACACCCTATCGACCTTACACATTAGGAGGAAAAGATGAAACATAAACATTGGGTAATAGCAGCCCTGCTCCTGTTGCCGCTAATGGCAGCAGCATCCGAGACGGGAATCACAGATGAAGGTATCGCCTATATCGCTTCAGCTCTTGCAGTAGGCCTCTCAACGATTGCAGGAGGTATCGCAGTGGGACTGGTAGGTGCCGCGGCCATGGGTGCAGTGGGCGAAAAACCGGAGATATCCGGTAAAGCATTGATTTTCCTCGGTCTTGCTGAAGGAATCGCAATTTACGGACTTATTATCGCTATTATGATCCTTGGAAAAGTGGGATGAAACTGGTCATTGTCGGAAATGAAGAGGAGTGTCTCGGCTTTTCGCTTGCCGGCGTCAAGGGCACCATCATAGAAGATGATACAATGTTTATCGAAAAAATGAAATCATTGTTTGATGACCACGACATTGGTGTGATTGCTATCGCAGATCGTTATTTTTCTCTTTTTTCAGAACACTTCAGCTCCGTAATAGAAAGGCGGGCTATCCCTGCTGTGGTCTTTATCCCCTCTATCGATGGTATCCACCACAAATCAAGCCTAAAGGAGTACCTTGCCAAAATCCTCGGTATCCGACTTTGAACTTTTTGCACTGAAAGTCGAAGAACATATTGCTTCCAGGGTCAAAAAGAGCAAAGAGGAGAGCTCTGAATATCGTCTGCAAAAAGAAGAAGAGAACATACAGGAAGCCGAGAATTGGCTCAAGCAGAAACGCACTGAATGGAAACTCGAACTCGCTGCACGGGAGCAGCAGGAGAAGAGGACAATTGCAGAGACGGTAAGTCGACAATGGTCTCTTTTTAGAAAAGAGGCTGAAAGGGAAGTGAAGGAAGCTTTGAAGAGAAGGCTTGAGGAGGAGTTCCCAATACTGGCAAAGTGTTTTATTACATTGGTATCAAAACAGTACGAAACAGGAATATTCAGAATGCCTGAAACCTATAGTGAATCGATTGACAGGGAGAGATTTGATCTGGAGCTTTGCCGTGAAGAAAAGATTGTTTTTGAGCTGGGCAACCTCTACATCGAGTACTCTGTTGAGCGAATTATGGAAGAGCTCAAGAGCGAAATAGTAGATCTAAAGGAGGACACATGGCAAGTATAATCTCTATCTCCGGCCCCATAGTCAGAGCACAACTCGAGGGTGAAAATGTTCGTATCCAGGATGTAGCCTATGTGGGGGAAGCCGGATTGACAGGTGAAGTGATCGAGAGAGATTTGCAAAGTGCTCTGATCCAGGTTTATGAAGAGACAGAGGGACTGAAGCTTGGTGAAACAGTTATCTTCACTGCTGAAATGCTCTCTGCACTTCTGGGGCCCGGACTTTTGGGATCGATCTATGATGGTATTCAGCGTCCGCTTACACTGGCAGGCACCCGCATAGAGAAAGGGCTCAAACTCGATCCCCTGGACAGGGAGAAACTTTGGTACTTCAGGCCTGCAGTAAAAGTGGATGAAGATATCGAAGAGGGTAAACCGATAGGTACTGCCGCAACGAAAGACTCCTTCGAGTATCGCATTATGATGCCGCCTGACAAAAACGGCAAGATTCGTTTTGTTGCAAAACCAGGAGAGTATCGACTCGATGATACGCTGATAGAGCTGGAGGATGGTGAAAAACTCACCATGACCCAGAGATGGCCGGTTCGTATCGCACGACCTTTCAGAGAGCGGGTACTTTCAGATAAACCTATGATCACGGGACAGCGGATCATCGATTTTCTCTTTCCGATCAGTGAGGGAGGTACGGCTTCCATTCCCGGAGGATTTGGAACAGGAAAAACCATCCTGCAGCAGACTTTGGCAAAATGGAGTAACGCAGATATTATCATCTATATAGGCTGCGGCGAACGGGGCAATGAAATGACGGAGGTGCTGCAGGAGTTCCCTGAACTGGAAGACCCAAAAAGCGGAAGGCGGCTTATCGAGCGAACCGTACTCATCGCAAATACTTCCGATATGCCTGTCTCTGCCCGTGAAGCTTCCATCTACATAGGATTGACCATCGCAGAGTATTTCCGCGATATGGGATACACCGTTGCTTTGATGGCAGACTCGACATCCCGCTGGGCAGAAGCGATGCGCGAACTCTCCGGACGGATGAATGAACTGCCTGCCGAAGAGGGATTCCCCTCCTATCTCGCCTCTCGTATCGCCTCCGTTTACGAGCGTGCCGGTGCAGTCAAAACACTGGGCGGCAACTCGGGAGCAGTGACAATGATCGGTGCCATCTCTCCGCCTGGAGGAGACTTCTCTGAGCCTGTCACACGCTATACTCAGCGCTTTACCTCGGTCTTCTGGGCACTTGATAAAGAGTTGGCAAATTCCCGTTTTTACCCCTCGATCAATCATCTTGTGAGTCATAGTGCTTATGCAGCGAGTGTCAAATCCTGGTGGGAAGCAAATTATCCGGAGTGGGGTGAGATTCGGCTCTGGCTGATCGAAATGCTGCAGAAAGATGAAAAACTTCAACGCATTGTAAAACTTTTGGGCAGCGAAGCCCTGCCGGAGGATCAAAAACTTACACTCTTTATCTCTGATCTTATCAAAGAATTTTTTCTACAGCAAAATGCATTTGATGAGATAGACATGTATGCATCACCGGGGAAACAGATGGCTATGGCTCGGTCACTAATAGCCTTGCATCAGTGGTGGAAACGCTGTTTTGAACAAAAAGGAATTCCCGTAAACCTCCTGAAAGAACAGTCCTCTGTCGGAGAACTGCTCTCTTCGAGACTGGGAGTGCCAAATGATCAAACCGTATGGTTCGACGAATGGAACAAGCGTATGGAGATGCAGTACGAAAAACTCTTACTGACATTTGGAGAAGTCTCATGATCATAGAATATACCGGCGCACAGAAACTCAAAGGTACCCTCCTCTTTTTTGATCCCATAGAAAAAATCCAATATGGGGAAAAAGTTGTCATTCGTTCAGAGGGTAAAATCCTCAACGGAAAAGTGGCAGCACTCTCCAAGAGTCTGATGCTGATAGAAATTCTGGGAGAGCCTTACGGACTTGATATTGACAACCTGAAAGTACATTTTTCCGGCTCTGTATTTGAACTGGATGTAAGTACAGAGATGCTGGGCAGAGTAATGGATGCCTTTGGCAAACCAACCGATGAAAGGGGCGAGATCCACTCTGAAAAGCTACTGCCCATCGGAGGATCAGCATACAACCCTGTCCATAGAGCATACCCAAAGGATTTCATTCAGACAGGTATCTCCGCGATTGACGGACTCAATGTCCTGGTAAAGGGACAAAAGCTTCCTATTTTTTCTGTTTCCGGAGCCTCAACCAATGAACTGGCAGCGCAACTCGTACGGCAGATTCGCCCTTCCAGTGAAAAAAGGGCTGTTGTCTTTGCGGCAATTGGCATCAAATATGAAGATGCCGAATATCTCATACAAAGTATCAATGCCGGCGGAAACTCTGACTCTACTGCTATCTTCCTGAATCTGGCGGATGAATCCAGCATCAATGCCCTTCTCCTTGTGCGCTCGGCACTCACCTTTGCTGAGTATCTTGCTTTTGAAAAAGGTTACGATGTTATCACGGTTTTGTATGATATGACCAACTATTGCAATGCCTTGAGAGAAGTCTCTTCGCGCCGTGAAGAGATCCCCAGCAGAAAAGGATATCCCGGGTATATGTACAGTGATCTTGCTTCGATCTATGAACGCGCAGGGATACTCAAAGGCCATACCGGATCACTGACACAGATCCCCATACTGACGATGCCTGACGGCGACATTACCCACCCCATCCCGGATTTAACCGGATATATTACCGAGGGACAGATCGTACTCGAACGGGGACTGCAGCAAAAGGGGATTTATCCCCCCATAAATGTTCTACCCTCCCTCTCGCGCCTGATGAACCACGGTACCTCTGCACAGCACAGGAGATGGTCGGCAGAGATCTATGCAGCCTATGCCAAAGCCAAAAAAGCTGAAATGCTTGCCTCAATCATCGGAGAGGAGGAGATGGGCAAAGCAGAGCGTAACTATTTGGCATTCGGAAAAGCTTTTGAGCATCAATTTATCACACAGGGGAATGAAGAGAATCGTACACTGGAGCAGACACTCTCTGTAGGCTGGGAGCTTCTCAAGCTCTTGCCTGTCGATACATTGACACGCCTGAAACCCGAAGACATTTCGGAGTATCTTCGATGATCCAAGCCAAAAACAAAACAGCACTGCTGGAACTGAAAAAGGATCTGGACTTGGCATATAATGGAGCACAGATCCTTGAAGAGAAACGAAATATTCTGCTTAAAGAGATTATTGCTCTACTTGATAAAGTTGAAGAGGAACGAATAAAATTAAACGAAGCAGTTCAGAAAAGTTATCAAATTTTAATAAAAGCCTTTATGGAGAGCGGAAAAGTTCAATTGCAAAAAGAGGCAAAATTACCAATTTTCAAAGGAGAGCTTCATGTCTATGAAAAGAGCTTTATCGGCATACTGGTACCGGAGATCACTTACAAGCTGCAACCCCTGCGCTTTCCTCTGAATATCGGCAGCGAAACGCTTTTTTTAGAAGTAGCAAGGAAGTCATTTGTGCATACAACTTCACTTATTCTGGCATTGGCAGAGATCGAATTCAAGGCATGGCGCCTGGCAAAAGAACTCAAAAAAACTGTTGTCAGAGTTAATGCACTGCAGAAATACTATGTCCCAAATTACAACAAAGCTATCAAAGAGACAACAACAGCATTGGAAGAAGTTGAGCGGGAATTTCTTTTGATTTTGAAAAGATTAAAACAGACAACTTAAATCCAAACATTAATGGTTGGGACGAAGTGACTATAATGCTCCCTTTTTTCCAAACCAGTAAATCAAGTTTCCTTATTTTACTGGACTTTAAATTTTAATACCATCTTTATCAAACTCATTTTCATGATAAAGTGATAAAGAAGGGAAAGCAAACTCCAGTGAATTTGCCTCAAGTATACCCATAATTTGATAGATTACATCTTCTTTGACCTTTAACCACTCATTCCAGTCAGTGGTTCTGCTGAAGCAGTAGAGCAGGATGTTGATACTCGAATCAGACAATTCATCCAGATAGACCAAAAGTGTTCTTTTGATACCAAGATCATCTTCTTTTGAGACCAATCTGGCACTCTTTTGAAGTGTATGGTTGTAATCAGTTTTTTCTGTGGCTAGATCTGGATGCTGTTGTAGCATTTCGCGTATCTGTGTTACAGCATTTTGAATATCATGTGGTTTTGAAGTGTATTTCAATCCTATGTTCATTTTTATCCTGCGTCCTATGGTTCTCCTGCTCCAATTCTTGACATCATTGTTAGCCAAAGTTGCATTGGGAATGGCGATGAGAGCATTATCAAAGGTACGTACTGTGGTGACTCTCAGACCTATCTCAACGACAGTCCCCTGTTGGTCTCCCACCTCTATCCAGTCTCCCTGTGAAAAAGTGTCGCTCAGTAAAATGGAGATTGTCCCAAGAAAATTGGAAAGGCTGTCACGTGCAGCAATGGCCACAGCAAAACCACCTATCCCCAATCCTGATAATACTGCAGTCAGGTTGGCTCCGCTGAAGTGCAGGATGAGGAGAAAACCTAAAATCATAATGAGAAAGTTAGCGATCTTTATAGCAACATTGATCATCTCATTTTTGATCTTTTTGTCAGAATGCTCCAAGTCATGAAGTTTAATGCTTACAACTGTATTGAGTACTTTATAAACGATAAGTGTAAAGAAAAAGGCGTAGATCATATTAAAGAACTTGCTTGCCAGGGCATAGTGGCTGAAATCACTATAGAAGTATATTGCCAATTCTATATTAATGAGAATAAGTATGATATCGATAGGTTTTCGTATCTGTTCCAATATTTCATTTGCATACTTTGCAATGTATGATATAGATATAATAAATTTTTCGATAAGTATGAAAAGTATTTTTCTGATAAAATAAATCAGTAAAGAAACGAACACTATCAGCAATATTTTTATAATATTTAGACCATAAGGTGTCAAGTGAGGGTTTATGCTTTTTGCAAAGCTAGTATTGTCGATAGCTAAAATGGGTTTGATCAAACCAAATTTCGAATAATGGTTGAGTCTATACAGTGACTTTTCAATGTCAACAATGCGGGTTAATACATCTGCATTGATTTCAAGTAGGGCATAAAAATCTTTTATATTCCTTTGTGCTTCTTTAAGTGTATCTGATTCTTCTCTCAGGTCTAATAGAGGATGATAGTCAACAGACGTGAGTTCCTGAATCTCAATCTGATTTTTGACAAAAAGGTCAGCAGAAACTTTCTCAAGTTCTGCCAGATCGTAATGGTCTAGTGCCCGAAGGATACCTCTAAGCATTTTGTTTTGGGAACGTATAAGCTTATAAGACTTTATGAGTACTTCATCACGTATAACAGCATAGTCATTATTTAATCGTTTATTGCGTTTAATTATTTTATTCAGAGTGAAGAGTTCGCTCTCATACAGTATTGGACGGTCAATAAAGACTCTTTTATTGATCATAATCTCCTCGATACGCTGTCTGTAAAGTGCATCCTGATTCTTTGCGATCTCCAGCAAGGTGTCTTGACTTATGTTGTCTTCATTCATTTGATGGGTCAACACTAACTGTTCATCTATCAAGGGGGTAAACTTAGCATGTGTTTGTGTGAAAAAAAGAATTAGAAAAACTAGGGATATTAAAAGATTTTTGACGATAACTCCTTTTTAGTTTGCTATAGATTTTTATTATAAAATTATTTAGATGTAGCGAAAAAAAGTTTCCAAACTGCACCGGCAAGGAGAGCTCCTGCGATAGGTGCCACCCAAAATATCCATAGTTGACCCATTGCAGCCGTATCTGCAAAGAGTGCTGCTGCAGTACTTCTCGCAGGATTGACGGAAGTGTTGGAGACAGGGATGGAAACCAAATGAATCAATGTCAACCCCAAACCAATAGCAATGCCTGCAAAACCTGCGGGGGCTCTTTCGTCCGTTGCGCCCAAAATAATAAATAGGAACATAAAGGTCATCACCACTTCTGTAATGATGACGGACGCCATACTATATTTGCCCGGAGAGAGTTCACCGTAGCCGTTACTGGCAAATCCGGCTGCTTCAAAACCTACCTGCCCGGAGGCTATCAAATATAGAACCGTGGCACCGAATATACCGCCAATAACTTGTGCAGCGATATAGGGCAATAGTTCTTTGGTTTCAAATTTACCGGCAGACCAGAGTCCAAAAGAGACAGCCGGGTTGAAATGTCCGCCTGAGATGTGCCCGACTGCGTAGACCATTGTCAAGACTGTCAAGCCGAAAGCCAGCGCTACACCGATAAAACCGATACCCAATTCCGGAAATCCTGCCGCCAATACAGCCGCGCCGCATCCGCCCAGTACCAGCCAGAAGGTGCCGAAAAATTCAGCTCCTAATTTTTTACCTAATGTCATACTTTCCCCTTTTATTTAAATATTGTACACAATCTGTACTTGCTAAAAACTATACTTGCACTCTTTAGTGCAGCAGATTTATAGTTTACTATACATTTTTATTATATAAGGATAAAGGGAATTTATGTGAGTAAAAAAACGACATTTTAAAATTTTAGTCTTATAAAGTGTCTGGGCATAACGGGGCAGATTGTCTGCATTAAAATGAGTATCCAATTGCTAACATTGTTTTAAAGTCATCTTTACCTGGCACTGTTCCATCAGCAAAAGCAACTGGTAAATTAACTCTATCCCAAAAAAGTGAAATACCTACAGTAAAATCATTTATAATCTCTGTCTCTAAAGATGTCTCTGCATGATGAACATACCCTCCAGACTCTTCATTTAGGAGATGCATATTATAATTAATTAAAAAATCAATATCA
>JAYEOH010000123.1:0-12041 GCA_034722775.1 Campylobacterota bacterium | reverse complement strand
TCCGGAGAATTTGTCGAGTTCTTGTGCGCAATAACCATTCCCTCAAATGCCAGATAGAGGATGTTGTTGACCTGCTTGACACTGAGTCCGCTTCTTGCGATCTTCTCTTTGTCAGGTATCAGCTCATATTTGGAGAAGATATCATCCGCCATAATATCTATATCCACCAAACCCTCTGTATCATTTAAAATATCTGCAACTTCCATAGAGATTGTTCGTACTTTATTGAGATTTTCGCCATGGACTTCTACAACGACAGATGCAAGTGTTGGAGGACCGGAAGGCTGCTCAATAAACTTAATCGTTGTTTTTGGGACAATCGGCTCACAACGCTGCTTGACGATCGGACGGAGTCGCTGAACCATTAAAAATGAAGGCTCTTTACGGGCATGTTTATCCGTCAAGTTGACAGAGAGCTCTGCTACATTCTCAGTACGCTTCATACCCGCACCCTTGACAAGTCCTGCATAATCCAGAGGAATTCCCTGACCAATAAAGAGCTCAAGATTCAGCACCTCCTTCTCTTTCTGCAAGACCTCAATGACACATTGGCTCACCTCTTTTGTCTGCTCAACTGAGCTTCCGGTAGGCGTATCGATGTAGACAGAGAAAGTATTATCACTTTTCCCGGGAAGCATCTTTGCCAATACCATCTGAGTTGGAAACATCATCAATGAACCAAAAAACGCCAGGATAGTAAGAGTAATAACCAGTGCCTTTGTGGACTTTTTATCTAAAATACTATAGATGAAACTTTCTAATTTACCCATTACTTGCTCCCTTTGCCATGATGATGTTTATGCTCTGGCTTCTTCAGCAGCTTCAGGCTCAAATAGGGTGTAAAAATATAAGCTACAAAGAGTGAGGCGATCAATGCCACAGGAACATTGTAGGGAATAGGCTTCATAAATGACCCCATCATCCCACCCACAAATGCCATCGGTACCATCGTGAGGATGATCGCAAGCGTAGCAATGTTGGTAGGTGCCCCAATCTCATCCGTTGCTTCAATGAGCAGTTCGCCCATCTCTTTATCGGCAACATCATGTGCATGCAGATGCCTGTGAATATTTTCGATGACAATAATTGCCGCATCCACCAGAAGTCCCAGTGAAAGCAGCAGCGCGAATAGCGTGATCCTGTTCATCGTCTGCCCCGTCATCCATGCCGTAAAAAGGGTCACTGCCAAAATAGCAGGAACAGAGAAGGTAACAATCAACGACTCTCTCCACCCCAAAGCAAAGACAAGCATAAGCGCTATGATAATAATGGTGATAATCAGGTGGTGCATCAACTCGTTGACTGCTTCGTTTGCTCTATCCCCATAGTTTCTGGTAATCAAATACCCAACGCCCTCTTTCTCAAACTCGCTATTATACTCCTCAAGCACATCCAGGACATCTTCTGCCACAAATACAGCATTGGTACCTGCCAGTTTTGCAACCGTCATAGTGATCTGGTTAAGCCCTTTGCTCATCTCTGAACCGTTTGTATCTTCTCTGTAGAGCACATTGGCTGTTTGAAAGTTTTGGATATCCAATCCGTTGGTTACCGTGGCCACATCTCTCAGATAGATAGGTGAACCCATATATTGCGCTACAATAACCGAACCGACATCCCTTACGCTCTCTATGGCATTCTTTACACCAAATATCACAAGCCTGTTATTTTGTGTTCTTCCCTTCACATCAGGTACATCTACCGCCACAGATTGAACTGCCTGCATGATCTGACCCAATGAGAGGTGGTAAGCCGAGAGCTTTCCTATATCAACTTCAATATTATACTGCGCTTTACGCGCACCCTTGAGTGTTGTTTTCGCCACAGCATCGACACTGTTAATTTTTTGCTGCACTTTTCGAACGATTTCAAAAAGTCCTACATCATCCAGGTTACTGCCCGGCTTGGGATAAAATGCTACCGTAACAATAGGAATATCGATATCGATATCAAAGGGTTTGATCAGTGGCTGCATTACACCCTTTGGCATTTGGTCCATGTTCTGCATCACTTTGTCATATAGCTTCAGATTGGAGTCTTCTCTGTTCTCTCCAATGTGATACATGACATTGACGATTCCCACATTGTCCATAGCCATCCCATAGATATGCTCAATACCCTTCACCTCCCTAAGCTTTCTCTCTAAAGGGTTCACAATGATATTTTCTATCTCTTTGGGAGTTGCGCCGGGCATTGCCACAATAACCGCACCCCCCGAGATAGCGATCTGAGGATCTTCTTCTCTTGGCATGGTGCTGAGTGCCAAATAACCCATCAGAAGCAAAAAAGCGCCCAAAACAGCAGTCAAAGGATTTCGCAAAAAGCCTTTCGCCAACTTACCCGCTACATCCGTAACCTGATACTCTGTTTTATTTGACATGATCACTGCTTAATGAGAATTTTGGCGTACATGCCAGGATAGACTGAACGGTCCTTAGGATCAAATTCGATCTTGATCTTAAACTTGTGTGTCATCGGATTGGAACTGGGTATAATAGAACTGATCTCTCCTGTCGTTTTCAAGCCCAATGAGGGAACGGTAACATCAACGCCTTTCTTGAGTGCGATATGCTTAAGGTCTGTTTCACTGATCTCTGCAACAATTTTTAGTCTGCTGAGATCGGTCAAGACCAAAGCGGGCATACCCGGAATTGCCATCTCCCCCTCATTGAGCTTTTTGGCTACGATGACACCATCATTTGGCGCAGTTATTTTTAGATATTGATATTGGTTGAGAACCTCATCTTTTTTCGCCAATGCCTGTTGAACTTGCTTGTCTGATATTGTGATCATGTCTTTCATATTTTTAGCTGCAAGCTGCAACTGTTCAAGCTCAAATTTGGAAACCATCTTTTTCTTGTAGAGTCTCTCATGCCGCGCCAGGTTAATCGCAACCTGATCAAGCTGGTTTCGATTCATCTGCAAGGCAAGTCGCGCCTGAGAAACAGCCAGATCAACCTGCCGCTCTGCCGCTTCGATCTCCTTGGAGTCAATCTCATAAAGAAGCTGTCCTTTTTTGACAATATCACCTTCATTCACCGCCATATTTTTGACATAGCCCATGTATCGGCTTGTCATCATTTTTTGATTGTCAGAGACAATACTTCCACTCAACTGAAGGTCAACCGCAGCAACCGAAGATGCCCAAACCAGCGCTGTTAACAGTAAAAATTTTTTGATTGTAATGTGTTTCATAGATAATCTCCCGGATTCAAAATACTATTGAGTTCAAATACTTTTGTATTTCTTTTGTTTTTGACAGTTTGCAATTGTAAAAGCACCTCAAGCTCCTTGGATTGCTTGATCAAAACATCACTGATCGAAACAATACCCTCTTTATAGCGTCCCTGATAACTTGCATAGACTCTCTTGGCAAACTTAAGTTGCGTTTTGTAGCTATTGATATCTGAGTCAAGGCTCAATGCCTCTGTTTTCAACTGAGTCACCTTGAGCGCGATACCTTTTTTAGCAAGCTCAACCTGTTCCTTGACTTGCAAATTTTTCACTTTTGCTTTTTCGATATTGGCCCTGTCGATCCCGCCGTTGAAAAGATTGAAATTGACTTGAATGCCTACTGTATATGCATCTTTCTGGGTGAAATCATTTAAAAACTTATCATCGCTACTGCCATATTCGCCAAATCCCCCTACCGTAGGAAGGTAACTCGCCTTCTCAGCATTGACTGCCATTTGGCTGATCTCCAGTCCAAGTTCTGCCTTTCGGATATCGATATTATCTCTATAGATATCAGACAGTCTTACCTTGGGGAGTGGCGCCATCTCTTTAACCGCCTTGATCGAAGTCACACTCTTGTTCAGCAAAAAGGAGAGAAACTGATATGCCAGTTCACGATTGAGTCTGGCTTGGTTGTAGAGATTTGACGCTTCAGCTTTACGGGCTTGCACCTCCAGCACATCAACATCCTGGGCATACCCCTCACTATGCATAGAGTCTACGATATCTTCAAGCTGGTCGATGTTTCTTATTATTTTTCTCAAGTTGTAAATATAGTTATCAACCAGAGAAATATCATAAAAAGTTTTTTTGACTTGGAAAACCTTGGCATTGATAACTTTACTGGTGTCCATTTTACTCATGCGATAGAGTGCGCGGGTAATATTGCCATATTCTGTCAATTTACCACCGGTATAGAGAGGGATTTTATATGTTACTTTGGTTTGAAAAAGATTTCTTGCATCAGGATAGTTAAGGTCTGTCGGCTCAACGGCCAGCATCTGAGCTTGCGCTGCAGGATTGTTCATCATTTGTGAAAATGCGCCAAAATCGCCGCCGGATGCCTGCATCGCACCGCCTACGCCACCCAAAAAATCACTAAAACCAAAATCTCCAAAATTTGCTTCCCTGCTCTGCAGCTTAAACCCAAAGGCATTCAGTGCATCATTTGATCTGAGTGCATTGATCGTTAAATCAAGTTTACCGTAGTTCATTCCTTTAGCAGCTTCGACCTCGTAGGCTTTCATCTGCTCCTCAAAGTGGGAGATTTTTACCTCGAGATTGTCGTGCCTGACCATCTTGATAGCTTGACCGAGAGACAGATTCTGAATCCCTGCAAAAAGTGGAAGGGCTGTAAAAACAGCCAATAGATACCTTTTTATTACCATAAAATGCTACTCCTTAGTAGATTAACGTATTATTATAGCAGAATAATAATTTTTTATAGAAAATGGGAGAATTATATTGAAGATAATGTTAAATAATGATTAAAATAAGTGATGAATAAGTTATTGTTGGCAGGCTTTTCAGGAAGGGGAAGGATTCCCCCTGTTTAATCCCTAGAGAGAAGCATGGCTCACACTGATACACGCCTCCAGTGCGGTCAACTGCTCAAGTATCTCTTTGCTGATCTGGCCATCGACACGCACCACTGCGAGAGCCAGTCCGGTCTTGTCCCGACCCAGGCGAAAGTCTGAAATATTCAGTCTGTTTTCTGCGATAATTTTACCCACATCACCGATAACACCCGGGGTATCCGTATTGCGGAAGAAGATCATATTGCCTTTGGGCTCAACATCCAAATCGTAATCATCAATCTCGACAATACGCTGAACATTTTCATCAAACACTGTCCCTGCAATACTCACACTTCCCTTCTGTGTAGTCAGTTTAATCTTCACTTTGTTATGAAATCCGCTGGTATTGGGCTCGATCTCTTTGCTGATATCGATATCCCGATCCTGCGCAACAAATTCTGCATTCACATAATTGACCTGTTCGCCAATCGACTCATAAAGCACACCCACTGTCGCAAAGGTAGCCAATGACTCAATATACTCTCCTATTTCACCCTGTGCAGTTACTTTGATCGACTTGACGGCACTCTTGGTAACCTGAGCACTCAGATGCCCCATCTTCTGAATCAGCTCAAGGAATGGCCTTACATAATCGGGGAGTTCATTCTCTTTAATCGGCAGATTTAGTGCATTGGGGTAAGCGATACCTTTTGCTGCATCGATCGCCTGCTGTGCTGCCTGCTGTGCAATATTTCTTTGAGATTCTCTGGTGTTTGCTCCCAAGTGCGGCGTGACAGTGATATTGCTGAGATCAAGCAGCGGATTATCTGTAGCGGGCTCTCTGTCAAAGACATCGATACCTGCCATCGCAATCTTACCGCTCTGCAATCCTTCCAAAAGCGCTTCTTCATTATAAAGCCCGCCTCTTGCACAGTTAATCAATACCACACCGTCTTTCATTTTGGCGATCTCATCTCTTCCCACCATACCGATCGTCTCTTCATTCTTTGGTGTATGAATGGTAATAATATCACAGGCTAAAATATCTTCAAAATTCTGCGTATACGCCATATCAAGATTGCTTGCCTTGCTGGAATCGATATAAGGATCATAGACGAGGATATCCATCTCAAATGCTTTTGCACGAGTCGCGACACGAGAACCAATATTACCAAACCCTATCACACCGAGTTTTTTATCTTTGAGCTCTGTGCCGTACCAATCCTGCCTTCTCCAGACACGGTCAAGTTTGAGATTGTTATGAGCATAAGGGAATTTTCTGACACAAGAGAGCATGTGTGTCACTGTCAATTCCACTGCTGCAATCGTATTGGCAGTGGGGACATTCATCACGACAATACCGCGTTTGCTGCAACCGGGTATATCGACATTATCTACACCGACACCGGCACGGACAATAGCCTTGATATTCGTCGCATTATCCAAAAATGCCTGATCGACATCGGTAGAGCTTCTGGTAATCGCAACATCCGCTTTCTGAATGATCTCCGAGATAAGCTTCTCTTTGGGCTCATCCGCAGCATTGATCATCTCAATATCAGGATCCTGTATCAAGAGATCCAAGCCTGTTTGATGGATATGATCACACACTACAACAGTAATTTTAGACATCTAGGCAGCCTCAAACTTTTCTTGCTATTTTTTTAATTGATCAGCCAACGCATCACCAAGTGTCATGCTGTCATCCTGATCCATATTGAGCTGTTTCATCGCATCACGCTCTTCTTGTCGCTCCAGTCTCTTGACAGAGACTCTGATGCGGTCATTGTTGGAGTCAATAAAGCTGATCACCCCTTTGAGCTCCTGGCCTTTTTCAATCTCTTCAGGCTTTAACGGATGAAGGTCTTCTGTACGAATCAATGCATCGACATTGGCTTCGAGTGCAATAAACACACCAAAGTCCTTCTGATCTTTAACTGTACCGGTTACAATATCGCCTACCTTGTGACTATCAGTAAATGCTTTGACAGGAGAATCCTCCAGAGCCTTTTTGCTCAATGATATTTTTCCCGCATCTCTGTCTATCTTGATAATCTTGACTTCCACTTCATCACCGGACTTCAAAACATCTTTGGCATTTTGACTTTTGTCCCAGGAGATCTCCTGATTATGCAGTAACCCCTCTACATTGTCTATCTTGACAAATGCACCAAAATCTGTCAGGGATGTGACTACACCGGTTACAGCATCACCGACTTTATGCGCAGAGACAAAAGCATCCATTGGTTTAGGGAGAAGTGTTTTGAGACTGACTCTCAGTCTTCTTCCCTCTTCATCTATCTCGATCACTTCCACATTGATATCTTCACCGATCTCCAGATAGTCTTTGGGGTGTTTGACATTTTTGTCCCAGGAGACTTCAGAAACATGCAAGAATGCTTCGAGATCTTCACCAAGATCTACAAAGACACCATAAGGTTCGATATTGCTGACTGTTGCAGTAACTGTATCGCCGACACCGATGATACTGTCAATATCTTTCCAGGGATCAGGATTGGCATCTTTGATAGAGAGTGAAAGGTGCCGCTTTTTCTTGTCATACTCAAGTGCAAGCACGTTGACGAGATCACCTTCGTCGAAATATTTTGAAGGATTGACCGGTCCCTTATGGGAAATCTGCGAATAGTGGACCAAGCCATCCATGCCGCCCACATCAACAAACATACCATAGCTTGTGATCTTCTTGATCGTACCCTCTACTACCTCTTTGCTCTCAAGAAGTCTGTCTACGATCTCCTGCACTCTTGCTTTGTCACGCTCGATCAACTCTTTACGAGAGATAACCACAGAGCTTTTGTCTTTATCGACTTTGACAATCACAGCTTTAACTTTTTTGCCGATTGCATCTATTTTTGAACTCAAGTACGAAAGTGTTCTTGGCATAAAGAACTCAAGTCCGTCACACTCAACAACATAACCGCCCTTGTTCTTCTTTGTCACAACACCATCGACAATATACTCATGCTCTTCATCATACTCAGCTATGAATGCATTGAGTGCCGCTCTTTTTTTAGCCATATCGTGAGAAACCATTGGTCTTTCGCCTCTGTTTCCTGTCACGACAACATCAATCGTATCGCCCTCTTTGAATGTCAATTCACCTTCGCTGTTTCTAATCTGATCAATAGGAAGAAACGCTTCATTTTTTCTGCCGATATCAACAATAGCCTGCTCTTCATCTTCAATGATCTTAACGATCACACCCTCTACCAAATCACTCTTTGAGTCTGATTTTTTGAACGACTCCTCAAGCATCGCTTCAAAATCTACATCTTCTATTTCGATATCTTCGAACTTCATACTGCCACATCCTTATGTTAACCAAGTTTTGGGCGCTATTATATCTTTTTTTATTTAAAGTAGAGGAAAAGTAGTTTTATCGTGGTGGTTTTATGTTTTCTATACGATCAATTACATTCTGCACAATCCAGTCCGGTGTCGAAGCACCGGCCGAGATACCGCAAAGTTTTTTATCTGCAAACCACCCTTTTTCAAGTTCTCTTTCGTTTTCGATCAGATAGCTGTCATCGCAATAGTTTCTGCAGATGGAGTGCAGCTGTTTGGTATTGGAAGAGTGTTTCCCGCCTATGACGATCATCACATCTGCTTTGCTTGCCAAATCTGCTGCAGCATCCTGGTTTTCGAAGGTTGCATTGCAAATTGTATTGAAAACACGCACCTCTTTGTGTTTCAATATTAAGGCGGAAGTAATTTTGATAAAATCTTCCGGCTTTCTGGTTGTCTGCGCTACAACAGCTACTTTTGACTTAAGAGGAAGCGCTTCGAGCTCCTCAGCATCCAGGACAATAAAAGCATCTTTTTCATTTTGGGCATAGCTGACAACTCCCTTGATCTCAGGGTGATTTTTGTCACCGAAAATGACGATGCTGTAGCCCTCCCTGCTCATCTTTTCGACATCCTTCTGGGGTGTTGTCACATAAGGACAAGTCGCATCGATGATAGGGGTATCCTGCGCTTTCAGTGCTGCAAGCTCCTGCTTGGGAATACCATGGGTACGAATCACAACAGAATCTTTATCATCTACATCTTTGAGTGACTCCGCCAGTCCAATGTTGAACCCCTCTTTGAGCCTGTTTATCTCATCTTTATTGTGAATAAGCGGACCGTAAGTTTTGCTGCCGGGATGTTCTTCTGCAATCTTGATCGCACGCTTGACGCCAAAACAAAAACCATACGAAGATGCTAACTCTATTTTCATCTATTCACTCCTGTAATTTGAGAAAGTATCGCGAAGAAATTTGGAAATGAAGTGTCGATACAAGCTGTGTCTTCGATCTCCATACCACTCAATAAACCTGCAATGGCAAAACTCATGGCGATACGATGATCCCCATGACTGTCAATCGTCGCTTTTTTCAATGTATCGATGCCTGCCACAGTGTAGCCATCCTCGTACTCGCTGCAAATAACACCGCAAGCCTCCAACCCTTTCACGACAGAGGCAATACGATCACTCTCCTTGACGCGAAGTTCTTTGGCATTAGAGATTCTGCTTGTTCCTTTTGCCACTGCCATAGCGATAGAGAGTGCCGGCAACTCATCAATGAGCCAGGCTATATTCTCTTCCACTATGACAGCTTTGAGTCTGCCGCTATAGACAACTTCAATATCACCAATAGGCTCATAGATGTTCTCGTGCTCCAGATAAGTGATACGGGCACCCATACGCTCCAGAATCCTATAAGCTTCAATACGGGTAGGGTTAAGTGTTACATTTTTGATCACCACTCTGGACCCGGGGATGATCGCAGCAGCAACGGCAAAGAAAAAACCGCTGGAGGGATCTGCCGGAACTGTGATATCCAGGGGGTTCAGGGGTGCCGAAACAGGCTCTATTTCAATCCATCCCTCATTCTCGCTTCCCGGTTCATCTATCAAATTTACTTTTGCACCCATTCCACGCAGCATCCGTTCTGTATGGTCACGGCTCAAAAGCGACTCTCTGTAATAACTCGTCCCATCGGCCCGAAGTGCTGCGAGAATCAATGCAGACTTGACTTGTGCCGAGTCGATCGGAGATTCATAACGAAAAGCCTGAAGGTTGCCGCCACGAATAGACAAAGGTGCCAGATTTCCCTCTTCCCTGCCATCAATCTTTGCACCGATACTTCGCAGAGGCTTGACAACCCGATTCATCGGACGATGACGCAAATACCTGTCTCCCGTCAGCACAAACGACCCTTTCACTCCCGCCAAAAGACCGCAATAGAGACGCATCCCCGTTCCTGCATTACCGCAATCGAGAATATCATCAGGCTCACCAAGGTGTTCAGGCGGGACGATACGGACACTGCCTCCTGCTCTCTCAACGGCTGCACCCAACTGTGCAGCTATATTGAGAGAGTTCAATGTATCTTCACCCTGGAGGAAATTTTTGATAACAGATGGCTTGTCGCTAAGAAGTGAAAACATAGCACAGCGATGCGAAATCGATTTATCCGGTGCAATATCACTGCACTCCAGATCAAATGCTTCTGCTGCCGGTTGAATGAGAGCCTTTTTTATCGCAGTGCTGCTTGACATGACTGCTCCAATCTGTCCATAATCTGCGACATGACATGCTCGATATCACCCTCTTCCAGTGTTTTTTTCATAGACTGGATAAAAAATCTGATAGTTAAGCTCTTTTTGTTTCCCAGCGCCTCATCCTCATAGACATCTACAGGATACCAGTTTTTCAATATATCGAGATGCAAAGAATCAATCACCTCTTTCACCTGACTATAGGACAGCTCTTTATCGATCACAATGCTGAGATCCTTATAAACCCCCTGAAATTTCGAAATTGGCTTTGCATTGATATGCAGCGGCAAAAGTCCATCCAACTCCAACTCGGCAATAAAGGTATCATAAATACCGTACTCCTCCTGCACTGTTGGATGAAGCTTGCTCATATAGCCGCACTTTATACCGCGATAAAGAATATCTGCAGAGTGATAAGGATGAATCAAAGCATTTTTACAGGTACACTCCCTCAACTCAAAGGTGCCGATTACTGCTCCCAGCTTTTTCACAAATGACGCAAAGTCGATACGCTTTGGTTTTCCGCTGTTGGCAACACTCTCGATATCGTCCTGTCCGCTGAAAATCAAAGAGAGAACCTCTTTTTGTTTTCGTTCAGCATCAAAGACTGCTCCTATCTCAAAGAGTCCGACCGACTTTGCCGTGTAATTCACATTACGCTTCACAGTATCCAGCAGATTGACCAAAATCGTACTTCTCAAAGTATTCAACTCTTCCGCGATAGGGTTTGTCAAATCCAGCTCTTCCAAAAGCGGTTCAAAGCCATAGGCTTCAAGCTTAACTCTATCGCCAAAGAGATAACTGACATTCTCATACAATCCGGTTGCCGCCGCACGATGACGCAATGCTTTTTTGAATGCATAACGGGAGATAGTATCCGTCAATCGATTCGATTCGGTAAATGTAAGCGGCTTGGAGTCAATATTATTTATCCCCACAATACGGACGATCTCTTCCGCTACATCCTGAATATTTTTGATATCATGACGGAAACGCGGCACTTCTACACCGATTTTATCACCTTGGTTACTGTGAATTCCAAAACCAAGATTTTTAAGAATGGTGACAATCCTCCCACTCTCGATCTTTTGCCCAATCAAAGAGCATACTTCATCGTATTCCACAGTAATATTAACCGGATCCCGGCGAGAAGTCACATTGATATACCCATCATAGCACCTGCAAGGCGAATTTCCCTCCAAAAGCGAAGATAGATACTCCATCCCAAATTGAAGCGAGGCGTCACTGCCCCTGGAGGTTTTATAGTACAAGTCATCTTTCTCATAGCTTTTTTGAGCGACTGCCTCCACCAGAAGATCAGGATGGATATAGCTGGATTCAAACAACAGAAGATTGCTTGCGGCTGTCGCTGCTCTCTTTGGATTTTGATTCACGCCAACAATACCCAGAGACTCCTCTTTGGCACTCACTGCAACAATCCCCCGCTCTTCAGAGTTGACTTGAATGCGAATTTTCTCATCCTCCTTGAGCGCTTCGCCATCATAGGCACGGAGAATAACCCCTGTTGCGTGAGTAGCATACTGCAAAAGATTCGCCAATTTATCACCCGGTTCGATTCCTGCCATCGCCAAACGAAGAAGAATCATAAGGGGAGTATTGATCTGCTCTACTATGGCGAGAGCATAGCAGAGATCCGCCTCTATATCACCTTTTTTATGAATATCAACAACACGCGCAATGCCCAGTTTCTCTCTGCTCTTATTG
>JAYEOH010000122.1:0-2432 GCA_034722775.1 Campylobacterota bacterium | reverse complement strand
TGATTGCCTTGACAAGCAACAACCATTTATAGCTGAGTCTGGCAGAAGAAGACAGTCACAGTACGAGAACCGACATCCTGAAGTTAACAAAACAGACTATAGAACCTTAGCAATACATAGTTGATGCGCTTATAGCATCTAAAATTCAAAGAATGACCTAATCTAGGAGGATATACCCATGCCAAAAAATAGGCAGAAAGCACCTTTTCAAAAGAAGTCAGAGGCGACCTTTTGGGAACAAGTAAATAAAATAATAAGTCATGCACATCACGTGCCTACACGAGAGAACACAGCAGGAGGCAACCCATGTCAGTACGAAGACGAGTAGAGAAACAGAAGGCTATCAGTGCTAACCGTTTGGAGAAGATGACTGGTGGACTTGCACCTATTACCAAGTTCACAGAGATGAACATAAAAGTAAAACGTGCTCAGCTGAAGAATTTCTCAGCAGGACTAGCAAGACATATTGCAGAAGATGGCAGAGTGGGTATGATGATAACCTTAACCTTTGGACAAGATACAAGAATAGACCTCACAAGAATGGGGGACACAAAGCTTCTTGAAAGTGCTAAAACACAACATAAAAGCCTGATGTCTTTTCTCAACAAGATGAGGAGAAGTAAACGTATCAAAAGTGATATCAGATATATGGCAACAACAGAACTACAGAGTGACGGGAACTTGCATCTGCATATCTTTTTGTCTGTAGAAGAGGATGATCTTTTTGGGTTGATAGAGTTCATTTATGATTTCAAAAAACGATACCCCAAGCCATACACCTATCAGCACATGGAGGTCTATCCTATAGGTAGATTACATATTGGTATCTCTATACGTTATCAGCGTCAATTCCAGCAACGCTATATGATTACCCCTGTTCCAGCAAAGTCTGACTCAAGCAGAACAGAGAACTATATATCTTGCTTAGAGAGTAGAGAGTTTTGGAGTGGCAACTGGACACCTGTTGAGTTCTATACAGAAAAGATGATCAACGATCGCTACGAAGAGCATGTCACTAACTATCTGCTAAAAACACTTGATGGAGAGTATGAGCTTGAAGAAAAAGACATCAAAGAGGGTGTTGCAAAATGTCAACTGGGGCATGACACGAAGACTGTGTTTAGTAATGCATATATCTCTAAGCTACAGGTACGCTTCGTGAGGAGTGTAGGAAGACAACTCTATACCCACTCTGTTCTCCCTTTTTCACACAAGCTGTATCAGAGGCACTACAGGAGACTCAAAGAGTACAACCCCAACTATACACTTTACTATAGATGTATCACGGATCTCCAAGAGGGTAAGCTTATTGTCAAAGGACAAAACATATTTGATGACACGGGGTACCAAATTGCCCCTCTGGTACATCAATCACAGAAAAAGGAGTCGTTATGAATGATAATGCAGTAGAAGTAGCAGATGCAGAAGTTGTTGATACAGGGGTCATTGTAGAACCGGGGCACACACTCGTGTCCGCAGCGATGCAGATCATTATCACTCCAGAAGCTAAAACTATGTATAGAATGCATGAGAGTTTGGTGGGGATACAAAGCACATTAATGACACATACTGAGCATCTAGAAGATATAAGCGGTAGAGTGATGCAAGATATTGAGTCTATAGACTCCCTAGACATCCTATACGATATCCAAAAGATACTCAACAAACGTATTCAAATACAAGCGGTGGAGGTCTCTTTTATGAAAGTAACGGAAATGGCACAGAACCTCTCTGTCTCCAAGAGCTTTTTGGAAAAGAACATGGGAGAGATATTCATAGAAGGCACACATTACACCAGAGCCGTTGATGCACGGTTGGTTAGGTGGAATGTTGAAAAAATGCACCAATGGATGAAAGGAGAAGATCGTGATGAAACAGACAAACAACTCTTATCAAAACTTTTGGACTAACTGTGTTAGAATACGGGTGTATCCACTTTTTGACTGCATACACCCTTTAATAAAAGGAGGGTTAGATGCTAGAAAATGAGAAACGAAACAAAGTGAAATCTGTTACAAAAAAACGTGGACAGCTTACACTTACGTTCTTTGACAACAACGGTATAGTTAAACAAAAAGATACAGGACTTGAAGTAACTAAAGCAAACCGTCAAAAAATCTGGAAGCTTGTTCCTGAGTTTGAACAAAAACTCAAAGAACAGGCTAAGGAAAAAGAGGCTCTCTCTTTTGGTTATTATGCAGATATGTTTCTAGAACTCAAGAAGGACATATGTAAGTACGACCAATACAAAAGCTATGTAAAGCGATTCAAGGAATACTTCGGAGAAGATACATTACCCAGAGACATTAAACTCACACAAGTCAAGAAATTCTTTGCAAATCTTACAAAAAAGAATGGTGTCGGTGTAACAAGAAATACCAAGACTGCTTGGCGTTCTGCACTCAGCAGCATTATGCAACTTGCACTGGAAG
>JAYEOH010000121.1:10849-12158 GCA_034722775.1 Campylobacterota bacterium | reverse complement strand
CCTTCTTCTGAAAAACTATAATACCCCGAAGAAGCCAAAATCACATGGTCAAGCAACTCTATACCTACCAATTTGGCAACCTCTTTGAGGCGCTGGGTGATCTGGATATCTGCACGACTGGCTTCAAGTGTACCGGATGGATGATTATGGGCGATGATTACACCTGCTGCACGATCGCTGATCGCATCGGCAAACACTTCACGCGGATGAACCATACTCTGGTTAAGCGTACCGATAAAGACTGTACGGGTTTCGATGATATGGGAAGCACCGTCGAGCGTGATCGTGAGAAAATATTCCTGTTTTTTATTCACAAAAGAAGAGAGTTCTTCATAAACATCCTTCGCTGAGGCAATACGGCGATTGTTCTGGACAAGATAGCGCCTTGAAAGCTCGATCGCAGCGAGTATCTGTGATGCCTTTGCCGGACCCAGTCCGTGAATATCGCATAGCCTATCCAGACTCAAGACATCAAAATCCTTCTCAAAAAGTGCGATGATCTCCCGTGAAAGTTTGCGCACATCTTTGCCCTGCACCCCGGAACCCAGCAGTACCGATAGCAGTTCTTCATTTTTGAGTGCCTGCGTTCCCCTGCGAGCCAGCTTTTCTCTGGGCTTATCGTATTGATGCATCTCTTTGATGGACTTCACTGTTTGTCCTTATGTAGGATTTATGAAGCAAGTATAGAGGAGGAAAATCAAGGAGACCAAAAAGATGTCAAATTGTAATGCTTATCTGAATCTTTCAAAAACGAAATCAAAATCTATCTTTGCATTGCACTCAAGCGCTTTAAACTCGAAAGTACCCTCCAGTAGATCAACCACCTTTTCATATCTATTGTTTTGCAATTCATAAATCTTGGCTTTCAAATCTTCCGGATAGAGAAGAATGTAATAGGGAACTTTTTCTGCCTGATAGAGAGAAAATTTGATCTTTTCATCTCTGCCTGCACTGCTTTTTGACACGATTTCGACGATAAGTTCAGGGTTTTTTTTGATATAGGCACCTCTCTTTTGCCCGCAGACAAGTGCAATATCGGGACGCAAGACAGTATCATCTGATAGCTTATAATCCATTTCAGAAACGACCATACAGCTCTTGCAGTTTTTTAAACTTTCGATTAAGCTGCTGCCTGTAAGCATTGAGATAGCTTGATGTGTCAATATCGGCGATGGTGCCATCGCATAGGCAACACCCTCTATCAACTCCCAGTCACCCTCCCAGTGGAGATAATCATCATAGTTATAATTTGGTAAATACTCATCTTTCAAAAGACCCATCTGAACTCCTTTGCTTTCATTGTACCAAA
>JAYEOH010000121.1:0-10749 GCA_034722775.1 Campylobacterota bacterium | reverse complement strand
CAGTAGTTATAGTTGTGTGATATACGCACCCGGTGTCTCTTTTTTGATAGTGGGAAGTGCCTTATTGGCTTGAGACCGATCCGCATAGGGGCCGACCATGACTTTGAAGAGCTTTCCTGTATTGACGATACGATAAGCAAATCCTCTGTTTCTCAATTTGCTCAAAAATGCTTTACTCGGAGAGGTACCAAATGAGCCGACTTGGACAAAGTATCCCAGGGAAGAGGCAGTAGAGGAGTCTGCTCCACGACTGGAAGAGGAAATCACACTGTCACCCCAAAGCACTTTGTCTTTTTGCTTGAGTTTTTCACGCAATGGGTCGGGACCGCCGCTCACACCTGACCCGCTATAGCTCACCAGCCATTTAATAATGTCATTTTCCAGCTTCGCACCGTGCCATCTTGCACGCTTTCCATTTACCAGGATAACCACGGTGTAGAGTTTACCTGATCGGCTCTTGACATAACCGACAATATTTTTTGCATTGTTCAGTGTTCCGGTTTTCATCCAAGCCCGATTTTTGACACTCGTATTTTGGAAGCGCCGCCTGATCGTCCCATCGGTTCCCGCTATGGAGAGTGTATTCATCCAGCGCTTGCTATATCCTTTATAGGCATGATCAAGTACCCTCGCCATACTTCGCGCCGTGATCTTTGAAATCCTTGAGAGCCCGCAACCATTATCGATATGGCACTTAGGGGTATCAAGCAGACGATAACGGTTGAGTATCTGCGTTATGGCTCTTCGTCCTTTGTCGAGATTGGCGGGAGGGCCGTAGATCTTTGCACCGAGTGTCAGTAACAGGTGTCTGGCAAAAAGATTGTTACTCTTTTTTGATGTCACTGAAATGATCTTTTCGAGCGGTGCAGAGTAGTGTGTATAGAGACCTTTGGCTCCGGCGGGGAGTCTGCCAACTCTCATACGGCCGTTATAGCTGATACCTTTTCGCTTCAACTCCCGCTTGAAGGCGGCATAGAACTCTTTGTAAGATTTGGTAACAATATAAGTGTAGGTACGCTTTTTGCAATGCTTGGAGAGCTGTCCTGAAACAACCAGTGTCGGTGTCTCAGTCGCATGATTGACCCTGATATTGGGCCAGGAACGACTTCCTTTGCAGCTTCCTGAGACAGTCTGTATCTTGTTTACAACGCGATAGCTTTCGCCGGGAATATATTTTTTGATCTGGTGTCGTCCGTTTTTGGGGCCAATCGTAAATTTACTGAGATGCTGGTTGAACATCAAGGCATCCGGCATCGCATTGTAGGCACTGTAGATATTTTTGTCGAAGTGGGAACTGCTCCGCTTGGGGACAGTGAAGTAGCTGCGGTCGATAACGATATTGCCTTTGATCTTTTTGATCCCTTTTGCCTTCAAAGCCGCAACAATACCGGGAAGATCTGCCGTCCTGAGCGTCGGATCTCCAAACCCTTTCACCACTAAGTTTCCATGGAGTATGCCTCTCTTCAACTTCCCTGTATAGTAGAACTTCGTAGGCCAGCGATAGTCGTATCCCAGCTCCAACAGTACAGCATAGGCACTGTAGACTTTGATCACAGAGGCAGGCAGCATCGTCTTGTCTATGTTCAGTGAGGCAACGACTCTGTTTTTCCCTGTCTCCTTGATATAGATTGCGACATCATTTCTGTTAAATTTATACTTGTTTATTTTTGCCTTGATTGCCGAGGGAAGCACTTCAGCCAGTGACAGCGAAGGAAAAATCATCGCAGCAAAGACAACCATCAGTCCTGTCCTGAAAAATAGACTCATCGCTGCCCCTCTTTTTGTATCTGACCATTTTTATGACACGCTTCAAGCAATCTAGACATTGCCTCTTCGAGCACTTCGCGTGAAGTCCCGATATTCAGGCGCATAAATCCACTTCCTGCCTCACCAAAACTACTGCCGCTATTGAGTCCCAATTTTGCTTCCTTGATAAAAAATTCCTGCAACTCTTTGTCATCAAATCCCAGCCCCTGACAATCCAGCCAAACCAAAAAGGTTGCTTCTGTTTTGACAGGAATGATAGCGAGTTTATGGTGTGTAATAAATTCAGCCACAAAATTAATATTATTATTAAGATATTTTTTTAAATCATCCAGCCATCTGTCGGCAGAACTGTAGGCCGCGATCAGTGCTTCAATACCAAATGGATTGCCGTCGCCCAGTCCTGCCTTGCGCTGTTCACTATGGTACGCACTGCGAAGTCGCTTGTCGGGAATAACGGCAAAAGAGCTATTGAGTCCGGCGATATTGAAGGTTTTGGAAGGGGCGTTGAGAATAATAGTGCGCTCCGGTGCCAGAGAAGCCAGGATGTGATGTTTTTTTTCATAGACTATATCGGCATGAATTTCATCCGATACGATCTTCACATCATATCGCCTGCAAATAGCTATCAATCGCTCCAACTCTTTATGGTCCCATACCCTTCCGGTCGGATTGTGGGGGGAACAGAAAAGAAAGAGTTTTGCCTCCTTTGCCTTGCTTTCAAAATCTTCAAAATCAATGCTATATTCTCCATCCGCATAGAGCAGTCTGTTTTCAAGAAATTTTCGCCGATGCTTATGCACAGAACTTATAAATGGCGGATAGATAGGAGTTTGAACTATTACGCCATCTCCTGCCTCCGTCAAAGCTTCAATCGAAAAATTGATCGAAGGAACCACTCCGTATGCCGGAACAATCCACTCTCTGTCGATCTGCCAATCAAAGCGTCTCTGTATCCAAGAAATAATCACATCGAAATAAGCATCAGGGTAAATCGTATATCCATAAATAGGATGTTTTGCACGATTGACGATCGCCTCCTGCACACTTGGCGGCGAGGCAAGGTCCATATCCGCTACCCAGAGAGGGATTAAGTCTTCTGTGCCGAATTTGGTACATCTCTCCTCCCATTTGACAGCATGGGTATTTCTGCGATCAGCAGCAGAAAAAGTCACGATCCTCTCTCCCATACACTCATTTGTGCCACAGTATGCTGGAATTTTCTGGCTGTCTCACGAATGACAAAAGGGATATCTCTCGTCTCCAGCAGTCTGAATCCCGGCTCAAGAATCTCTTTGAGCCCATCAAGTGTTGTAAAGTTTTCACCATCTTTTTTAAATCCCCCAATCCAGCGCTCTCTGGGTGTAGACTCCTCTTGCCAGGTATAGGGGGAGGCAAGGACCAATAGCCCGCCCGGATTGAGACGATCATAGAGTGACTCCAGAAACTTCCGGGGGTCATAAAGTCTATCAAGCAAATTGCCTGCGAAAATCAGGTCAAACCCCTGATAGTGCGATTTGAGATTGCAGGCATCGCCCTGCCAAAATTCAACTCTGTCACATAGGTCTTCAAGATCAAAATCTGCAAGATGAATCTCGTAAAAAGCTTCCAAATCACCCTCGACGGGCAGTGAGTAACGCAAAAGAGCGGACTCTTTCAGCTTCTGAGCATGCTGGATGAAACGCGCAGAAAAATCAACCCCTGTCACCTGATCAAATCCCCGGGCAAGCTCAAAACTGCTTCGACCAATCGCACAGCCAAGATCAAGTGCCCTGTGCCTAGGCTTATCCGCCATATACTCCAAGGCAATTTTTGCACAGTTTGCCGGATAATTGGGAATATTAAAATAGTTTTCTCCCCATCCAAAATGACAGTATTGTGAAACAATAGTGTCATTTTCGTAACTATTGGTTTCCACATACTCATCATAACCGCTTTGCACATAACGGAATCCTGCATGCTGAAAGAAGTGCCGCCTGAACGCATAGCGGCTCTGTGCCGTGGCAAGATTGCCGCAGCTCGCCCAGGAACCGCCCTTGATGAGGTTATGTTTGCCATCATAGGTCGGCACAGTAAAATCATCATAGACTGGATGCACCTTAAAACCCTCAAAAGGATAGATCGGTGTACGGCTCCACTGCCAGACATTGCCTATCACATCATAAAAATCACCCTGTCTGAAATCATCAACGGGTACTGAAGAGGCAGCATATTCCAGGTTGATATTTCCCGGTGCCTTCTCTCCCCAATCAAGCAGTTTGGGCACAGTAGAAAAATCACGCAGACGCATATACTCGTCTTCTGTCGGCAGCATCACTCTTTTTCCTGTTTTCTCTGAGAGCCAGTGACAAAAAGCGTTCGCCTCATGATAATTAACCTCCACAGGCCAATTCATCGGCAGCGGTATCTCTTCGGTCATAGTACGAAGAAAATAGCTGCCGTCCCTTTGAACCCAAAAAGTGGGATGCAGTACCTGTGCGAACTCTCTCCACGCTACCCCCTCTTCATCCCAAAAGCGCTCCTCCTGATATCCTCCCTCTTCTACAAAAGGGAGAAATTCTCCGTGCGAAACCAAATATTTGGATGCACTGAATGGAGGAACCTCACACTGGTGCATCCCATACTCATTGTCCCATCCATACAGTTTCGAGCGTTTTGATTTTCCCAGCGAAACCATACTGCCCGGCACATCCAGGAGCTGATTGGCGGGAGCTTCTCCTGATTTTTCGCATCTCTTCCATTCACCGGAAGTGTGTACCAATTCAAGTGGAAGCTGACGGATCAATACAGAAGAAGTTTCAATATGAATATTTTCATGTTCGATCCCCATCAGGATCACCCACCAGGGAGAATCTTCTGTGATAGGCAAAGTGAGCGGCAGCGTCTCAATCAGTTCACTGACAAGCTCCTTGACACTTTTACGATATGCTCTTGTCTCTTCAAGTGTTGGCCAGACATACTTCACTTCATCCAAATCATCCCAGCTCATCTCGTCAACCCCTACGGCAAAGAGGGATTCCAATCTCGGATCAATCCGATCATCGATGACTCTGGCAAGTTTGAGTTTGTTGATAAAAAAGGTAGCGGTGTGCCCATAGTAAAAGATCAAGGGATGCCGAAGCCGGTCAGCCTTTGCATAATAGGCACGCTCTTCCGACAGCAATGCGAAGAGTGACTCATAGAGCTCATAAACATGGATAAAATAATCTTTAACTTGAGCACGAATCTCATCGCTTCTACTGCCGGAAAGCCGGGGAATACGAATGCTTTTGGTCATTATAATCTACTTTCCCTGTAAGGCTGGAGAGAATTAAAAATCTTCTTTCTCTTTGGCACTTTCAATCATCGTTATGACCAGTGTATAGATATTGGCGATCACAGCTCCAATCACAAGCCCCACAGCAAGCGTATCTGCCTGAAAAAACTTCAACGCAAAAAATGCCGGGATCAAGTGCAGGTCAGCGACCAATGACCCGGCAAGAAGCTCTGCCGAGAGTACATTTCTTACCCCCATCTTGAGTATTGTTGAAACCACATTGACACTCCCCGCAATAAAGAGTGCCAAGAGTGTATGATCATACAAAAATGCTGCGCTGCTCGTCAAACTCATCAAGGTAAAAAAGATATAAAAAACTTTTCCCCACTTCATATTTTCTCCTTCACTGCAAAATCATGCCCGAAAGCAATAATAATATTTATACTTTAAATAGTACCTTGCTCATACATAGCACGCATTTTTTCTTTTTCTTTCTCTCTCTTGAGCTTATCAGCCTCTTTCACTCTAAAGCCTTTCACATCAAAGCCCAGCCACAGAAGTATCGGAGAGGCGACAAATATTGAAGAGTAAGTACCTACAACGATGCCCACCAGAAGCGTAAAACTGAAGCCTCTGATAATCTCTCCGCCAAAAAGATAGAGCGACAGAACAACCATAAATGTTGTCAAGGAAGTCAGTGTCGTTCGCGAAAGCGTTCTTGTCACTGATTCGTTGATAATTCCCTCCAGATCAGGATTTTTGATCGTTCGGATTCCTTCACGGATACGGTCAAAAACAATGATCGTATCGTTGAGTGAATACCCCAGGATCGTCAATAGTGCCGCGAGAATATCAAGATTGACTTCAATATTAAAGAGGACAATCGCGCCCATCGCTATCGACACATCATGAATAAGCGCCATAACCGATGCCAGCGCAAAACGCCATTCAAACCTAAAGGAAATATAGATCAAAATACCGACAATTGCCAGGAGCATTGCCATCAATCCTTTCTCTTTCAGCTCATCACCGATTTTCGGACCTACCATATCAACCCGACGCACCGTAAAGCTGCCGGTATCCTTCAGCAGGGTTCGTATCTCATCCCCCACATCTTCACCAACAGCTCCTGATGTGCTCTTGGTACGAATAACGATCTCATCATTGCTTCCAAAATAAGTCACACTTGCATTTTTGTACTTCTCTTCTTTGGCTAAAATATCCCTGACACCTTTGAGAGGTGCGTCACCATCATATTTGACTTGAATGAGAGTACCGCCTGCAAAATCGATCCCATAGTTAAACCCTTTGGTAAAGAGCAGGGCAAGAGATAGCGCTACCAGCACTATCGATAGCACGCCGAAACGCTTGCTGTTCTCCATAAACTTGATAGGTTTTTTATATTTAAACAGTTCCATCTCTACTCCTACGCTTTGATTCCGAACCAAAAATTGAGTCGCTTGCGATCAATTTTCGGCAAAAGCCACTGATAAATTCCATGAGTTCCGAGAATCGCCGTAAGCATCGAAGCCAATATACCGATACTCATCGTCAGAGCAAAACCCTTGATCGGACCGGTGCCATACGCATAGAGAACCACTGCCGCGATAAGCGTCGTAATATTCGCATCCCAAATCGCTGAAAAGGCATTGTTGTATCCTCTTTCGATCGATTTTCCAACTGAATTGCCGGAATGGAGCAGTTCCCTGATACGCTCAGAGATAATAACATTGGCATCGACTGCCATCCCCACCGTCAAGACAATACCTGCCATACCCGGCAGTGTCAGTGTCGCGCCAAAGAGAGACATAACCGCCAAAATCAAAAATAGGTTTGCTATCAAAGCGACATCCGCAATAACACCTGCTACACCATAATAGAGCACCATAAAGATGACAACCAGGATAAATCCGAGTGCCAGAGCTATAGAACTTGCCCTGATACTGTCTGCACCCAAGCTGGGACCAACACTTCGTTTTTCCATGACATAGACAGGAGCCAGAAGTGCACCGCTGCGCAGTGCAATAGCGACATCATGGGCTTCTTCTATAGTAAAGTTTCCGGAAATTTGACCCCGTCCGCCACCGATTCTTTCACGGATTACCGGAGCAGAGTAGACTTTGTTGTCCAATACAACTGCCATGCGCTTGCCGACACTTTTCCCTGAGAAGTCACCAAAGATGCGCCCTCCCTGCCCATTGAGGACAAAGTTGATAACCGGTTGGTTGTTTTCATCGAAGCCAACCTTCGCATCAGTCAGCATGGAGCCGTCAAGAATAGGTATCTGACGCAAGAGATACTTCTCTTGCGTCTTAATATCCGGCAAGATCACATCACCATACTTTTTCGCTTCATTGGGACTCATCGTCATCACTCTGGCAGCACGATCTTCATCAACTGCCATCATCTGCAGATGTGCCGCTCTGGCGATCAGTTCACGAATACGCTGCTCCTGCTCCGGTGTCTTGATGCCCGGAACTTCCACCAGGATCTTCTCTTCACCCTGCTTGGCAACGGTAGGCTCTGCCAAACCAAATTGGTCAAGACGATTTCTGATCGTATCGACAGCTTGTGAAATCGCATTTTTCCTGGTGCGCTCAATCTCTTCAGGCGTAATATCCAGTGTAAACTGTAAACCATTATTAGCAAGTACAGTTCCCTTCAGCTCCTCTGCTATGAGTTTTGTCATCTTGGCGACATCTTCGTCATCAAGAAGCTCAAATTTGACGCTATCCTCATCAATTCTCAACTCATCAAAGATCACCTCTTTGTCATCAAGCATATACTTGAGAGAGGCTGCGATTGATTTGATACGGGACTTGACTGCCTCTTCCGTTTTGACACCCAAAAGCATATGCAAACCACCCTGTAGATCCAATCCCAGTGTGATCTTTTTGCCACTTTCACTCTGGGTTAGAGAGGGAACGGAAAAAACGACTCCAAAAATCAATGCAAAAGCAAAAATTACAATTCGGTAATTAAGCGTTTTCATTTCCGATTTCAACCTTTTTACTGACAAAAGCTCTGTCAAGTTTGACAATTACGGAATCATTTAGTTTGATTTTGATAAAATCCTCTTCAGTCTTGACGATCTCGGCCATCAATCCGCCTGTTGTGACGATCTTGTCGCCTTTGCTGAGACTTTCAAGCATCTCGCGATGTGCTTTTTGCTGTTTTTGCTGTGGTCGAATAATCAAAAAGTAAAAAATCGCGAACAAAATAACGAGGGGGAGAAATTGGGCTACTCCTGCTTCCATAGGAATCCTTTGTGGGTAATAGATTTAAAATAAGCAGGCATTTTACCACTTTCCATATAACAAGAGGCTTTTTTACCGCACTTTCAGCCTCTGCCTTTCTATATCTCGCGTGGGCAGGCTACTCTCACCCCCTGCTCAATACTATAGCAGGAGTCCTGGCACTCTATCTTCTGCTCTCCGGTGGCCAAAAGGTATGGGTAGTGAGCGGGTTTTTCATTGGCATCTTCTGGTTTTGGTGGATCATGATGAGTTTTCGGCTTTATGGTTTTCCCTGGGCGATACCCATCGGTATACTCCTTATGGGGCTGATCTATGCCTTCCTATTCTGGGCAGCGGCAGCGATCTCTGCCTTTGCAGAGAAGAGGTTTCACCTTCCCTCTCTCTGGATCAAGGCACTTTTTCTGCTCACGGTCAGTATGATTCACCCCTTCGGATTTGACTGGTTTAAGCCTGAATTGATGTTCGTAGAGAGTTATCTGGGGGTGGAGAAGTGGCGCTTTGCTCTCACTCTTCTTGCTGTTCTCCTGACAATTTTGAGGCAGAAGCTCTTCTATCTTTTGATAATTATTTTTGCCTATCAACCAATCCTGACTGCCCAAAAGAAGCCCGATGCTTTTCACACGACAGAGCTGGTGACAACCTACATTCCCATTGAAAAAAAATGGAATCCGGATATGCTTTCGATGCAAATCGATCTGCTATTTCAAAAGATCGACGAAGCGATTCAAAAAAAGAAAAGAGCTATTATTCTCCCCGAATCTATCCTTCCCCTCTTTCTCAACAGAGAACAGAAACTCCTCGAGGAGCTTCGTGAAAAATCACACACTATTACAATTGTGATGGGAGCCTTAAAGTGGGATGAGAGTGTTCCCAGAAACTCAACCTATATCTTCCAAAAGGGGAAAATGAAGATTGCCGACAAGGTAGTGCTTGTTCCCTTTGGCGAAAGCAATCCGCTCCCTGACTGGCTGGGTCACTGGGTCAACAAGATCTTCTATGATGGTGCTGTCGACTACAAAGCCAGTGCCTCTATCAGTGACTATACACTCGATGGAGAGACTTACCGTAATGCCATCTGCTATGAGGCATGCAGCGAAGAACTCTATGCCGGCAAACCCAAACAGATGATCGTACTGAGCAACAACGGCTGGTTTACCCCCTCCATCGAACCAACCCAGCAACGCCTCCTCCTGCAGTACTACAGCCGAAAATATGATACAACGATCTATCACAGTATCAATATGTCACCAAGCTATATCATCCAAAATGGAAAAGTAATATGGAGAGATGGGCTATAATGCGCCCTGACCAAAGGGAGGAAGTGCCCCGGCTTTTTATTGGCTCCGAGAAGTATATCGAAGATAAATAGCCTGTGGAATCTTACTCCTCAAAATCAATACAAAAATCCAAACAACCAAAGTGGCACTTTATTGCCAAAGCCTACCTCTATATCATCTGCTGCCACAAAGCTGTTTTGCATATCTTTTATCTGTTTAAAGCCCTTGTTTTTGCCACCTACCTCAATCGTATATTTCTCGTCGACTAAAAAGTCTCCACTTTGGGCATAATGCACCGTATGCGTCTCATGTACCATACTCATAAAAAATGTCTCGCGCAAGGTACCAAGATCGCGATTTAGGGAGAGTGCTTCGAAGAGATTGGTATTGGCAAGGTAAAGTTTGTCTGATTTTCTGACATTCTTAAACCGCTTGGCTTCATGGGTGATGTGGGTGATAAGTTTGGCTTTGTGCAGATACTCTATATACTTGTAGAGTGTGGCCTTGGTGATGCCTACTGTTTTTGACAGTCCCTCTATACTGAACTCCAGAGGTTTGGAGACACAGATAGTCGCAAGGAGTTTTTTGAGTGTGTCTATTTTGTCCGGGTTGATGGCGTAGATATGTGTGAGATCTATATAGAGTATCTTGTTTATCGTTTCATTTATTCTATCTATGTACTTGCTTTTGTCTTCAAAATAAAATGGATACACCCCGCCTTTGATAAAGTCATCATAATGTTTGATAATCTTTTTGTCACTTAGTTTTGCCAATACAGTATGGGCTATCTCTTCATGCTCCAAGAGCATCTCCTCTAGTTTGACTGTAGGCAGTGACACATTCATCGCAAGCTCAAGATACTCTCTAAAACTCAAAAAATTCAGATGATACATAGAGTAGCGTCTTGCAAAATCAGCAGAGCTTAGCGCGATAGCCGATGAACCTGTAAAGTACACTTTGACATCTAAAAAATCATAGATAGACTTCAGCTCTTGCTCAAAGTTATCCGCCTCATGCACTTCATCGATACAGATAAGTTCCCCGCCTCTTTTGCTAAACTCATCTACAAAATCAAAGAGACTCACCCCCTGCAAGCTGGCATGATCACAGGAGATGTAGAGTTTGCTGCTCATAGGCAAAGGTGAAGCCTGAAGAAGCTGCAGCAGTATCGTAGTCTTGCCCACACCTCTGCTGC
>JAYEOH010000120.1:0-2465 GCA_034722775.1 Campylobacterota bacterium | reverse complement strand
TATACTGACCCTGCAAGATTGAGATATGCTTTATGGCTGCTTCTTAAAAAAGCGCTCTGTGCTCCACCATACTACACTGATTCTGGACGACTTTCATTCCTGCTTTTTCTGCCTTTTCGGCGGCTTCGTTGTTGACAAGCCCTAGCTGTCCCCAGAAGACTTTGATGTCTCCTCTCTCGATGCAGGCATCTGCGACAGGACCAAAAGCTGCCGGTTTCCTGAAGATATCAACCATATCGACTTCGAAAGGGATCTCTGCAAGAGAACGATAGACCTTCTCTCCGAGTATCGTATCCTCTTTGGGGTAGACAGGGACAATTTTATATCCGACAGCTTGTAAATATTTTGCTACTCTGTGGCTGGCTTTGGACTCATCAGGGGATAGACCCAGGACAGCGATAGTTTTAACACTGTCAAAAATTGCCTTGATCTCTTCTTTGTTGCTGTTGACTGTTGGAAATTCACACTCCATACTTAATCCTTTGGTGATATAATTCGAGTTTAAACCTTATTATTACTCAGGAAAGATAATGTTAGACTTAAAGCAAATAGAAAAAGCCTATGAGAGGGTGAAGGGAGTGGTGCATCATACCCCTTTTACCTACGCACCGATATTGAGCCGATTGACGGATTATCAAGTCTATCTCAAAAAAGAGAATCTCCAGCAAACCGGAGCCTTTAAGCTCAGGGGTGCTTTCAATAAGATCGCAACACTGCTCGAAGAGGGCAAACATGGAGGTGTCGTCGCTGCGAGTGCAGGCAACCATGCTCAGGGTGTGGCCTTTGCAGCCAAACATTTTGGGATTGAAGCGACGATCATTATGCCCGAATCAACTCCTTTGACGAAAGTACAGGGCGTGAGAGAGTTGGGTGCAAGCGTGATCCTCTATGGAGGTAATTATGATGAAGCTTATGGTTATGCTGTGGGCTATGCTGCCCAAAAACAGCAGGATTTTGTCCACCCCTTTACAGATGAGTTGGTGATGGCAGGTCAGGGTACTGTGGCGATAGAGATGCTCGAAGAGATACCGGATCTCGATCTTGTTGTTGTTCCTGTCGGCGGCGGTGGTTTGATCTCCGGTATTGCGATGGTGGTGAAATCAAAGGCTCCAAATTGCCAGCTGATGGGTGTTGCAGCAGAGGGTGCACCGGCGATGGCAACTTCTTATAGAGAACAACGGGTGATCGATTCGACCGCTGTGAGGACAATCGCGGATGGGATCGCTGTGAGAGATACATCGCCTGTGACGCTTGAGTATCTGCTGAAATATGTTGATGGGATGCAGCTGGTAGGGGAAGATGAGATTGCCAATGCTATTCTCTTTCTACTTGAAAAACAAAAAGTACTGGTCGAGGGCGCCGGGGCAGTTGCTGTAGCGGCGCTGCTCCACGGCAAGATCGATATGCCCAAAGGGAGCAAGGTTGGTATCGTGCTTAGCGGCGGCAATATTGATGTCACAATGCTCTCTCTCATCATCGAAAAAGGATTGATCAAATCTGCCAGAAAGATGAAATTGATCGTGACACTGGTGGATAAGCCTGGGTCACTGATGCTCTTTACAGAACTTTTGAGCAAAATAGATGCCAATATCGTTCAGATTGGGTATGACAGGACTTCAACGGATTTGAAATTTGGTGATGCGAATGTCTCTGTGGATCTGGAGACGAAAGGCGCAGAGCATCAGGAGGAGATACGAAATAGTCTCACAGTGCACGGATTTGCTTTTTGGGAGGAGCATTAGTGATTGCGATCGATTTGGGCTCCAATACTTTGCGGGTCACTCAACTCGATTGCCAAAGTGGAATTTTTGGTGCATCATTTGAGAAAATTGTTAAGACGGCGGATGGCTTGGTGCAGAAGGGTGCGATCAGTTCAGAAGCAGTGAGGAGAGTGATAGTCGCTATTTCTGAAGCAAAGAGATGTATTGATTTTTCAGGCGATAAGGTAGTGGCAGTGACCACCGAAGCGATTCGGCGGGCATCCAATTCTGAAGCCGTCCTATCGCAGATTAAAGAAGAGACAGGTATCTCGTTTGAAGTGATTTCGGGAGAAAAAGAGGCGACATTGACGCTGCTTGCAGTGGAGCACCGATTGAAACACTTGAATAGACAAAAAAAAGATCGTGATCCCTCCTCTTTCGTCCTTATTGATATTGGCGGAGGATCTACAGAATTGATCTTTCGCTATCCCGATCAGGTAATTGTGCAGAGTTTTCCTGTCGGAATCGTGACGGTGGCGCAGCAGTACAAAACACTTGAGAAGATTGATGCGGCATTGCCTGCGCTGATGAAAGAGATGAAACAATTCGCCCAAAGCGTTGTTTCAAGGCATGGAGCACTGGATTCGTTTATTGCAACTGCGGGTACACCGACAACCGTCGCTGCGATGAAACTGGGGCAGAATTATGCTACTTATGATCCTGCTTTGATCAACGGCACTTCTCTAGATGTAGAGGAGTTGGATC
>JAYEOH010000119.1:0-12276 GCA_034722775.1 Campylobacterota bacterium | reverse complement strand
AATGCAAGCTTCCATCCACCGTCCCATTTTTTGCACTGGATGATTTTGAATTTGCTATGTACTCACCAGAAGAGTGTCCGCTCTGCAAAGCAGGCAGCAAAGCGATCAAACCGGGCAGCAGAGGTTAGGAACCTCCAAAGACCTATAATACCCACAACATCTCTAGCTTTTTCTTAGGCTAGGCACTCACTTGAAGGACTAGCCGTAGCTAATTCGAAAGTGAGTAACGACGCATAAGGGAAAGCTAGAGATGCCCGAAGGGTGGACAATAAAAGCACAATCTTTCACAAGATGCTTACTTCATCTTAGCTAAGGCTAGGATTTGAAAGCCTCTTGCAAAATCTTATGCTTTTATTATCCATTGTGGGTATTATAGATCTTTGGAGGTTCCTTAATCTCGATAAATATTATCGAATACGCCACACTAAACCAATCTCTTCTACTCCGATATCGCTCCTTCGCGGTTTGATCGAAAAAGTCGATATCTCACAATTGTCAATACCGTATTGATCTTCCATTTCATCAATCTTCTCTTCCAGTTCATATCCAAGGTCAACTATCTTGCTCTGTACCTCATCTGCCCGCTTCTGTGCCCTGTCGACATCGCCTCTCTCTTTTAAGATACGCGATCCCTTGTTGAGTGTCGTACCGATCTTGGCTGTGCTTCGGCGTCCAAATAGCGCACCCAGTACTGCCATCCCTGCCGAGATCATCGTATCGGTTGTCTTGCTGCTGACATCAGACTCCTCTTTATCCACACGGGCTATGGCTCGCTGCAAACGATCCTGAAGTACGCTGCCTTTCTTATCGTATCGCTCCTTGAGACTCTCGATCTCTTCCTCTTTTTTATCATTCATTATATCTTGTATTCTAACTTTGAAATCCCCCTGACTCTCATAGGGGCTTGACTCCATCTTGGGCTTTTTGCATCGGTATAGTTCCAGCTTTCTCTCCCGGTAGAGCATCTCTTCTAGTAGTTTTTTTGCCTTTCTCAAGCCCTTGTCCTCCCGAACAATATCAGAAAGTTTTCCCAGTTTGGCATCGCTGGGAATCTGAGTCGGAAATCTGCTGAAGTCAGATTCGTCGCTCTCTGCCGCCTCCCAGTCAATCGTACTGTCCGTTGGATCAACAGAGAGTGTCACGATACTCTCCTCTGCTTCATCGATACCCCTGCTTTGGCTGTAAAATCCTACCCGTATCTTTGCCCCAAGTGTCGGTCGGTAACGATGCTTGCCGCTTGCATCGACTTCATAGTATTGCGGGATGGAGCTGTCGAGTGTGTTGTATTTCTCATACATCTCCTGGCCGCCTTCTCTTTCGGTGGGCAGATCGACCGCTGCTATCTGCGCTTTTTCAGACTCCTTTTGGCTCTTCATCAATACTGATATTTCTCTTTTTTTCAGAGGACCTTTGAGGTAGCTCATGACCCAACGCGTCGTAAAGAGCCGGACATCATCCAAATGGGCGCTCTTGAGAAAAAAGGTTCGTTTTTGCAAGCTTGACAAGAGCTCTCTTATCTCGCTTTTATCAAAACTGGACCCTCTCTTGCCCCCTAACCCATCGATGACACGATCGATATCCTGCGCGGTTTGAAGCCGGCCTATAAACCATGTACCGATATTGGACAGTCCCTTATAGTCCAAATCAACAGGATTTTGCGTACTCAAAACAACACCGATACCATAAGCTCTCGCCTGCTTGAGCAAGAGCAGCATCGGCTCCTTGCTTGGAGGATTTTTGGTCGGAGGGAAAAATCCGAATATCTCATCCATATAGAGCACTGTTTTAAGCGAAGAGGTGCCGCTTTGATGGCGCATCCAGGCAATATATTTATTGAGCAGCAGCGTCACAAAGAACATCCGCTCATCATCGGTAAGATGGGCAATCGAAAAGATAGCGATCTTCGCTTTCCCCTCTTCGTCATAGAGAAGCCTCTGAATATCGAGATCTTCCCCTTTCAGCCAGGAGCTAAAGCTTGGAGAGGCAACCACTGCATTGAATTTGGTGGCAAACTTGAATCGTTCACTTTGGGGATAATAGCCCTCAAGAGGCAAAACACCAACTTTTTTAAAGGGAGGATTGATGATGCTTCCGATGAGCTCTTCAATCGTTATACTTTTACCCGCTATCCAATTTGCAGAGATAATCTGTGCCAGCAGAATATACTCTTTGGAGTCAATCGGATCAGCCTCTATGCCGATCAGAGAGAGCAGGCTCGAAACGGTAGACTTCAGAAATGAGGCAAGCATATCACTGTCGTCCATCACTTCCGGGGGAGGTACATCCATCGAAGCCATAATATTGATACTCACCCCTGAACTGCTGCCCGGAGTATAGATTGTCTTTTTAACTTTGGAAAATTTCTCAACGCGAGATCTCTCCTGCCCCCAACTCTCCAGACCCTCTTTCCATACTTGGGCTGTTTTCCCTGCATAAACAGCAGGATCTTCTCCCTTGGATGTCGCCTCATCTCTTACCCAAGGCTCAAAAGCAGCCGCCGAAAAAGTCGGATCTGTCAGGCAGAGGTCTCCCATGTCACCCTTTGGATCTATGACGATCGAGGGGATATTATCGATCGCCGCCTCCTCAATGATCCCAATCCCCAGACCGGTTTTCCCGCTGCCTGTCATCCCGATGATCGCCGCATGGGTTGTAAAGTTTTTATTTTTTAGAAGCGTCAATGCTTCTGTAGGCATCATTGTCTTTTTGTCAACATCTTTTCCCATATAGAAAAGTCCCAGTTTTTCATATATTTCTTTGCTCATAACTCGCCTTTTTAATTATTAGAGGTTCCCTACAATGCCATTAAGCTAAGAATTTTCTTTACAAGGAGTAGGGACTTCAGTCCCGCAATAACGAGACTGAAGTCTCTGCTCCATAAAGATATTTACTCTTAGCTTAATGGCATTGGAGGTTCCCTAAAGAATAATTGTAGCAAAGATTTCTATCTTATAGGATTAGAAAAGGGGCTCCTGCTGAAGGAATGATTTATTTGGAAGGATTTGCAGGACTTGGGGGCTTCTGCTTGGCAGGCGTGTTCTTGCCGGGAGCTTTTTTCACCTTCGGCTTCTTGGATTTTTTGACTTTCTTTTTCTTTTTGATGACCTCCGGAACTCCCTGCACCATAAAACTGATAGAGTTTTTGCCTTTCTGTCTCAACATGACAAGCACTTCCCCCTTTTGTCTGTAAACTTGGAAGAGGTCAACATTCTCTATCACGGCATCGACAGCCACGCGATCATCACTGTTGAGAGGAAGAGTGTATCTATTGCCTTCACTTCGCAAAAGGACATGCTCTTTTTTGGAGACAACCCAGCAGACTTTTGCAGCAGAGAGTCCGTAGAGTGAATTGACACTGCTCTCCAAACAGAGCCGGGAAAACTCATCACCGGCAATCGTGAGATTACCGTCAGAGCCTGCGATATCCAGGAATAGTGTCTCTGTGCCCTGCTTCTCTCTGTCTGCCTTTTCAAGATAGCGAAAAAGCTGTCTATTGGAACTCTGCAGCATATCGACACTCCTATAGAGTGCCAGCAGCACAAGAGAGAGCAGTGCGATCGAAATAAGTACTTCGATCAGCGTAAATGCACTTCTCCTGTTGGGCATCTGCTAGTTATCCATCAGTCCGACACGCAGAGCCTCTTCATAACTCGTAGTCCCATCTGCCATCATCTCTTTGAGTTTGTCTGAAATGGTTTGCATTCCCCGTCTTTTCATTGACTCTCTGATCTCATGGTCATTGAGTCCCTTTTTTAGCATCTGCTTCACTTCATCATCTACAATAAAGAGCTCTCCCACAGCCTGTCGTCCTTTGTAGCCTGTAAAATCACATATTTTGCATCCCTCAGCAATATAATAGGTTCCCTCTTCCGAGAGACTCAACTCCTCCATTATAATGGGCGAAAGTGCTGTTCTTTTTTTGCACTCTGTGCAAAGTTTCCGCGCCAATCTCTGTGCCATAACACCCAGAAGTGTTGAGGAGAGGAGATAGTCAGCGATACCCATATCCATCAATCTAGTCAGGGATGAAGTCGCATCATTGGTGTGCAGCGTTGAGAGAAGGAGGTGTCCGGTCAGGGCTGACTGCAGAGCAATCTCTGCCGTCTCGCTGTCACGAATCTCTCCGACCATGATCACATCCGGGTCCTGGCGCAGAATCGAACGAAGTCCTGAAGCAAAAGTCAACCCAACCTTGCTGTTGACCTGTATCTGATTGATATTTTCCGCGTTGTACTCAACCGGATCTTCTACTGTGATAATATTCTTATCGGGCGTAGCAATATGCTGCAAAAAGGAGTGCAGCGTGGTGGATTTACCTGAGCCTGTTGGTCCTGTCACCAATATCATGCCATGGGAGTGGTTGAGTAGTTTATAGAACTGCTCAGTCAACTCTGACCTAAAACCCAACTCCTCAAGCGATGGGATATTTTCGCTCTGCATCAATATCCTCATCACGACCCGCTCTCCGTAGTAGGTCGGCAAGACAGAGACCCTGACATCGAGTGTTTTCCCTGCGATACTGATCTGCGTACGCCCATCCTGAGGAACCCGTTTTTCGGAAATATCAAGATTGGAGATAACCTTGATACGATTGATAACCAGACTGATAATACTTTTATCCAGATCAAGATGTTTTTTCAGTGCACCATCGATACGCAGTCGGACTTCTCCTTTATATTCGCCCGATTCTATATGGATATCACTGGCACCTTTTTTGATCGCCTGAAAAAAGAGAGAATTTACCAGCTTGATAATGGGTGCAGACTCTTCACTGGAGAGGAGATCCTGAGAGTTCTGAATAAACTCCAGAAGATCTGATTCTACCTCGATCAACTCATCGGAAGTGGTAGAGATCTCGTCAAAATCACTGCCGGTCTGTATCTCCTGAAATTTATTTTTAAGACGATCGAAACTTTCATCATCAACCAGATAAAGAGGATAGCCAAGATGGAGCTTTGAGAGATAATTGAGTGCTTCCGCGAGTGTCTGCTCTTCTACTATCGCCGTTTTTTCACCCTCAACAATAGAGAAAAGCAGTGCGTGCCGCATCGCCAGTTTATGATCGATCTCCTCATCCCAAAGCGGTTCGAGGTTGACATCTTTGAGCTGTGGTATCTGCATCATTTTACCTTGGAATATAGATGCCGTCCGAACTGCCGGCACGGACACGGTTGCTTGCAGGATGGGAAGAGTTTCCAAAGAGCGGTTTTTCATACCATTTTGGTTTATTTTTATCCTCCAGAGCTTTACGAATAAATGCATTGTATCGGGTCTGCACATCTTCCAATTCGACCAATACTTTACGAAGCTCCTGCAGGTCGTCACTCTTTTTGACAATAAATGGTGTCAAATACACCACAACATTTATTCTCCTGACTACATTCCCTTTTGACCTGAAAAGAGCGCCAAGCAGAGGGATATCGCCCAGTATCGGCACAGAAGTAACACTCTTGCCTCCTGCATTCTTGATCATACCTCCCAGAATAATCGTCTCCCCATTGTTGACAATCGCATTGGTTACCACCTTGCGCTTTGTCGTTGTAGGTCGATCCTGCTCCACAGTCGCCCTCTGCAGGACATCTTCGATAACCGCCGATACCTCCAGTGAAACTTTATTATTGCTAGAGAGTCTCGGTTTAACCTTGAGTGTAATTCCGATATCTTCCCTGGAGTAGTTGTTGACAAGATTTCCCTGACCCACAGTTGACTGCTGCGCTGTTGTCAGGATCGACTGTGTCCGTCCGACATAAATCTCCGCCTCTTTGTTGTTGATGCAGAGCACAGATGGTTCGCTCAAAACATGTGCTGCGCCGTTTTGCTTCATAAGGTCCAGCTTGGCACCCACAGCAAACATTTCAGTGATATTTGAAGCAAAGGAGAATGGACGAACTTCGGTTGTTATGGGGTTACCATTTTGATCATAATTTGTTTCTTCTGTGTTTAAAAAACTTGAGAGTGTATCAGAGATCGAAATAGAAGGAGCACCGGCATTGGCGGCCAGCGTAAAGAGTCCCTTGCTTGTGATCTTACCTCCTTCAAACCCCCACTTCACACCTATTTGTGACGCCAAATCAGTATTGATCTCCACAATCCTTGCCTTGATGTAAACCTGCGGCTTAGGCACATCGAGACGAGAGATGGTCTTTCGGATATTTTTGATCTGCTCTCCATCTGCCAGAATAACCAATGCATTTCTCTCCAGATCACTGACCACCATCGCCTTTTTCGGCGGCTTGCCATCTTTGCCTGGTTTTGCCGGAGTCATACTGTTCATCTGGCTGACAAGCTGACTGAGAATCTTTTGCATATCCTCAACATTGGAGTTTTTCAATGGGATGACATACATCTGCTGTGTTGTGCTCTCACCACGCATATCAAGTCGCTTGATGTAGTTGACCATCTTATTGATATTGTCATTTTTGCCGACCAGAATAATTGTGTTAGTCGCATCATCTTTAAAGATATCGACCTGCTCACTCACGATCGCTTTCGGAAAAAGCTTTTTAGACATACTGACGGCATTGGGGTAGACATCTTTGATAGCGGCATATTTTAGCTGAATAAAGGCGGAATTTTTATCCCCTTTTTTCTCAATTGCATTAATCACCTTTTCAATCGCCCTGAGGGTTTTTGGCGTTGCAGTTATAGATAACATGTTATTCTCTTTGAAAGAGATCACTTTGGCACTCTTGTGCAGCAGGGGCTTGATCTTGGCACGGATCACAGAGGCATTACTGTTTTTGAGTGGAAATATCACCGTCTTCATCGTATCACTATCCCCCACAGCACTGTCGACGCTGAGTCCCTCTCCTGCCGCCTCCGATACTTTAAGTACCTGATAGAAATCACCCTGATCGACCAGAGTTAAGCCCTTGCTCGCCAGGATAGAGTTTGCCAATGGAATCAGGGAACTTTTCTTGATCGGTGTCGTTGAGACAAAATTGACCTTGCCTTTAAGGTCACCATTGATGAGAATATTTTTGTTGGTAATTTTCCCTACCATCTCAACAAAATCCTTGACACTCAAATCCCTGAAGTTGACATCAACCCTCTCTTCGTCAGCCTGAAGAGCCAGTGTCAACAGCATCATCAATCCCAATATTAGCCTAGTTAATCTCATATTCCAACTCCATCTCCTCTGTTCCACGCTTGATTTTCAATGTTAATCCATCCATTGTATCAATATTTTTATAAATTTCAAAGGCACTATTGTAGCTATTTAGCTCTTGCCCATTAATCGACTTGATCACATCGCCGCGCCTGAGTCCCAATTTGCTGAAATCACTCCCTCGCTTTACAAAGTTCACTTTAAATCCTTTTATACTGTCGCCCTCTTTGATCTCTTTGATGCCAATATTTTTCCAGATATCATCCATGTTTTTACTATAATGACTCAATAGTGTTCTATCCACGATCGTCAGCCCATCCGCTTCAATAATCTCTCCCTTAGGGAGAGCCTTGATCTCGGGCTTATTTGGCTTATCCGAAATATACTTTACACTGCTCTTTCCCTTTGAATTTCCGGCAGACTCAACCAATCTTATCCGATAACTCTTGCCGTCACGCAGAAAAATTGCCTCCTCTGCCGTCGCAGCATCCAACACATATCCATCGATTTTGTCTCCCCTCACCAACACGGAAGTTTTACTCTTTTTGGAGACTGTGACAACTATACGGTCTTGAGAGCTGTAAATAGCAAGAAGCTTGATACTCTTGATATCGCTGACAGGCACTTTTTTCCTGACAATTTGTTTCTGCTTGAGCTTTTGTGCAGCAAATCGTGTTCGGTAATAAAGCGATTTGCTCTCTGAAGGCTTCATATAGTCAACACCGCTCGCACTCAAAATTGTCATTTCGGTGATAAACCATCCCAGTTTTACCAACAGCATCAAACTCAGAATGAAAATAAACATCTTGATGCTCTTAGGGCTAAAAAGCGGCTTCATAATACCACCCCTTCTCCCCTTTTTTCAAAAGAGGCTTCAGTGCCTTTATCGACTTCTCCTCAATCAAGTCAATATGCACAACTCTTTTATTGAGCGACACATACCCCTCTGCTCTACCAAAAGAGCCCAGGGCACCCAGCGCAATATTCCCAGGGTTCCCAAGCTGAAAACCTGCTGTTAAATTGTCAATCTCTCCCGGAACCCATTTTTGCAATGATGCATCGGCCTTGATCCCTTTGACTATCGCCGTCGTATAGAATAGCAGCGAAAAGAGTCTGATCTCATTGATATCAGCAACCTTGATACCCTTGAAATAGAGTTCGGGATGCCGCAATGTCAGCGTGAACAGACCTGTATCGATCTCCTCATTGCTGATGATGATATCCTGCTGCATCAGCCGCTCCTCAAGCAAGTAAAAGAGCTCTCTTTTGGGTGCAAAGATCGCCAGGGAAAAGAGTATGACCAGGAGACCCAGAACTACTTTTTTTACCACTTGCATACAATCTCCATATTATAGCTATCACCCTTACGCTTTACACCAAGCTTGGCAATCTGCACGGCAATGTTTTGGAGTTTGACAATAATACCATTCATCTCTTTGTCACTTAACCCCCGGTATGATGCCTGCAGCTTTTTACTCTTGATGCTGAATTGCTTTATCTTTGCCGGGGCAATATTCAAATTCATTTTATTGACACTTTCAGTTAGCTTTGCATTGCCCCACTGCTTCTTGAGGGCAATAATTTCACCTGCCTCGGTAGCAGATAGAGCGACCTCTGCCTTGACCAGATCAAGACTATTGGCACTGCTGCTCTTATAAAGGTAGCCTGCTGCCATCAACACAAGAGCAGCCAATACAATTATCTCATTTTGATAGCGCTTCCAAGTCATAGACTGCCCTCGATCTTGACTATATTTTCACTGCCCACTCTACTCGCCTTATACTGCTTCTCTTTTGCCAAAGAGTGTACGCGTATGACTGATTTTTCATCCGGACATTTCAGCGTAATGGAATATTGTTTCCTTCCCATCAGCAAACTCTCTACCTCTACACCCGGCAGCACAAGTCTGGAAAGGCCTTTGAGAATTTCACGCTTCTGCCTCTCTTCCCTGTCGATCTTACGGTACTTTTTTGCGATATTTTCCCGCGCATACTGACTTTGAAGGGCGGGATAATCCTGCAGGAGCAGTGCTACTTTCTCCTGCATAGTAGTCACAACCTGACGATATCTCATCCCTTCTACGGCAAACATCAGTGCAAATATCAGGAAAATAGCACTGATAGTCCATGCCTCTTTCCTTCCTATGATCGAATGCGCGTCTAAACCGAATGATGTCCCGGTCCCAGGTTTAAATGTTTCGTCAAAATCCTGGTACCGAGTCTCTTTGGGGAGCAGTATACTGGGGAGAACTGTAGCCGTATGCTGCACACTGCCCAGTGCAGTATTTTCATCGAGCAGAACCGGCATATTGAATTTTTCTGAAACCTGCTGCGCAAAATAGAGTTTTGATACCTGCTCTGTACTGATACCCCGTGTTTGTAAAAATCTGCCGATCTCCCCGGGATCATAGGCTACAAAAGCCCAAAGGTTCTCCTCCTTGAAGACATAGTGTTCATAATTTCCATCTTCGGGGAGTAGATTTTCGAGAATGGATGAAGCGAGTTTTTTCGCCTGAAAGTGATAACGCACAGGAATGTCTTCCCGCTTGAGCGTATAAAATTGCGGCGAGAGCATGATGTCAAAAACATCGCTTCTATTAACCATGGGCATAGCATCATGTATCAACAAAAGCGGCTTACTGCTTCCCAAAAAATTCAAACTTATCCGCCCTTCCTTCCAAATAATCAAACCCCAGTGCATAAACATTGCCCTGGTACCCATAAGTGACACGGCAACCCATTCTCTCAATCATCTCCGAAGCAAAAAGATTGGTATTGTACTGTGACATATCTCCGCCGTTTGTCGAGACAAAAGCCTTGAGATCGTCACCCTCAAACCACTCCTCTTTAACACTCTCAAGCTCCATGTCAAACAGCATAGAAACAAGTTCGGCAGAGAAGTAATTACCATCCATCACCATACTCGGAACATCAAAAGAGAAGTATCTGTCCCAAGCGATATTTTCTACAGCATCATCATCTGCTTCAAAACGATATGCTCTGGCAATATTTTGGATTTGTGATAGCTTTATTATACCCTTTTTTTGCTCCAATCTGCCTTGCGGCTGCGCTCCGGAGTTCTCCTCTCCATCAATGGCAACCCTTATGCGGGACAAAAGCAGACTGGCATCCTGAATATTGTACTGTTCGACCAAGCGGTCAAATGCTGACTGTGCTGTATCATAGAAAAGTTGCGCACTACTGTTATTTTCAAATCCCAACCAGTTGATATTGACACCTTTACCAAGAGGTTGACAGTCAAGTGTTATGAACATCTCATCATCCCCTTCTGCCTCTATCGTCACAGGAGCAAGATAGAGGGTATCCAGGATAGTTTTTTTTATCTCCTTATCCTTGGCACCGCTCTTCAACAGTGCGCCGATCACATCTTTGCTGTCACGAAATATCAAATCCGCCTGAATAATTGCTGATGTATAAGAAGCATTGTCCCTACTCTTTTCCAGGTAAGTGAAAATGGCCCCTACCAATACCAGCATTGCTGCAATAACCGACAGAGTGATAAAAAGCACAACACCTTTTCTCATTTTATTCTCCAATCCATTTTTTTGTATTTTATCCATCTAACAGCACTATTCAAGTAAAATCCATAGATTATACCAAAATCAAACTAAGGGAATTTATGGCGTACTATTTTACCACTGAAAAAAATAGAATAAATCAATCAACAAGGAGAGGATTCAGTCTCCTTGAGCTCCTTGTAGTCATACTGATACTGGGTATCCTCGCAGCCTTTGTCGCACCCAACCTGATAGGAAAAGGGGAGCAGGCCAAGCGGGACCTGGTCTGTGTGCAGATGAGCAATGTAGGACAGGCATTGAAAATGTTCAAACTTGACAATGGACTCTATCCTGATACAGAAGAGGGACTCCAGGCACTGATAAGCAATCCCGACAGCGAAAAGTATCCCAACTACCCCAATACATCATATATTGAGCATCTGCCTAAAGACTCTTGGCAAAATGCTTTCGGATACCTCAAAAATGAAAACAGTTTTGAGTTGATCAGTTTTGGGGCAGACCGCAAAGAGGGCGGCAGCGGTGATGCCGAGGATATCTTTTTTAGCAAGTGCCGCAAATAGCCGCTGTCAAAATGGAAAGAAAGGGGCATCCTGGGAAAATAGATCGCCAAGCCTTTTCTCTCCTCGAACTGCTGATTGTTATTGTCATCATCTCTTTTTCATATATGCTGGTTTTCAGCTCCATGCAGAAATCAGAAAGCAAACCTGAAGCCCTGGGGATAGAAAATCTAAAATCAGCACTCGGAGAACAGGGACTGCTCCATACAGATAGTGAACTCTTCTGCCTGGACAAGTGCCAAAAATGCTATCTTTATCAGAATGGTGAAACAAGTGACTATGAAGGTGATCTGGCGCTGAAAGATATTACAGTCTACCGTATGCAAGAGGATGAAAAGTTGGAAAAAGTTGATTTTGGCAGATATCAGGATTATCCGGTTTGCCTGCGCTTTGCACTCCATCACAATGGCAGCTCTTCTCAGATGGTTGTTCGCGATAAAACCGGCATCTATTACCTTCCCTCATTTTTCGGCAAAGCCACAAAAGTGGCCTCACTCGAGGAGGCTGAAACACTTTGGCTCAAATATACTGATCTGCTGGCAGACAATGGAGAGTTCTATTGATGAAAATCTACTCTCCAACGAAACAACTGCAAGCTTTTACCATCATAGAAGTATTGGTCTCCGTTGTGCTGATCTCTATCGTAGCACTGGGCGCAGTCAAACTCCAGCAGGAGAGCCGCACCATGGCAATCTATCTCTCTGATCGCAGCAAAAGTGAACTCTCCAATACACTCTTTTTGGGCAGAGAGGTGATGCGCTACCACAAAGATGAAAAAGATGCCTATACACTTCTATCCAAAACTTTCAAAATCTCCGATGATCAAAGTAGAAAAATTCTCAAAGAGAGCAAACGAGGCATCTTTATTTCAGATCCCGTCAAGCTCAGCGATGAGACGCTCCCCATCAAAGTCAATGAGATCATGCTAAAAGGAGAATATCCTTCTCGGTTTATACACTTTGAACTGCAGTAGAAAAATCAATTATCTTACCGTCCTAATACTATTTGGGTATAATGCGCGAAAATACATGAAAAATTTAGGATACTTCTATGCAAAAAATCAAAAATATTGC
>JAYEOH010000118.1:3818-12405 GCA_034722775.1 Campylobacterota bacterium | reverse complement strand
AGGGGCTAAATGGTATGATGATTTTGTTCTTCTATATAATATGGTTATCGATAAAAAGTTCAAGATTAATAAAGCGGCCTATATCGCTATAGCAGGAGCACTTGCCTATGTCGTTCTGCCTATTGATGTTATACCTGACTTTATCCCCGGTGTGGGATTTATCGATGATATCTTTGTGATCAGTATTGTGATGAAGAGTATCTCGGATGAGATCGAACGCTACAAAGCGTATATGGGAGAAGTGTAAAATGATGCAGATTTCATTATCAGAGATGTGCCCTATAATCAAAAGGAGGAAAGTCAATGCTTAAAAAGATGAAAGATGCTACACTCTCCAAGGGTGCAAAGATCGCTATCAACAGTCAAATAAAGGAGTATGGAAAAATGCTGAAACTCAATCTGAATTCACAAGAAAAGAGTATCGAAATCGAAGTGATGCTCGATGGAGAGCATGAGCCGCTCCGTGTACATGTGCGCAATTATGAGCTTACTGATGAGAATGGCAGGTATTTTCTCATAGTTCACGGAGTCATCACCTCGAGAGCATGGATCAATACCATTGCATCCTCTTACCTGGAAGGCAAAGCATTTGAGATTCCGGCAGAGTACGCGAAAATGCTCAAAGTGATTGTCTAATTTTTAATTTTTTGAATGATACTTTGCTATAATAGCATCACTATATCAATAGAATGGAAAAACAATGAATTTGGAAGAGATAGATAAAGCGTATGTGTTGCCAACCTATGCGCGAAGTTATATCAATTTTGTTAAGGGTACAGGCTCGACTCTCTATGATGAGAGTGGTCGTGACTATATAGATTTTGCAGCGGGGATCGCTGTCAACAGTGTGGGGCATAGCAATCCCAGACTGACAGAGGCCGTCTGTGAGCAGGCGAAGAAGATTATCCATATCTCCAACCTGCAGGTGATCGAGCCTCAGGCGAAATTGGCACAAAAAATCGTCGAACTGAGCGGCTATGATATGGCGCTCTTTTTTGGAAACTCGGGAGCTGAAGCCAATGAGGGAGCGATCAAAATCGCACGAAAGTATGGTGAGACGAAATTTGAGAATAAACGCTACAAAGTGATCACACTTGAGCACTCTTTTCACGGTCGAACGATCACGACAGTGAAGGCGACAGGTCAGGAGAGTTTTCATACACCGAATTTTTCTCCCTATCCAGCCGGTTTCAGCTATGAAAAATCGATCGAAGACATTTATAGCGCCATCGATGAGGAGACAGTAGCGGTGCTCATCGAACTGGTGCAGGGGGAGGGTGGAGTAGAGCCTTTTGCCAAAGAAGAGATACAGAAGCTTGCTGCTTTTTTGAAGGAAAAAGAAATTTTGCTGATCGTGGATGAGGTGCAGACCGGTGTTTATCGAACCGGAGAATTTCTCGCTTCCAACCTGTATGAAATAGAGCCTGATATCATTACGCTTGCCAAGGGACTGGGCGGCGGTGTGCCTATCGGTGCGGTAATGACCAGTCACAAGGATATTTTTGATCCGGGAGACCATGGCAGTACCTTTGGCGGCAACTACCTGAGTTCTGCGGCAGGGATAGCGGTGCTCGATATTTTGTCGGAGATGTATGATACGGGTAGACTTCATGAGATGCTGATATATTTTGAAGAGAAACTTAGTGGTATTGTTGAAAATTATCCGACTCTTTTCGACAAGGAGGTTGGCCTGGGACTGATGCGCGGGTTGCGTGCCAAAGATGCCGAGACAGTCTCTGCTATCCTCGAGCGAACGATGCAGGAAGGTGTGATCGTACTCAAGGCAGGGCGAAATACCGTTCGTTTCCTGCCAAGCCTAACCATCACAAAGGATGAGATCGATGAAGGGTTCAAGCGTTTTGAAAAAGCACTTAATTCTCTATAGCATTCTGGGAATATCCGCAGTAGTCTCTCTGCTGCAGGCAGATGATCTCGCTGAGATACTCTCCCCTGAAAAACGCGATATTTTCAACTATAAGGAGAAGTACAATGAGCTCCAGAGTGATAAACTCAAGAAAAGCTGGGTCAACCCGATCCGTCTGCAATATCGCAAAAATTACACGACACAATTTGCAGATCAAACGATAGATACCAGCAACTACTCAGTTTTGATCGATCAGCCGATCTTCAAATCAGGCGGAATCTTCTACTCGATGAAATATTCCGATGCTCTCAGGGGTGCTACAGCTGCTGAGATCGCACTGCGAAAGCGCGAGATGATAGGCAGTGCCGTGAGAATTCTCTTTAACTTCAAAAAGATAAGGCTGGAGCAGGAAAAACTGAAACTTCTGGTCAAAAATGATGAGATTGATATCAAGCTCAAAAGTGACAGCTTCGAATCAGGGATACTTGACAGCAGCTTCCTCGACCAGGCGATCATCAAGCGCAATACCGACCAGACACAGTTGCTGGCTTTGGAGCTGGAGCTGGAAAGGCTGAAAAATGATTTCGCCTTTTTGAGCCACAAAAACCCCGACCGGTTCAAGCTACCGGTGCTGAAACTTATTAGTGAAAAAAACTATAAAAGCGAACACCTTGAACTGCGCAGCGATACGCTGCATGCCGAAGAGAAGCAGTATCTCTCCAAGATGACCTGGTCCCAATATCTGCCTGAAGTCTCCATGCAGGGACAGTATATCAAAGGTGATCTCAATCCACTTTTCGGCAACCCTTCATTGAGGGATGAATACACCAACTACAGTGTGACAGTCAGTATGCCGATCAGCATCAATAGTCTTACCGATATTGAGGCGGGAAAAGTAGCCTATATGGAGGCGGCAACAGAGGTGATCGACCAAAAGAGACGTGTGGACCTGGAGTATCAGACGATTCTCGCGAGTCTGCGCATCATTAACAAAAAGATTGCCCTGGACCACAAAGATGAAAAACTCTACCAGCGTCTCTATACCGTGACAAAAAACCTCGAAGCGGCAGGGGAGAAGACCAGCTATGAGACGGCGATGATGCATAACTCTCTTGAGATCAAAAAGCTCGATCAGCGCATACATAAAATTGACAAACAGCTGCAGCTACTTTCACTCTATGTAAAGGTCAACAGTGTATTTTAGTGATTATATGGATGCGTGGCTCTATGGAGAGGAGGGCTACTATAAAAACTTCAAAGCCATAGGGAAAGAGGGTGATTTTTATACGGCGGTAAGCACTTCTCCCTTTTTCGGTGCGAGTATCGCCAACTATCTCTGGAAGAAGATAGAATCAGGAGAGATCCCCAGAGATGCCTTGCTTCTTGAGATCGGTGCGCATCAGGGGCATCTCATCGGAGATATGATCCAGTGGCTCTATACCTGTGATCCTACCCTGGTGGAGAGTATGCGTTTTGCTATTGTAGAGCGGCAGCCTGAGGTGCAGGAGGCACAGCAGGCCTATATTATTGATCGTTTTGGCGGTGAAGTATCAGTTGAGCAGTATGCCTCCCTCGAAGAGCTGAATGAGTCTTATGCTTTTGTAGTGGCCAATGAGATATTTGATGCTTTTCCCTGTAATTTGGTCAAAGATGGCGAAATTGCTACAGTCGATGAAAATCAGATCAAATGGGAAGAGGCGCCAATATCCTTGCTCGATAAGATCGAAAAATACAGACAGGTTAAAGGAGAAGTCGCTGTAGGCTACGAAGCCTTTGCCGAGGAGATGAGAAAGAGCTTTACCCATTGCGACTTCCTTTCATTTGACTATGGAGAGAAGTATGTACGCAACGATTTTTCTATACGACTCTATAAGAAACATGAAACCTTTCCTCTCTTTGATGAAGAGGTGGTTTTACAAGAGGAGTTCAAGAAGAGTGATATCACTTACGATGTGAATTTCGAGCATGCGATAGATGCGTTTGAGAATGCCGGGTTTGAGACAGTACACTACGAGACACAGGCGAGAGCACTGGTTCGTTTTGGCCTGATTGATATGCTCGAAGCTTTTGCGCGACAGACGACACAGGCGAATTATCTGCGTGAAGTCGACAAGGTCAAGACATTGATCGCTCCGACAATAATGGGCGACAAGTTTAAATTGGTTCACTTCAGAAAGCAAAAGGGTAGAGAAGATGAAAGAGTTTGAAATAGAGAGGAAGTTTTTGTTGAGACCTTGTTCGCCTAAACGCTTTCTTCGCTCTATTGGTCTTGAGTATCGTAAATACACTATTCAGCAGTACTATCTGCCTGAGCATAAAGAGGGGTATGTCCGATATCGCAGGAGGGATAAAAAGTTCTTCAGAACCATCAAGAGCGGAGAGGGGATGGTGCGAGAAGAGACTGAATATCCTGTTCCTAAGGAGGAGTTTGAGAGCCATCTGGAGGAACATGTCGGCAAGATCATCGAAAAAGAGCGCTTTGTTTTTGTCTATGAAGGTATGACTTATGAGTTGGATCGTTTTTATGGGGCACTGAAGGGACTCTGTTATCTGGAGATTGAATTTGATGATGAAGAGAGAGCAGAAGAGTTTATTTTACCGGAAATTTTCTCCCATTTATTTGTGGTTGAAGTGACAGAAGATAAGCGTTTTAATAATTCATCTATCAGCAAGTCAGAATGTATTCCTTCGCCAGATAGCACTCTTGAGATTTTAGCTAAAAAATTAAACCATCTTCTTCCTGTAGAAGAGGGCTCCTCTGAGGCAAATAAACTGATTTGTCTTGAGCCATTTGAGAGCAGCATCGCAGCAATACAGATGATTTTCAGGAGTTTATCATATAGGATCGAGAGTGAGCGAAAATTATTGCTTGAAGATAGTGAAAATCCCGAGGTTCTGCATCAGTTTCGCATCTCTCTCAGAAAAGCAAAGAGTATGATAGGAGCATTTAAACTGTTTTTGCCTCCCGGATGGCTTGAGCTGCATCGAAGAAACTTGTCCCTCCTTATGGCGCAGACCAATATCAGGCGTGACAGTGATGTCCTGCTGGCGAAGATACCTTACTACAGGTCACTATTGCCGATTAGGCTGCAAAAAGAACTCTCTTTGCTGGAGCAACTCCTTTTGGAGAAAAAAGAATCATCAGGGAGACATATACATGCTTTGGCAGAAAATGAACTGCTGAATTATGAGATAGCTTCCTTTATGCGACCCAAAATGCAGTCTCTTGTCTCCGAAGAGATAATGGGGCAACCTATTGTGATAACAGCTATGAAGATCGTATGCAGAGAAGCCGGAGATATTGTAAAAAAAGGAAAAAGGCTGAATAAACATTCAGGGGAGAAAGCATACCATAAACTTCGTATCAGGTATAAAAAAATGCGTTACTTTATCGAAGAGATGCAGTCACTTATCGAGAGAGAAAAATATAAGGAGAGTGTGAAGCTGATCAAAAAGATGCAGACTATTCTAGGCGACCTTCATGACTATCAAGTACAGCGCACCCTTCTTGTTTCTCTCGGCAAAGAAACAGCACTCCAAAAGAAAAAAACAAAACAAGCAATGTCACTGTTGATTAAAAAGATCGAGAAGCTCGAAGAGGAACAGGAAGAGAAGTTTCGAAAGAAATTTGTCAAGATGGAAATGTATGAAAAAAGATTTAGACGACTTTTCGAAGTCTATTAGAATTTTATAACAAAGGATAAAGTGTGAAAATAACTGTCAATGGCGAAGAGAGAGAGTGTGCGAAGGGTGTGTCTCTGGCATCACTGATCAATGATTTGGGGATCAAAGTCAAAGTAATGGCGGCAGCTGTCAATATGAATGTAGTCAAGAAAGATGATTGGGAAAGTTATAGATTGTCAGATGGTGACAAGATAGAGTTGCTGCATTTTGTCGGTGGCGGTTAATTGGAAAAACGGATCATAATAGATCCCTATAGGCTTCACGCACCTCTAATATCGCATCAAGGTGACCAAAAAAGAGATCGATCAATTCAGGGTCGAAATGTTTGCCTCTTTCTGCTCGGAAAAGGGCAAAAATATCTTCATCTTCCCAGGCTTTTTTGTATATCCTGTCACTCCCAAGTGCATCGAATACATCTGCGATGGCTGTGATGCGTCCGTAGATATGGATTGCTTCTGCTTTCAAGCCCTGTGGGTATCCGCTGCCATCATACTTTTCATGGTGTTCGTGGGCGACAGTGGCGGCAGCGAGAAGTAGAGGTCTGTTGGAGTATCGCAGCATTTCGTATCCCAGTTGGGCATGCTCTTTCATCTTTCGGAACTCTTTTTCATCAAGTTTGCCCGGCTTGTTCAGTATCGCATCAGGGATGGCAACTTTGCCGATATCATGCATAGGCGATGCCTGCTTGAGCATCTCGGCTTCTGTCTCATCCATTCCCAATGCCAATGCCAGGATTTTGGAGTATTCTGCAACTCTTTTGACATGATTGCCAGTCTCTTTGGATCGGCTCTCTCCGATAGCGCCCATCGTGAAGACAACCTCTTTTTGTGTCTCTTCTATCTCTTTGTTCAGGGCTTCGACTTCGATCAGCTTCTCCTGAAGCTGATCATACTCTTTGCGTTGACGGCGATCGCTCTGTTCCATAATACGCTGCTGTCGCTTAAAATCTTTGATGATTTTTTTACCCAGGGCTTGAAAGCGCTCGAGATCACCATCCATAAAGTTTTGCAACTCTTCAATGAGATGGTCTTGCGATGATTGCATTTTGCTGCCTTTTATTTCTCAATGAGATTAAAATCAAGAGATTCAAAATCCTCTTTGAAATCTTCACCTGCCTCCAGGGCATTTTCATTTTCCCCATCATAGAGCCAGCGTATGGTGATAGTGTTTCCCTCTTCCTGTGCCTCTTCGATGATATCAAAAAGATCAAAAAAGAGTTTGGAGCTGCTAGAGTTAAAATAGACGATATCCATCTCAAGTGTACTTTTTATCTTTCTCTCCTGTTTGAAAAACTCTGTAATCCAATTCATCGTGTGCTGATAGAAGTCAAATGTATTTTCAGGATAGCTCTTGCCGGAAAATCGCAACAGTCCAGTCTCAGCATTCAAATCAATCTGTGGCGTATATTTTGTCTCTTCAATATGTAAATTTTTCACCTTTTCTCCTTAGATGTAAGTTTTTATTTCAAAAAATGATCGTTCTTCGTCCAGTTGTGTAATCTTGTATTCCATAGGAAGTACACTTTTTTTTGCCATCTCCAGGAATCCCAGACCTGCGCCCCTGCCATGTTTATCTTTGCCGCTTCGTCGCAATACCTTATAATATTCTCTAAGTTCATCTCTATTCATAGGAATGATTTTATCTAATTTTTCACTTAGTTTTGATTCATCCTTCTGGTACATAATATTAGCAGAGCCCACAAAGAAGTGCCCTTTTGCCTGATCATACCCTACGATGCAAATACCTGGGCTTTCAAAGGCATTATCTCCCAGGTGTATGCGCTCTTGTGAATAGCTCATAATATTTTGCATCTGTTCAGTGAAAACAGCAAAGATATTCTGGATGAGTGTAAAAGCTATACCTGTTGCATGCAGCTCTTTTTCTAGTGTCTCTGCAACACTGCTCAGGATACTTTGTGAAACCGTACCGCTAAAACTGAAAAGCACGCCTTCTTTCTCCAGAATTTCCTTGAATGCAAGCATATTCATACTGTTTCCTCCTTGATGATCGGGGATATAAATGAAAAACAAGCCCCATTGTCTCTGTTGGCAACCGTTAATGAGGCAGACATTTTTTCTGCAATTTGTGCACTCATATAGAGACCGATTCCTGTTCCCTTTCCTTCTGCTTTGGTTGTGACATTTGCTTTGAATATCGTATCAATGACAGAGGAGGGTATGCCGCCGGCATTATCGCATATCTCCATAATGAGTATATTGTCCTTCTGGTAGGTATTGAATGATATTTTTCGAGAGGGGATATCGTTTTCCTTGAAAGCATCCCTGGCATTATTAACAATATTGAGAATGATATGTTTAAACTCATTCTCGACACCGTATAGATCCAGTCTATTATCTCCTTGAATATCGAAGGAGATCATCTCTTTGAGGAATTCATCTTTTATGAGGAGTAGAACCGAATCAATGGCATGTCTGATGCTGAAGCGTGTTTTCTCTTTGTCCGGTCGGAAAAAGGAACGAAACTCAGCTAGAGTACTAAGGAGATGATCGATTTGCTCCCAAAGAATTTTTTTATAATTCTCCAGATAAACCTCATCTACTTCACCCTCCTGATACTCTATGAGGAGTAGATCGGTGAGCATTGAGATAGCATTTAGCGGCTGTTTCCACTGATGAGCTACAGCATCCATCATTTCACCCATAGCAGCATGTTTGGCTTGCTGGGCAAGTATGCGTTCGCTATGAACCCGAAGCTCAAACTCCTCTTCAAGTTGATGCACCTGTTCGGAAAGCTGCTTATCGGATTGCTTGAGGATGGTATCGAAGCGCCTGATGCGCTTACGACTCTGTTTGAGAAGTGCTTTTGCTTCTGTTTCGTCCATTGTCTCTGAATCAATCATTTTGTCTAATTGTTCCAGGAGAGTCATATTTTCACTCTTCATTCATTGACTCCTTCACATCTAAATCCAACAATAGTGATATCATCATTTCGATCCTCATTGCCTTGATAGGCAATGAGTGCTTCTTTCAATATCCTCTTTTGCTCCATCATTGTTTTCTCTGTATGGGTCTCCAATAT
>JAYEOH010000118.1:0-3718 GCA_034722775.1 Campylobacterota bacterium | reverse complement strand
CTTCACATCTAAATCCAACAATAGTGATATCATCATTTCGATCCTCATTGCCTTGATAGGCAATGAGTGCTTCTTTCAATATCCTCTTTTGCTCCATCATTGTTTTCTCTGTATGGGTCTCCAATATATTTTTGAATTGTTTTTTCCCCATTGGAAAACTCTTTTTACCGCCATTTTGATCGATGTAGCCATCTGTCGTGAGATAGAATTGAATAGTTTGATCAAAAGAGAGAGCATGGTCAGTAAACTTAAAATCAGCATTTGATGTCTTGTATCCAAGAGAGTGACGATCTGCTTTGATTATAATGATTTTTGAATCTTTCATATAAAAAAGAGGGATATTTGCTCCGGCATAGATAAGTTCATTTTCATCTTTGTCTATCAAAATAATTGCAGCATCAAAGCCGGCATTGGAGAGAGAGCTTTTATCCTGCTGCTTGAGAAGATGTTTGAGTGATCGATTGAAAACAGATAAAAGTTCTGCCGGACTGATCCTCTTATTTTCTTCTTTGACATGGGCGATGAGATTGCGTGCCAGTGTTTTGACCAGCATCGTGACAAATGCACCGGGTACGCCATGCCCTGTGCAGTCTATGACCATAAGAATCGCCTGATTTTTTTCATCGAGTTTGTCGAAAAAATAGATATCACCTCCGACAATGTCCCTGGGTTCCCAAATAGTGAAATAGTCTTTAAAAAAGAGAGAGAGCTCCTGTTCTTCGGGGATGAAAGCTTGTTGTATAATTGCAGCAAACTCGATAGAGTCAGTAATCTGCCTGTTCGCCTGAGCAAGTCTGTTTTCAAGAATAGTACGACGAATGATCTCTTTCTTGAGACGCCAACTCCAAAAAAGTGTTCCGATGATAATCAGCAGTGCAATAGCGGCTATCTGATAAATGAGTGTATAGTCGATCTTTTCCACATACTCCTGTGTCACCCATTTGTCCATTATTTTTTGTTTTTGTTGTTCGTCTATGCTGTTGATAATCTTGTTCAGGATACCGACCAGGGGTGCATATTCTCGACTGACAGCAAAACCGATCTGTGTCTGAAATTCGGTTTTGCCAACCACGCGAACATTGCTAATCTGCATCTGTCTGACAGTATAGCTTCCCAGCGCCATTGTGCTCAGCATAGCGTCATATTTTCCCTCTGCAACACTGGAGAGTCCTTCTTGAATATTGTCGACTTCATAAAAGTTGTGATCGGGATATTTTTCTTTGATCTTGGAGATATACCCATACTCCTTGATTATCGCGATTTTTTTTTCGGAGAGTTGTCTGAGCGAGTGCACATAGGGATTTCCCTCTTGCATCATCACGATAATAGGATTTGGCAGGATGGCTTGGGTAAAGAGAAACTCAGATCTCAGTGGAGAGTCGGTCGTCTCCGTCAGTATGTCCACTTTGCCGCTCTTGAGATGCTCTACTGACTCTTCCCAGGTTTTTGTGGGTATCTTGTTGAATCTAAGAGAGCTTCTCTTCTCAATTATACGGATCAGACCGGCAATGATTCCAATATAGTCACCCTCTTTGGTAAATGCTTCAAATGGTAACCAGTTAGGATCACCGGTAAAATTTATTGTGGGGTGCTGCTGTATCCAAAGGTGTTCGGTTTTGCTAAAATTTATCTCGTGGGATTTTTGAACGATACCAGCCTGCAGCGGCAAAAAGAAAAGAAGGAGAGATAAAAAAATAGCTCTGTACATAGGTACTCCTGAATATTTTATTCTACCATTTCTGCCTTATTCAATAGACTATTTGGGAGATTTTGCCGTGATAACTGCAACTGCAATAGCAAATCCGCCATCGTGACTGATAGAGAGAGAGCTTTCCATGATTTGATGTTTCTCCTGAGCTTTGGATGAAAGCGACAGTTGGGGTGCCCCTCTGGAATCTTTGCTTATCTGAATATCATGAAAAGAGAGATCTTTTCCGATACCGCATCCCAGCGCCTTGGCGACCGCTTCTTTCGCCGCCCAGAGACCTGCCAGAGATTCTATCTTTTTAGTTTTGGCTATTTCCGTAGAGGTTAAATATTTTTCTTTGAAACGATCACCAAATTTTTCCAGTGATCTCTCCAGTCTGCTGATCTGTATGATATCGGTACCAATTTTCATTATTCTCCCTCAAAAGCTTTTCTGTAGTATAATAGAAAACAGATAACACGAATATTTCTTTATGCTGCCAAAGAGAAGGAAGAGTGATGAAAAGTATCAACAGTTACTATACTACAAAAGAAGAGCTTGGATTTTTTATAAATAAACATAAAATTCAAAACAGTTCTGCTCTTCTTGTCCAGGTTTTTTCTGCTATCAGCAGCAAGGCTTTTATCGCTGCACTTCTATCTGATATTACTTCTTTTTTGCCTGATGCTGTGATCATAGGCAGTACTACTGACGGTGAAATCATGGATGGGAAGGTCTCTTCGGGGAAAATAGTACTGAGTTTTACTCAGTTTGAACATACCACACTGAAAGTATCTGCCGTAGAGCATATAGTTGATGGATATTATAGTGGTCAATATCTAGCAAAAGAGTTGATTGGTGATGATACTAAATTACTCATTGCATTTGCAGATGGCGTGCATACCAATGGAGAAGAATTTTTAAATGGAATCGTCTCCATTAATGATGAAGTTGTTGTTGCGGGAGGTCATGCAGGTGATAATAGTAGTTTTGTCGAGACATTGGTCTTTACCAAAGAACATATCTTTGAGAAAGGTGCTGTTGGTGTTACTCTAAATAGCAAATACTTGCATGTCTATACGGATCATAGTTTTAATTGGCATCCAATTGGAAATGAATTGACCGTAACCAAAGCAGAAGGCAATCGTGTCTATACGATTGATGGAAGAAGTGCCGTTGATACTTATGCCCATTATCTAGGTGAGGATATTGCCAAAGGCTTGCCTGGTATAGGGATTGAGTTTCCGTTGATCGTGAATCGAGATGGTTTAGATATAGCACGGGCAACTATGGGAAAAGAGAATGATGGTTCACTGATTCTTGCAGGTTCACTGCATACCGGTGAGAGAGTCAGGATCGGTTTTGGCGATAGCAAAGGGATTATAAAAGATTCAAAAGTGCTTGCCAAGTGTACTGCACAAAGACCATCTGAAGTGATTTTCGTCTATTCATGTACGGCACGCAAACATTTTATGGGTGATGAGATTGAGTCTGAGATATTGCCTCTGCAGTATATTGCACCAGTATCCGGATTTTTTACCCACGGAGAATTTTTTACATCAATCAAAAAGGAGTTGTTGAATCAAACTATGACCTTGGTTTCCCTAAGTGAGAGCGACAGTATGGCTGAGTCAGCTATAGAGACAAAACCGAAACACATTGATATCAATATTGCTTCTATGGATGCATTGATACATCTTATCGATATAAGCAGTGAAGAGATTAAGAGACAGACAAAAACACTTGAGAAGAGTAATAGGTTGAATCAACAGCTTAAAGAGCGTATGGAGATGGCTCTTGCAGGAGGTAAAACATCTGTTTTGGATTGGGATTTTGCTGACAACAGTTTATATATTTCTCCCAGTTGGAAAGAGATGCTTGGATATCGTGATGATGAGCTGCCAAACAGCACCTCTACCTGGTATCATAAGGTTCATCCGGAGGATAAAAAAATTGTTTTTTCCTTACTGAGAAAAAATCAATCAGAGCAGATAAAATATTTTGAAAACAACCACCGACTTAAGCATAAAG
>JAYEOH010000117.1:19706-39141 GCA_034722775.1 Campylobacterota bacterium | reverse complement strand
CCAGGCTGACCACTTCATAGTTGAGCAGCAGTGAACGATTGTCGATGTTGACGGAACCGATCATAGCCGCACTGCTGTCAAAAAGTATGGCTTTGGCGTGAAGCATATTGCCTTTGTACAAAACAACATCGATACTATTTTCGGCAAGTTCGCGCATGTAGGAGCTTCGGCTGAGGTCCGCGATGAGATGATTTGAGACTTTTGGCGTGATCAGTTTGACATCAACGCCCTTGTGTCTGGCGATCTTCAATGCATGGCCCAAACACTCATCGGGTACAAAATAGGGCGTAACTATCCAGATACGCTCTTTGGCTGTATATATGGCACTGATCAGGGCTTCAAGCAGCGCATCATTTTTGATATCCGGCCCGGAAGGCACCACTTGAATATAGGCATCGCCATAGTACTCTTTATACGGTACTGTTGCGTGGCGCAGCGGCTTGTCTGTTGCGTAAGACCAGTCACCTTCAAAGATCTGCGCATACTGGTACGCCGCTTCACCCTGGGTCCTGAAGAGAACATCCTCCCATTGATCATCTCTCCTGACAGGGCCCATATATTCATCAGAAAGGTTCATGCCTCCCGATAGCAAAACGGTTTCATCAAAGAGGTAGATTTTTCTGTGATTGCGCAGGTTAATATAGTTTCGGTAAGGCAGACGAAGCAGCGGCATAAAGAAATGAACTTCACCTCCCGCCTGTCGCAGCTTTTTTAGCAAACCTTGAAAAAAGTAAAGTTTATATGAACCAAGAGAATCGATAAGAAGTCGCACTTGAACACCTTCTGAGGCCTTCTCAGTCATTGCCGCAATGATCTGTTGCGTCACATCATCATCTTTAAAGACATAGGTACTCATACTGATACTTTTTTCAGCTTTCCGGATCTCATTCATCAGTACCTCATAAGCTTTGACACTATCAGCAATAAGCTCAAAACTGTTGTGCTCACTTACGCCTGCAATACCGTTCGAACGCAAAATCCCATCTATGCTATTAGCCTCAATAGCACTTTCATCCCCACTGCTTTTGATCTCAAGCGCTGACTTGCTGTTTTTGGTAGACTGTTTACGCGTACCGATCAGAAAATAGAGCACAACAGAGACATAGGGGAGAATGATCATAAAGAGCAGCCATGAGATCATGCTGGTCGGCGTACGCCTTTGATAAAGCATATGTATTAAAGTGATAAAGATAAGGATCTCACCGACAATAAAAACACCGTGAAGGATCAAAAAGTCATAAAGATTTGTTTCCATATAACATTATACAAAAATTCATTATAAAAAGCACCAGGGAAACCATATCCCTTATGTTTTCCTTTACTTGATATAGAGTGACCCGATCGCCTGCTTGGCTATATCGATAAACCCATCCACACCGGGAATAAAAGGTATCAGGGTCGTACCGATGCCTCCCCAGATCACAAGCAGTGCCATCAGTGCGATAAGGCCGCTGCTTAGATTGATGCGAAAGACCTTTTTCGGTTCATCTGAGGGATAGAAGTACATCACAGCTATGAGTTTGAAGTAGTAGTAGACTGAGATAAAAGCTGTCAGTATACCAAGGGCGGCGAGCAGTATCTGTCCTGATTCGATCGCGGCGGTAAAGATATAGAATTTACCAAGGAAACCGATCGTAGAAGGAAAGCCGGAGAGCGAGAGCATAAAGATCGCCATCATAAGCGCCATGTAGGGGCGGCGCTGGGAAAATCCTTTGAAATCCTCATAGGTCATCTGCTTTTTGCTGTGTGCAGCGATAAAACTCAAAATTCCGAATGCTCCTACTGCACTGATGAAGTAGGCGATCAGGTAAAACATAATCGCAGGAGCAGCCATCTCAGAGCCCAGTCCGATAGAGCTGATAGCGATAAGCATATAGCCGCTATGTACGATGCTGGAGCCTGCCAGCATCCTCTTGACAGTCGTTTGGGAGATCGCCAGGAAGGAACCGCCGATCAGTGTAACGATCGTCAAGACTTGCAGAACAGGCGTCCAAAGACTGCTGATAGAAGCAAACTCGATCAGATAGATACGCAAAGCGATCGCAAAGACTGCGATCTTGAAAGTCGAAGCCATGAACATTGTGACGGGATAGGGTGCCCCATGGTAGACATCAACAACCCAGGAGTGAAAAGGAACAGCGCCTATCTTGAACATGATCGTAATCATAATAAAGGTACCGCCCACAATCACCAGTGTCAAATCCTCCCGTGAATGTGAAGCGATAAAGGTCGAGATATCATTAAAATTGGTTGAACCGGTAGCACCATAGATCAGTGCTGTTCCGAGGATAAAAAAGGCACCCGTCATAGACCCGAGCACCAGATATTTCATCATCGCTTCCGAAGAGATCTTGTTTCTCTTGTGATATCCGACCAGTGCATAGATACTGAGAGATGCGATCTCCAATGCGATAAAGGTTGTGATCAGCTCATTGGAGTGTGCCAGGGTCATCATACCGAAAACACTGAAAAGAATCAGTGCAAAATATTCGCCGTTGAAGTAGGTTCGGCTTTTGAAATAGTCCGTATTGATCAGGAGCGTCATGATCGCACCGGCACTGAACATCAGGTCAAAGAGGGTTGAAAAATCATCGATGATATACATCTGCCCAAAGATTTCAGGGAAGCTGTAGAGAGCCTCCGTGCGCCCAAATTGAGGCAACTCAAGAAGAAAAGAGAGTGCAAGGAAAAAGACTGCCACAAGGTTCAATTTGTTCAAGTCTACTACTTCGCTTCGACTCAACAGCATCAAAACAAATGCTCCTATCACTATGATCGCCATTGGCAGGATTTGCATCAGTTCGTGGATCATTGGAGACCTCCTATCGCTCGCATCACTTCAGCCAGAGCACCCTCGATCTGAGGTTCAAAGTAGGGAATAAAAAGCGACGGAGCAATACCGGTAATCAACAGCAGTAATACAAGCGGTATCAGCATCCCCATTTCACGCATATCCAAATCTTTAAACACTTTCGTCTTGCTGCCTGCCGGGCCAAACACAGTCCGCTGCAGCATCCAGAAGATATAAAGCATCGCCGAGATCATCGTCGTAGCCGCCAATGCACCGATCCAGAGATTGGCTTTGAAAGCACCTATGATGATCAGCAGTTCTGCGACAAAGCCGCCTGTTCCGGGCAGTCCGGCGATACTCAACGCAAAGAAAACAAAGAAAAAAGCAAAACGGGGTGCCAGCGTAGCGATACCGCCAAGGTCATCGATGGTCACGGACTTGGTTCTCTTGTAGAGCAGGCCGATCATCAGGAAAATACCTGCAGAAGCCAATGCATGTGTCGCGATAAAATAGAGGCTTCCTCCCCAGCCATAGATATTGGTCACGATGATACCCAGCGCGATCAGGGAGAGATGTGACCCCGAAGAGTAGGCAAACATTCGCCGTAGATTTGGCTCCATAATGGCATGAATCGCATAGAAAAGCAGTCCGATAATTGCCAACACTACGATCGTAGGCGCGTAATATACCAGTGTCGTTTCAAAAAGCCCATATCCAAATCGCCAGAGTCCATAGACTCCGAGCTTTGCCATGATCGCCGACAAGATAACAACCGCAGGTGTCGGAGAGGAGCCGTATGCCGGCGCCATCCAGGTATGGAAACCGACCAATGGTATCTTGATGGCAAACGCCAGAAGGAACCCTGCAGCAAGCCAAATAGAAGTCTGCGCATTGAAATCCAATCTGCTCAGATCATTGAGTGCAAAACTCCAGCTTCCTGTCGTCTCAAAATAGGTGTACCCGAGATAGAGTATCGAAAAGAGCATCGTCATAGAGCCCAGGATCGTCATCAGGAGAAGCCTCATCGCATTGTACCTAAATGCGCCGTTTCCATATCGCCCGATCAGAACAAAAATCGGCAGAAGCATCGTCTCCCAAAAAAGATAAAAGAGCACCATATCCAGAGAGAGTACCGCACCGGTAATTCCCGTCTGAAGTATCATCATATTGTACCAGTATCCTTTACGCTGCTCTTTCCAGATGTAGGCGTAGAGGATCGACATCAACAGTGAGATCAGAACCAGTATAACCAGCGAGAGCGCATCAACACCTACATAATAGGTGATACCGTAGTTTTGAATCCATGGCGCAATACGGACAAACTGCATGCCTCCGGAGGGGTCGAAATGGAAAATCACCATGATCACCAGCCCCATCACGATCAAAGAAGAGAGAGCGGCACCCAGACGAATCCAGCCCAACGAGGCACGAGATATCCCCAGAATGAGCGCCATCAACAGAGGAACAAAGATAATATTGGAAAGAATCTGTTCCATTACGCGCCTCCTATCACAGTCAGCATAAAGAGAGAGATCATAGCCACTCCTACCATAATATAGAGTGCGTAGTAGCGCACCTTGCCATTTTGAAGCTGTGCAAAGCGTTCACCTGCATACCGATAACCATAAACCGTAGAGTTGATCAAACCATCAAAGAATTTCTGATCAATCACCTTGTCAAAAAGGAGACTCATCTGCAGGAGCGGCTTAACAAACAACTCATCATAGACCTCATCAACATAGAACTTGTTGATCGCCAGCCTCTGCCATAGAGAATCTCCCGTCGGCTCCGTCGGGTTCACGGCGAAAAGTTTGTACGCCAATCCCATTCCTGTCAGCCCCATCAGGACATTAAGCGCCCCCAGCATATACTCACTGCTGTGCGAAAGGTGCAGACCGCTGTCCGGCAGTGCTATAAAAGTGGAGAATAGATTGCTTCCGCCATAGGCTTCATTGACCCCCAGTAATCCCAATGTAGTACTTCCAAATGCCAGAACTACAAGCGGATAAGTCATAGACTTTGGCAGAGGCTCCAGCTTTCTCTCACTGTCACCATTGGCAAAAAATACAATGAAGAGCATGCGGAACATATAAAATGCTGTCAAAAGAGCAGTTAGCGTGCCGACTCCCCATATAACATAGTGCTCTGAGACAAATGCAGCAGCCAGTATGGCATCTTTACTGAAAAAGCCTGCAAAAGGCGGAATACCGCTGATCGCCAGCGTCGCAATAAACATCGTGATATAGACCAGCTTGAGATGTTTTCTCAAGCCGCCCATTTTGAATATATTCTGCTCATGATGCAGCGCGATGATCACAGCCCCTGCCCCCATAAAGAGCAGTGCTTTGAAAAAAGCATGGGTAAAGACATGAAAAATCCCGCTGCTGTATGCTCCGAGACCGACCGCCATAAACATATACCCCAATTGTGACATCGTTGAGTAGGCGAGTATCTTTTTGATATCGTCCTGGTAGATGGCGACCAGCGCAGCAAAAAGTGCTGTTGCTGCACCGATGATCGCGATGAACTCCCCGACTTGCGGTATCTCATTGTAGAGGAAGGCAAAACGAGCCACCATATAGACACCGGCTGTCACCATCGTCGCAGCGTGGATCAATGCTGAAACAGGCGTCGGTCCCGCCATAGCATCAGGCAGCCAGACATAGAGTGGTATCTGCGCTGATTTCCCCATCGCACCGACAAAGAGCAAAATACCGATCAATGGCAGCAGCGAGAGGTCAACCAAAGAGAGGTTTTCCTCTATCGCCGCAAAGGTATATCCGCTCCCTTCCAAGGCAAGGAAGAGCAGCGCAAGCGCCATAATAAATCCAAAATCCCCTATTCTATTAAGAATAAAAGCTTTGTTGGCGGCTTTGACATTGGCAGGGTCTCTGTAATAAAAACCGATCAGGAGATAAGAAGAGAGCCCGACCAACTCCCAGCCGATAAACATAATGATTGGATTGTCGGCGAGGATGAGCAGCAGCATACTTCCCATAAAAAGATTGAAAAAGCTCATAAACTTTCCAAATCCCGGATCACCCTTCATATAGCCGACCGCATAAACATGGATCACAGTACCGACAAAGGTGATGAAGGAGAGCATCACCGCACTCAGGCGATCCACCATGAATGCAACAGAGATATTCATCTCACCCAGATTTATCCACTCAAAAAGTCTGCTGTGAAAAACTGTCTCTTTGGATTGATACATGATATCCCATCCTACCATCAGTGCAAGTATCGTACTGAGCAGAGGAGCCATGACACCGACCCCTGCATAGAAGTAAAAGCGATCTTTGGATGGGTTCGCCAGATAGACTATCCCCAGCAAAAGTGCCGAAAAGAAGGGGACCAAAACAATAGCACTCAACGAATTCATAGACTCTCCTTCGTTTGTCGCAATTGCGCAAAGTCGTCACTATCCACCGAACGCCTGCTGCGTACCAGCTGGATAATCATGGCAAGAAAAAGCGCTGCCTCTGCTGCGATCACAGCAAGCATAAGCAGTGCTATGACAGAGCCGCCCATATCACCTCTCAGTCGAGAGAAAACAACCAACACAAGATTGACCGAACTCAGCATCAGCTCGATAGACATATAGACGACAAAAAGATTGCGGCGGCTTATTAGGCCTATCAACCCTATACTGAAAAGCAGCGTGGCAAGCATAAAAAATGGTTCAGGCGTCATGATGTTGGCTCCTTTCGTGCAATAACGATCGCAGCGACCATGGCAGCTAGCAGCAGTACAGAGGCGATCTCAAAAGGAAGAACCCAGTGGCTGAAAAGCTCTCCGCCCACACTCTTTAGCGTACCATATCCCTCTTTAGTTGCTTCAAAGCTTTGGTGCATGCTCGTCAAAGCGCGATACATCAAGAGTGAAAAAGGTGTCACCAAAAGAGTAGAGAAGATTATCCAGCGCAGCTTTCTCGGCTCATCCGGGAGATCCTCCTCTTTCATGTTAATGGCAATGATCACCATCAGCGAAAGCACGACCACCGCCCCGACAGAAACCATGATCTGCGCAAGGAAAAGAAAACTGTTTTCCAAAAGGGCAAAGAGTCCTGCCATCGCCAGCATCGCGATAAGAAAACCGAAGGCACTCAACACAGACTGCCTGCTCCAGAGCATCATAAGACTTCCCCCTGTCAGGAAAAGTGCCAAAATGGCAAATATACTATTTTCGAGCACGGCTTTTCTCCTCCCCAAATGCACCCTTGTGGGCAAGCAATTGATCTTTTTCCATTACAAAGTCTTCACGGTTGTTTCCTATCAGTGAAAAAATACCCGTATCCATACGAATCGCATCACAGGGACACGCCTCTACACAGTAGCCGCAAAAAACACACTCCAGAGTATCGATCGCAAAGCGTTTGGGCATCTTTTCATCTTCGCCATCTTCACGCTCCGTCGCTTCGATGAAGATACAGTCTGCCGGACAAGCTGTCGCACACATGAAGCAGGCGACACAGGCGATCGTATCATCCTCCCGATGTGTCAAGCGGTGCAATCCGCGATAACGGTTCGTGATATCGGTTGGCTGCTCTTCGGGATACTCCAGTGTATCAACTGCATTGCTGTCGGCGACATTTCCCATCAAGTGTTTGAAGGTGATCTTCATCCCCTGATAGATAGCCGGCAGGTAGAGCTTGTCTTTCATGTTCGCACCGTGGCGCGGAATAACTTTGATTTTGGCTGCCATCAGCTGACTCCTACGACGACGATCGCCGTGATGAAAAGATTGAGCAGGGAGAGCGGCAGGAGGTAGTACCATCCCAAGTGCTGCACCTGATCATATCGAAAACGCGGAAGGGTCCAGCGCACCAGAATAAAGAAGAGGTTGAAAATCATCAGTTTTACCACAAAAACAACGATTTGAAGCAGTGTCACAGCGATCGCTGTTCCCAGGACTGCATCCGGTGAAACAGTTAGATAGATTAGTATCAACTCGATCAAAAGTGTCATGCCGATCATGGCATAAGTTAAAACTTTGGCTTCAAACTCGCGGCTGCCGTCACTGATAACGGTCGGACGAACTGCATTGTTTTTCTCCATCCATCCGATCACAAAATAGACTACGATCGGTATTATAATCATCAGTGCCCAGGCGAAATAGTTAAAATGTTCGAGCAGCGCAGCTGTCGAGACCCAGGGGAGCTGATAGCCGCCAAAGACCATCGTAATGATCACGGCAGAGGCAGTATTCATTGCAACATATTCGCCCATAAAATACATCGCAAATTTCATCGCTGTAAACTCCGTCATATACCCCGCAACAATTTCACTCTCGCCCTCAGAAACAGAAAAAGGGTTACGATTGGTTTCGGCAAACAGAGCGATGATCAAAATCATTGCACCCAATGGCTGAACCAAAATACCCCAGGCAGGCAGAAAGCCAAATATTGTTCCGCTCTGCCACTGCACCATAGCATTAAAATCGATCGTATTATAGGTAAGTACAAATGCCACGATGCTCAAACCCAGCGGCAGCTCATAGCTGATCATCATTGATCCGGCACGGGAAGAGCCCAGGAGTGAATACTTGTTGTGGCTCAACCATCCGCCCAAAAAGATACCGATCACACCAATGGCACCGATTGCCATAAACCACAGCACCCCATAGTCAACCGGAAGCGGCTGTATACGCAGAGATTCGCCATTGATGACGATATTATCTGCAAAGGGGATCACCATAAACGCCAGCAGTGCCGCAGAGAAGGTGATCATCGGAGCCAGCATCAACAGCCAGCGGTGCTTTGTGATATGCGAAGGATAATACTCCTCTTTGAGTACCAATTTGACAACATCGGCAAAAGATTGTACGACACCGCCGAAACGGAATCCGGCAACATTCGTCCGGTTAGGCCCCAGACGATCCTGCACCAAGCCTGCGCCGCGCCGCTCCAGCCAGACCAGTACAGGGATCATCAGCAGCGCCAATAGCGCACCGAGAATCAAAGAAATAACTGCGACAAGTATTGCAGCGAGCGTCATTTTTCACCTCCCTGGAGCCTTGCAATCCACTCAATTGCCGTCGGAATAGGATCATTGCGCGTGATAGCTTTGGGGCAATACTGCTCAATACCCTCTTCGTTGACGAGAGAACCTGAGCTCTCAGAAAAGGGAGCCAACGGCAGAATCAAATCGCTCTTCTCCTCTCTCAAGTGCGTCTGAAAGCTGATCGTTTTCTCTGCAACAACATCTGCTGCATCGGGGTGGTTGAAATTGATCAAGAGAGAAACCTTCCCATTCGGGAGTTCAGTCTCAATACCCAATTTTTCAACCCCTTTGGCATTTGCAGCTCTCTGTGAAGATTTGAGCCAATTGTCTCCAAAAGCTTCATCGACATAAGATTTCAATGGAGAATAGAGTGTTGCGTCGACTTTTTGAGCATAGGCTTGGATCATCTCAAGTTCTTCCGTATAGAGATTGGCATCCGCGAGAACAACAATCTTTCCACTCTCTGCCTCAACCAAATCCCGACAGGTTTCAAGCGCCTCTTCCTCCGTGCATACCTCACCATTCACAAGCATCTCAACTTGTCGATTCTCCTGCAGCTCTTTGTAGCTCAGCCTGCCCTCATCACAGATAAAGAACCCGTTGACCTGCTGGTTCTCGCGCGGCCTGAAACGATAAATGACCTCATCTTTATACTTTTCACGGTTGTGGTCGATAAAGATATTGCACCCCTTTGCACAGCTATGACAGACAGAAGGTGTCGAAGCAAGAAACCATACTCTCTGCTTAAAGCGAAAATCTTTACTGGTCAACGCACCCACAGGACATAGATCGACGACATTCATCGCATAGGGATTGTCCAGTTTTTTCCCAGGCATCGTAGAGACACGGGCGTGGTCGCCTCTGCCGATGATGCCAAGTTCATTCGTCTTGGTGATATCACTGGTAAACCGGGTGCATCTGGCACAGAGGACACAGCGCTCCTGATCGAGCATCACATTGCTGCCAAGATCAACATGTTTTCGATGATGGACTTTATCTGCCTGATCAATATGCGAATCATAGAGACCATAATCCATATAGAAGTCCTGGAGCTTACACTCCCCCGCCTGATCGCAGACAGGACAGTCAACCGGGTGATTGATCAGTTCAAGCTCCAGGATATTTTGCCGTACACTCTCGATATTGTCGCCTTTTGTGCGGACAACCATCTCCTCTTTGACCAGCGTATCGCAGGCGATCTGAGGACGCTTCTGCCCTTCGATCTCCACCATACACATTCGGCAATTTCCATCAGCGCCCAACGCTTCGTGGTAACAAAAGTAAGGCACTTTGAGATCATGCTTGATCAAGAGATCGATCAGCAAAGAGCCTTTTTCTGCCGTGAAGGTCATATCATCTATCACGATATCTATCTGACTCATACTGTCACCTTTGCTTCAAATTCATCCCGAAATTTACCGACAAAAGAGCGGATGACGATCGCTACCGCAGGCGCAAAGACACAAATTGTCTTCCCGTCCATCGTGTCGGCAAGCTCGAGAAGCTTGTCGATATCTTCACTGCTCCCCCTGCCCTCAAGCACTCTGCCGAGTATCGTATCGCTCCACCCTGTTCCTTCGCGGCATGGCGTACACTGCCCGCAGGATTCGTGATGGTAGAACTCCAGGAGGTTTTTGAGTGCTTCGACCATATCGGTATCTTCATCCATGACGATCATCCCGCCGGTACCCAGTGCCGAACCTGCTACTCTCATATGTTCGTAATCCAGCGTGGCACACTCTACCTCGTCCGCAGTCAACACGGCAGTAGATGCGCCGCCCGGAATCACCGCTTTGAGCTTTTTACCGCCGCGAATACCGCCGCCATAGTGGTTGATGTACTCTATCATCGGCATACCGAACTCTGCCTCATAGACACACGGAGTCTCCACATGGCCGCTCATCGCAAAGAGCAGTGTTCCGGGACTTCGCTCTGTACCAAACTTCCGATACCCCTCTGCACCGTGCTTGACGATATAAGGAACTGAAGCGATCGTTTCGACATTGTTCACCAGTGTCGGATTGCCAAAGTACCACTCGGGCTCTTTTTGCTTGGGCTTCAATCTCGGATGCCCCCGCTTTCCCTCCATCGACTCCAGAAGTGCCGACTTTTCGCCACAGATATAGGCACCTGCACCGCGATGGATCGTGATATTCATACGGTATTTTTCACCCATCACACTCTCACCCAAAATTCCTGCCGCATAGGCTTCATCGATCGCCTCTTGCAAAATCTTCTGAAACTGATAATACTCACCACGGATATAGATATAAGCATCATGGGATTTGATCGCGTAGCAGGTGATAATGATCCCTTCGATAAGGAGATGCGGATCTTTGGAGATAATCTGACGATCTTTAAAAGTTCCCGGTTCACTCTCGTCGCAGTTGACGGCGAGATAAGAGGGTCGAGCATCATCCTGCGGCATCAGAACCCACTTGGCTCCTGCCGGTGCTCCGCCGCCTCCTTTTCCTCGCAGCCCACTTGCTTTGATCGTCTCGATGATCTCTACGGGAGAAAGGTCAAAGGTCTCTTTCAGGGCATTGTAGGCGCCATGCTCTTTGGCAACTTCAAGCCTGTGGCTCTGATCGATATCAAACTTTCGACTTACGATACGACACTCTCTCATCACGACTCCTCGTCCAGTGAATCTAAAATCACATCAATCTTTTCAGGCGTCAGATTCTCATAATAGCGGTCATTGATCTGCATCACCGGCGCGGTACCGCAGGAACCCAGACACTCCACCTGTGTCAGTGTGAAGCGTCCATCTTCACTGCTCTCTCCGGGTTCGATACCAAGTCTGCTTTTAAGATGGCTCAACATCTCTGCTTTGCCGCAGAGTGCGCAGGAGAGTGTTTTGCAGAGTTGAATATGGTATTTTCCCACCGGTTCAAGATTGAACATCGTATAAAATGTTGCCACACGATAGATCTCCATCGGCGGCGTATCGATCAATTTGCCAATCACTTCGATCGCATCAAGCGATATAACACCCTCCTGATACTGCACCATCCACAAGCAGGGAAGCGAGAGTGCTTTAGGGCTGGGATAACGCGATTTGAGCGCTTCTATCTTTTCAAGATTTTCTACGGTAAACTCAAAACTCATCGATCCATCTCTCCTGCAATAATATTCAAACTTCCCAAAGTCAAAATGGCATCTCCCACCTGATAATTTTCGATAATCTTCGGATAGGCTGCCATATGCACAAAGCTCGGCGCCCTGACTTTGACCTTATAAGGCGTTCCGCTGCCGTCGCTGACGATATAAAAACCCAGCTCACCGTTGGCGGCTTCAAAAGAACCATAATATTCCCCTTTGGGAACCTTAACGCCCTCATAGACCAGCTTAAACTGATTCATTGCCCCCTCTATCGTCGTATAGACTGCTGACTTGGGAGGCATCGTGACGGCATGATTGGCTGCGTTGATCGGGCCGCCCGGTATCTTTTTTGCCGCCTGACGGATGATACGCATACTCTGCAGCATCTCTTCGAAGCGCACCATCAATCGGTCATAGGTATCGCCCACTGAACCTACAACCATCTCAAAATCAAAGGTATCATAATAGTAGTGGGGAGAGGCGAAGCGCAGGTCATACGGCACGCCGCTCGCTCTCAGATTGGGACCGGTGAAACCGTAGTCAATCGCCTGCATGGCAGAAACCGGAGAAACATTCTGCAGACGATCCTGAAAGATACGGTTGTGCTCTATCATCTGCAGAGACTCCGCGATCCCTTTGTCGACTTTTTTGAGGACATCATCGAGATCTCTCTCCCAGCCATCATAGAGATCATGCGTCATGCCGCCGATACGCATATAGCTGTTTGTCAGTCGTGCACCCGTGAGTTTACTGAGAAAATCATAAGCATCATTGCGCGGGTTAAAGAGATACCAGTAGTTCGTCTGTCCGCCCATATCCAAAAGCCCTGCCGCGAGACAGACCAGATGGTCAATCACCCGTGAAAGTTCAGCCAGAATCACACGGATGAATATTCCTCTGTCAGGCAGTGTTACGCCGATCATCTCTTCGACTGTTTTGGAAAAAGCGATATTGTTCATCAGCGCCGAACAGTAGTTGAGCCTGTCTGTATAGGGGATGATCTGATTATAAGTATGGTTTTCGCAACTCTTTTCAAAACCGCGATGCAGATAGCCGATTTCACTCGCACCTGCTACGATCTTTTCGCCATCGAGCGCCACCAGCGTACGGATCGTCCCGTGACTTGCCGGATGAGAAGGTCCGAGGTTGAGTATCATCAAGTCATCCCTCTCGGCATCCAGCCCACGCGCATCAAGCAGCGGCTTCATCTCATCCATCATATCCTGAGTCACTGTACAATACTGCCCTTTGGTGATTTCGTAATCCTTGCGCAGCGGATGACCGACAAATTCATTATGATTGAGGATGCGTTTAAGGGTGGAGTGCTGCTGAAAAGAAACCCCGTACTGATCCCACACTTCACGCTCCAGCCAGCTCGCCGCTCCATAGAGATCTGTTATCGTCTCTACGCCCTTTTCAGAATTAATAAGAAGCACTTTCACTCCCACTGTCTTTTCAAACTCCTCGTGCCTGAAAATATAAATCACTTCAAAACGACTTGAAGCCGGATGAGCGAGCAGTAGATTATCAACGACTGTAATATCCAGCAGAAGCGTGTAGCCCATCTCCTCTTTGAGATATTCTGCCATCGCATGCAGCTGCTCTGAGGGTGCGAGGATCATAGGTGTTTCACCCATCATCGTATGTATGGATGCCTCTTTGTAGCGCTCCAGCAGGAGTTGGTAATCAGTGCTCATCAAGCGGTCCCTTGTATTCTGTTTGAAAATCCCGAACTTCAAGCGTCGGTTCCCTCCAGAGTTGTTTTTGTATCGCTATAACCGCATCTAGTATTGCCTCCGGACGAGGAGGGCAACCCGCGACATAGACATCTACGGGGACAATCTCGTCAATCCCCTGCAGTGTCGTATAGTTATCATAGAAGCCGCCGCTCGAAGCACAGGCACCCACTGCGACAACCCACTTGGGCTCGGGCATCTGGTCATATATCTGCTTGAGGATCGGTGCCTGCTTGTAGCTGATCGTACCCGCAACCACCAGCAAGTCAGCATGGCGCGGTGAAAAACGAAGCACCTCGGCACCAAAACGAGAGATGTCATATCGACTCGCTGCAGTCGCCATAAACTCGATAGCACAGCAAGCCGTTCCAAAGACATAGGGCCAGAGAGAGGATTGTCTACCCCAGTTGATCACTGCATCTATTTTTGTCGTGACGATCGCATCACCGAGCAGATGCTCATCGCTGACATTGAGGCTGCCCTGAGCCAGACTGCTGCTCGTGAGATGATTCATATCCATTTCAAAATCCTTGATTTGTACACATAGATCAGTCCGCCGACCAGTATCCCGACAAAGACAACCATCTCCATAATCCCAAAAAAGCCAAGTTCACGCAGGTTTAGTGCCCACGGAAACATAAACAGTACTTCGATATCGAAAATCAAAAAGATGATACCGATGAGAAAAAATTTGACATTGAAAGCATCTGAGGGATCTCTATGCGTAAGACGCACACCCCCTTCATAAGGCTCATTTTTGCGTACATTGTCACTTTTGGCACCGAGATAGCGTGTCAAGTGAAAAAGAAGTGGTAACATAATAACCAAAACCAGAATCATCGCCGAAGATAGAAGTAGTGAACCGGACATGTATTTCCTGCAGAATAAATATTTTTACAATATTACCATAATTTTGGTCTGTTTTGTCCTCAAAAAAGTAACATATTGATTACTGATGCAAAAACTGGTTTCTGATGTAAAAAGTGCTAGAATTTCAAAAGAAGGCTTCTCCAGCTGTAAAACAGTACATTATTTTACCGCCGGAAAGGTATTCTGGATTTTATGATTGGAGATTTGAATGTCAAAAAAATTTGCTACAATTGATGGCAATGAAGCGGTGGCGCTCGTTGCACACAAGATCAATGAAGTAATCGCCATCTATCCCATTACTCCATCCTCGCCTATGGCGGAACTGAGTGATACCTATTCGTCACGAGGTGAAAGGAATATTTTCGGATCTGTTCCGGATATTATGGAGATGCAGAGTGAAGGCGGAGCGAGCGGCAGTGTCCATGGGGCACTGCAGACAGGAGCTCTGACTACCACTTTTACTGCATCACAGGGATTGCTTCTGATGATTCCGAATATGTATAAGATTGCCGGGGAATTAACATCGACCGTCTTTCATGTTGCTGCACGCTCACTTGCTGCGCAGGCACTTTCAATTTTTGGCGATCACAGTGATGTGATGTCCGTACGCCAGACAGGATTTGCACTGCTCTCTTCGGGATCAGTACAGGAGGCACATGACTTTGCCCTGATATCGCAGGCAGCATCACTGCGTTCGCGCATCCCGTTTCTACACTTTTTCGATGGCTTCAGGACATCTCACGAAGAGAGCAAGATCGAACTCGTCGATATCGAAACGATGAAAGCCATGATCGACGAAACACTGGTCACAGAACATCGTGCACGCGCCCTGACATCGGACAATCCATTCATCCGCGGTACTGCACAAAATCCGGATGTATATTTCCAGGGCAGAGAGACAGTCAACTCATACTATGATGCCCTGCCCCGGATTGTCGAAGAGGAGATGAAGAGATTCGGAGAACTCACGGGGAGACATTATAATCTTTTCGACTATATAGGAGATCCGGATGCCGAGAGGGTCATCATACTGATGGGCTCAGGAGCAGAAGCGGCACACGAAGCAGTGGAGTATTTCACAGCGAAAGGCGAAAAAATCGGCATCATCAAAGTAAGGCTTTACCGAACCTTCTCTATTGAGCACCTCATCGATGCTATGCCCAAAACTCTTAAAGCCATCGCCGTTCTCGACCGCACCAAAGAGGTGGGGGCTGCAGGAGAGCCGCTCTATCTCGATATAGTCACCTCACTGAGTGAGCTCAACGAGCAGGAAGAGCTTCCCTTTGAAATGCCGCGTATCATCGGCGGGCGCTATGGACTCTCCTCCAAAGAGTTCACGCCGGCGATGGTAAAGGCCGTCTTCGACGAACTCTCCAAAGAGAATCCAAAAAACCACTTCACGATTGGTATTCACGATGATGTAACACACACTTCTCTGGAGTGGGACGAACAGCTTTCTATTGAAAATGATGATGTTCTCAGGAGTATCTTCTTCGGTCTGGGGTCCGACGGAACGGTGGGTGCCAATAAAAACACCATCAAGATCATTGGAGATGGCACCGACCACTACGCACAGGGTTATTTTGTCTATGATTCCAACAAGTCAGGCTCCATGACCACTTCGCACCTGCGATTTGGCCCCGATCCGATCCGATCAACCTACCTTATCAGCAATGCCAACTTTGTTGCTTGTCATCAGAGTGTTTTTCTGGAAAAAATTGATATTCTCAAGTATGCTTCACACGGTGCAACCTTCCTCCTCAACACTCCATTCTCCAAGGAGATAGCCTGGAGCAAACTGCCTCAAAAAGTGCAGAAAGAGATCATCGAAAAAGAGTTGGAATTTTATATCATAGATGCCTACAGTGTCGCCAGGAAGACAAATATGGGGCGGCGCATCAACACCGTCATGCAAACCTGCTTTTTTGCCATATCCGGGGTATTGCCGAGAGAAGAGGCGATCGCAAAGATCAAAGAGAGTATCGAATCAACTTACGGCAAGAAGGGCAAGAAGGTCATAGAGATGAATTATGCGGCTGTTGATGGTACACTAGACAATCTCTACAAGATCGAGGTTCCTGCTACTTCAGACAGCACGATAGGCATCCGGCCTCCGGTCAAAGGAGACTTCAACAGTTTTGTCGAAAAAATTACCGCCAAGCTCATTGAAGGTGAAGGGGATCAGCTGAAAGTCAGTGAAATCCCTGTCGACGGTACCTGGCCAAGCGGAACCACACAATACCAAAAACGCAATATTGCCACCGAAGTACCGCAATGGGACGCCGATGTCTGTATCCAATGCAACAAATGTGTCATCGTCTGTCCACACGCTGCGATTCGCTCTAAAGTTATAGGAGAAGAGAGACTTGCCTCTGCGCCGGAGGGTTTCCACTTTACGAAAGCAAAAGGCAAAACTTTTGAGCCCGATGAGCAGTTTACGATTCAGGTTGCTGTGGAGGATTGTACCGGATGCGCACTCTGCGTAGAGGTATGCCCTGCCAAAAACAAATCTCAGACCAATCTCAAAGCGATCAATATGGTACCGCAAGAGCCGGTACGCGAAGAGGGTGTCGTCAACTGGGACTACTTTATGGAGCTTCCCCATTATGATAGAAACAAACTCGACCACAGCAAGCTCAAAGAGACTCAATTTCTAGAGCCGCTCTTTGAATTCTCCGGTGCCTGTCCGGGATGTGGAGAGACGCCTTATGTAAAACTCGCTTCTCAGCTGTTTGGGGACCGTATGGTGATCGCCAATGCTACAGGATGCTCCTCTATCTACGGCGGCAATCTGCCTACGACACCCTGGAAGAAAAATGCACAAGGTCTTGGACCGGCATGGTCGAACTCTCTCTTTGAGGATAATGCTGAATTTGGACTTGGTTTCAGACTCGCAATAGATAAACATACGCAGAATGCCAAAGATCTGCTTCTTGAGCTGAGAGAGATGGCGGGCAGTGAATTGACTGATACGATTCTCAACAGCAAACAGCATGATGAGCCGGAGATATTTGAACAAAGGGAGAGAGTAGCGCTGCTCAAGGAGAAGCTTGCAGATAGCCAGGATGTCAAGACAAAGAGACTTCTCTCGCTTGCCGATTACCTGGTCAAAAAATCTGTCTGGATGATGGGAGGTGACGGCTGGGCTTATGATATCGGCTATGGTGGTCTCGATCATACACTTGCCAGCGGAAAAAATGTCAATATTCTGGTACTCGATACACAGGTCTACTCCAATACCGGAGGACAAGAGTCCAAAGCAACATTCACAGGTGCTGTTGCCAAATTTGCAGCCGGAGGAAAGGCACAACTGCCCAAAGACCTTGCCCTGATGGCAATCGCTTATGAAAATGTCTATGTAGCCCGCATTTCGATGGGTGCCAATGATGCCCAAACCGTCAAAGCCTTCATTGAGGCAGAGCGTTACGACGGTCCCTCTATCATCATTGCTTATTCTCACTGTGTTGCACATGGCTATGACCTCAAATACGGTATGGATCACCAAAAACTTGCCGTTGATGCCGGACTGTGGCCGCTCTTCCGATACAATCCCGAGCTGGCTCTGGAGGGCAAAAATCCGATGCAGATCGACTACAAAGGTCCAAAGATAGATGTAAAGAATTTCATGTACCAGGAGATGCGCTTCAAAATGGTCGAAAAGATCAATGCCGGCGCAGCCAAAGTTTATCTGGAAACAGCACGCAAACATGCCAAAACTATGTATGACCGATATAAAAACCTTGAAAGCTACTATGGCGCTGAAGCCGAAAAGATAGACGCACAGAATGCCGTCAGGCTTGATGAAGAGAACAAAGAAGAGAGAGGAGAAGCGTCATGAATCTAAGCACAAACTATATGGGAATCCCCCTCAAAAACCCTATCATTGCAGGTGCATCCCCTATGACTGCGTCAGCCGACTCGGTCAAACGCATTGAAGATGCCGGTGCAGCCGCTATAATACTGCACTCCATCTTTGAAGAGCAGATCAATCACGAAACACATGAGGTAGACCACTTTCTCTTCAAGGGCGGCGAAAGCTATGCTGAGGCAGTTGGCTACTTTCCGGATATGGAGTTGAGCAATCTCGAGTCAGAGCACTATCTCGAAGAGATCACTTCACTCAAAGAGAGTCTCTCCATCCCTCTCATTGCTTCACTCAATGGTGTCTCCGAAGGCGGATGGATCAACTATGCCAAGCTTCTTGAGGAGGCAGGCGCTGATGGTCTGGAGCTCAATATCACTTATATCCCGGCTGATCCGGATATCGATGGGACAAGTGTTGAAAAACTCTATCTTGACTCTTTGGAAACTGTTCTCTCCGCCGTCTCTATCCCTGTAAGCATCAAGATGAACGCTATCTTCTCATCTCCTGCCAATATGGCAAAACAGTTCAGTAAGATGGGAGCTAAAGGATTGGTGCTTTTCGACCGTCCCGTGCAGGCAGATATTGATCTTGAGGAGCTTACCGCCATCCAGCAAATACACCTCAGCAGCGCGGCAGATCTCAGTGAAAGCCTGCGATGGTGTGCCATACTTTACAAAAAGATCAACGCATCTCTCTGCGCCTCCACCGGCATACATACCCACGAAGATATCCTTAAAGCGATGATGAGCGGTGCTGATGCCGTACAAATGGTCTCTGCCCTGATGGAGTATGGTGAATCGCATATCACTGCGGTATTGAAAAATCTCACTGAATGGATGGAGGAGAAAGAGTATCACTCCATCGAACAGATGAAGGGAAGCATCTCACTCCACCACACCGTCAACCCCGCCGCCTATCAACGAGGCAGCTACATGAGGGTTCTGACAGAATATCGCTATTGAGCAAGCTTCAAGGACGCTCTCACCCCAAGGGTATTTCCGATGGGCAACTTGTTCGAGCCAATGTTCCAATTCTATGCTTGCCTCAAACAAGTTTGAGGGTCCTG
>JAYEOH010000117.1:12842-19606 GCA_034722775.1 Campylobacterota bacterium | reverse complement strand
ATCAGTAGATTAACCCCTGCTCCATAAGTGCCTCGTTAATATAAACAAGCATTTTATTTTTTGGCAGCCCGCACCAGGCAGGTGCCAGCAGTGTATCATCGTCGATACCGGCAGTAACACGCTGTATGGAGATGTGATCGGGTTTAAGCGCGATCGCTTTGACTAGCGTATCGATATAGTCTTCTTTGCTGATAGGCTCAAACTCTCCGGAGTTATATTCATTGGCAAGCTGTGTGTGTTTGACCACATAGAGGGGGTGATATTTCACCGAATCAATCCCCCACTCATAGGCTGCTTTGGCAGAGTTAAGCATCATCTCCTGATCTTCACCAGGCAATCCGAATATCAAGTGTCCGCAGACATTGAGTCCTTTCTCTTTCGCTTTTTTGATTGCCCTTTCAACATTAAGGACATCGTGCCCGCGGTTGATACGCTCAAGGGTTTCGTCATAGATCGACTGAATTCCATACTCTATCCATATCTCCTTCTCCCGACTCAGTTCTACGAGATAATCCAATACCTCATCTGTGACACTGTCACTGCGTGTCCCAATACTCAACCCCAGCACATCATCATAAGTCAATGCTTTGTCATAAAGGGTTTTGATCGTCTCAAAAGGGGCATAAGTGTTGGTAAAAGCCTGGAAATAGACCAGAAATTTTTTACTTCCCCACTCTTGCTTCATCATTTGACGGGTTTCAAGTATCTGTGCATCAAGCTCTTCAAGCTGTTTATCAAGAATTGGATTGCTCTTGCTCTCTAAGTTAAGGAAGGTTTTGTCTGCATTTTTGGCAAGATTGGGGCTAAACGAGTCATTGAGGCAGAAAGTGCATCCGCCTTTGGCTACCGTGCCATCGATGTTGGGGCAGGTAAAACCGCTCAGGCCCAGAGGAAGCTTGCTGACTTTGGTATGAAATCTGTTTTTGAGATACTGCCCATAGGTATAGAGCTGTTTCGGTAATGTTTTCTTCAACTGCATTCTCTTCTAAAACTATTTAACTGCTGCTGCAGGAGGGACTATCGGCATTTCCACCGGCAAAATATACTCCATCAAAGCTCACCAGTGAGTAGCTTCTATCATTACCCAGTGACTCTTTCAGCCCCTCGACAGAGAGAAAGCCCAGAGAGGCCGCACCCATTTTTTCAGCGATCTCCTCCGGCGTAAAACTAGCCGAGACCAGTTCTTCCCTCGTAGGAGTATCTATCCCGTAACGACACGGGTATTTGATCTCCGGAGCAGCGATACGCATATGTACCTCTTTGGCTCCTGCCTCCTTGAGCATCTTGACGATCTGTCTGGAAGTTGTACCGCGCACCAGAGAATCATCGATGATTGCAACACGCTTACCCTCTATCAAATGCCTGATAGGAGAGAGCTTCAGTTTGACCTTGAGATCCCTGACCTCCTGGGTCGGCTCGATGAAGGTTCTTCCAATATAATGGTTCCGAACGATTCCCATCTCAAAAGGCACTTTCAATTTTGCTGCGTACCCTTTCGCTGCAGCGACACCGCTATCGGGCACCGGCAAAACGAGATCTACCTCCGCAGGCGCTTCCAGTGCCAATCTTCTCCCCATCTCCAATCGTGTCTGGTAAACATTTTTACCATCTATAATCGAATCAGGCCTGGAGAAATAGATATATTCAAAAGCACAGGGGTGGTAGTCTGCTTCAAAAATCTGCTCGGAAAGAGGTTCCTCTCCTTCCGAAAAGGTCAACATTTCCCCTGGTCGCACATCTCTTACAAACTCTGCACCGACAAGATCAAATGCACAAGTTTCACTGGCAACCATATAACCGCCATCTTTTAATTTTCCCAAACTCAGAGGACGAATCCCGAACCGATCACGTATGACAAACATTTTTGAACGGCTCTGAATCACCAGGCAGTAAGCACCTTCGATCTTTTCCAACATATCTTTGATACGGTCTGCCAGACTCTTTTCTCGACTTTTAGCGATTAAATGAACAATATTTTCTGTATCCATATCTGTCTGAAAAATTGCACCGCGCTTGATCAGGCGTTTGCGCACCTTGTCTTTGTTAATAAGATTGCCATTATGTGCTACTGAAATCTCTCCCAATCTATATCGGGCAAAAACAGGTTGCGCATCCAGGATAGAGTCATCGCCGGCAGTTGAATAGCGATTATGACCAATCGCGCAATTTCCTCTAAGCAGATCGAAGCTCTCTTCTTTAAAAACTTCTGTCACCAGACCCCGACCTTTAATTAGTCGGATTTTTTTGCCATCTGCGGTAGAAATACCAGTTGACTCTTGCCCTCGATGCTGCATCGAAAAGAGAGCATAATAGGCTATTTTAGAAGCATTTTTCGCACCATGGACACCGACAATTGCACACATTGTTTTTCCTTTAGATTCCTAAGCAATCATTAATGGAGTAGAGACCTTTTTCCTGATCGATCAACCATTTGGCAGCGCGAATAGCGCCTTTGGCAAAGGTATCACGACTTGTAGCCGTGTGGTTGAGCTCCAAAAACTCTCCATCATTATAAAAGCCGACCGTATGTCGTCCGACGATATCGCCGCCGCGCAGCGCCATCACAGCGATCTCATCTTTGGTTCTCGCACCGATCTGCCCATCTCTGCCGCTGACGCGTACAGCATCGAGGTCAAGCCCCCGCCCCTTGGCGGCAAATTCACCCAGTGTCAGGGCTGTTCCGCTCGGCGCATCGACTTTATGCCGATGATGCTGCTCTACTATTTCAATATCAAAATCTTCCAGCGTTGCAGAGACTTTTTCCACCAGCTGCTTGAGCAGTGCTATCCCTACCGACATATTGGAAGCATAGAGCAGAGGCATCTCTCTGGATGCTGCAGTCAGCAAATTTTGCTGATGTTTGGTAAATCCTGTTGTTGCAATCACCAACGGAGTTGGATTTTTTAGCGCAGTCTCAAGAAGCTCTTCTGTAGCGTCCGGTGCAGAGAAATCAATCACAATATCACAATTTTTTAACAATACCTGCATGCTGTTCGTAATCAATACATCTTCAGGAAGCTCCCGCTCCAAGTTGTCGAAAACATGTATAGCACTCAACTTGGCTTCCGTATCATTTTTGAGATTATCTATCAGGAGACCCCCGACTCTTCCTGTACTCCCCACAATACCTACTCTGATCATCCTTATGCCTGCTCTTGAATATATGAGATCACCTGTAGTGCTGCCGTAGCACCATCTCCTGCGGCACAGACAACCTGCTTGGGTGCCTCAATACGAAGATCACCTACAGCATAAAGACCTTCAGCTGAAGTGCGCATGCTCAAATCAACTATAACTTGACCATGGTCATTTACTTCACAGATAAATCCGCCTGATTCATTTTTGAGTACAGAATTGTTAACATCATGTCCCACAAAGACAAAGATCCCCGGAACATCAAGAAGTCTCTCTTCTCCCTCTTTATTTTTAAGCTTTACCCCCGTAACGCCCATGGCATCCCCGACAATCTCTTCCACAATAGTATCAGTAACAAGTTCAATATTTTCTGTCCGCATTATACGATCAACTGTGGAAGGTGCTGCACGAAAAGCATCTCGTCTGTGGATAACATAGACTTTGCTGCAGATATTTGAGAGATAATGAGCCTCCTCCAGCGCTGTATCTCCGCCGCCAAGCACAGCTACCTCTTTGTTCTTATAGAAAAACCCGTCACAGGTTGCACAAGTACTTACACCTTTACCGAAGAACTCCTCTTCACCTTTAAGACCTGCTCGCCTGGGTGTGCTGCCCGTACCAATAATAACTGTATTGGCTTCAACGGGCTCACCGCCGGCGATCTCCAGCACAAATCGATCACTCTCCCTGCGTACGGAAGTCACCTCTTCCATACGATGCTTCATCCCAAAGGCAAAACACTGCTCCTGCCAGGTATCCATAAAGTCCATGCCTGTTTTGCCATGCTCGTAAAATCCTGGGTAGTTTTCGATCTCACTGCTCTGAGTGATCTGCCCGCCGGGCATCCCTTTTTCAAAAAGAACAACCTCTTTCAAGCCGCCACGACTCGCATAAAGTCCAGCCGTAAGGCCTGCAGGCCCTCCTCCGATAATTGCACAATCCAACATAACGCGTCCTTTTGATCTAAAGTTTTTAGAGAAATTATCGCTTCTTTGAGGCAAGAATTTCTTTAAGAACTCTCTCTATTTTTTGTGATTATGATTATATCTAACAAGGGATAAAAAATGAAGTAAAGCAGAGAACTTAGCTCTCTGCTTCTATTCTGACTTGACTACAGAAGTGTATTGATTTTATCAGCAAAAGCATCTTTGCTTGCTGCACCAACCATTTGGTCAACAACTTCGCCGTCTTTAAAGAAGAGGATTGAAGGGATAGATCGGATACCGTATTTAACAGCGATATCCTGCTCTTCGTCTGTATTGACTTTTGCGATAGTCGCTTTACCTTCGAAATCTTCCGCCAACTCTTCAACAACCGGAGCAATCATTCTACAAGGTCCGCACCATGGAGCCCAAAAGTCTACCATTGTTACACCCTCTGCTACTGTCGCATCAAAATTACCATTGTTGAGTTCAACATATTTTGCCATACTAATTCCTTTTATTTTGAATAATCCATTATACGCATTCTCTCTTTAAAAAGAGTTTTGTATCTGGATTTTGTGGCATACTTATAGCCAATATTTTTTCTTTTGTCAATGAAAGTAACGAAAAAATCAATAAAAAATGCCTTTCTATCCCAAAACTATTTCCGAAAAGCTGCTTGAGCGCGTATTGGATACTGGGTGGTTCGATACTCCGCGAACCGTATAGACAAATGATATTTTGGGGGTTTGTGTACAATTTTCATTGGCTCGGTGAAGCAGTTTGCAGTGAAAAAGCACCACATCTCCTTTTTGTAACACTGTCTGCTCTTTTGTGTCGATGAGTGCACTGTTTTTTGCATAATCACTGAGAAAATACTCTTTTTCGCCAAATTGATCCGCTGCCAATCTCATCTTGTGACTGCCCGGAATGAACTCCAGCACCCCATTATCCTCATTCTCTTCGCCCAGTGCCAGCCAGACAGAGACAAGATTGTCATTATCAAAATGCCAATAGCGAATATCCTGATGCCACGATGTTTCTGTACTTGAAAGAGGCATCTTGGTCATAATGGAGTTATGGTGGGCGATAGTGATGACAGGATTCTCTCCTAATATCTGCTTGAGGAGAGGGCGTATCTCGTGACTCTCCATCCACTGCCTGAAGATAATATCACGATGGTAGACTTGCCTGAGTCGTCTCACCGTGATACGCTCCTCAAACTCCTCCGCATGCCCATCAGAGACAGTTTTTCTATCCTCCTCGGACTTTCCGACATATTCCATCTCTGTTTCAATAGGGGGTACTCGATGTTTCAAATGTGCTTTGGCAATATCCAAAATCGTATCACACTCTTCCGACTCTGCAAAATTACGCAGTACCAGATAACCTTTCTCTTCAAAACTTTCAAGTTGCTCTTGGCTCAACCTCATCTCTTACCTCTCTGCTCATAAATTGCATCATTATAGCAAAAAGTCTTCTATAGCGTAATATTCTCGATCAACTCTACCGATCCTTTGCGAATGATCAACGCATCGATAGAGAAGCTCACATCCAGATTTTTCACCTTGAGATAATAATGGGTCGAATTAATTACCTTCCTGATCTTGGCAGCTGTCATATTGTATACCGGGTCAAAGTTTGCCTTGGCACTCTTGACTTCGATGAAATGCAGCACACCCCGCTTTTGTGCAATGATATCAATTTCACCGAGTTTTCGCGCATAAAAATTTCTCTCTATGATCACATAACCTGCATCTTCCAAGTATCTCGTGGCAAGCGTTTCACTCTCGTTGCCGAAAGTTTTCAGCAGCGCTCTTTCGTAGCTCATCGTTTCTCCCTCCTATTGTAATGTAATAGTGTGACACAAAAAAGGAGAAATAATAAAAATCATTTCATATTGAAATATTTATCTACTTGCAACTTGCCCATCAACGGGCATCACCCTCTGAAGGTTGAGTCAATTATGATATAATCCAAAATCATACCAGCTGGAAAAAGGAGGCTTCAAATGCAAGTAACAATCAATATACCGGATTTTGCACCGTTGACACTCAATAAAGATATGCAAGAGCTCAAGCAGACCATCAAGTTAAACACAGCTCTTATGCTCTATAAGAATGCAAAATTTTCTATAGAGCAAGCTAGTAAATTTGCCAATGTATCGATCTATGACTTTATGGCAGAGTGTAGTCAAAATCAAATTCCTGTTATAAGTTATGAGAAGAATGAACTGGAAAATGAACTAAGATCAATGGATGGTTTATGATTCTTATTGCTGACAGTTCAGCATTGATTGCACTTTCAATTGTCGACAAGTTGGATATTTTAGAAAAGCTTTTTGGAGAAGTTTATATTCCCAAGGCTGTCTATGGTGAAATAAGTCAAGAAAACAAAACTGAATCTCATAGATTGTCTCTCTACTGCAGAGATAGAATTTTGGATATATCATCAGATATCAACTTTAATATTTCCCTGGGCTTGGGCGAGAGTGAAGCAATGGTGCTTTACAAAGAGAAAAACGCAGACTTTCTACTGTGTGATGATAAAAAAGCTAAAAAATTTGCTCGAAATTTTGGTATGACAGTGATCGGCAGTTTGGGTGTTTTATTGAAGGCAAAAGAGGCTAAATTAATAGCAGAGGTTGCACCATTGATTGAAATTTTAAAATCTTCTGAAATTTTTATCGATGATAAAACTTATGAA
>JAYEOH010000117.1:1933-12742 GCA_034722775.1 Campylobacterota bacterium | reverse complement strand
ATTTGAAATTTAATATCAAGTCCTTTACTTGAGATTCTTAGAAACTTTTGGAGAGCACAGAGAGAGAAACAAGAGCCTCTTGCTATTTGAGTTGGCAAAGCAAGCACGACTTCAGAAGGAACCAAAAAATTAGGAAATTTAAGATTTGACTCCCCCATCTTTAAGAACTATTTCCATATAGGAGCAGGGACTTTAGTCCCGTAAAGACGGGATTGAAATCCCTACTCCAAAAAAAGATGCTTAGCTTAATGGAATTGCAGGGCACCTCAAATAATATAAAAGGAAGTGAAGATGACAATATACGGCATAAAGACCTGCTCCACAGTAGGCAAAGCACGTAAATTTATGAAAGAAAACAACATAGACTTCGACTTTGTAGATTATAAAGTAGAGTCTGTAGGCGAAGAGAAGATACGTGAATGGCTCAAACAGGTGGAGATCAACATACTCTTTAACAACAAAGGGAAAAAGTATCGTGACCTTGGACTCAAAGAACTCAATCTCGATGATGATGGGAAAATAGCGTGGATGGCAAAAGAGAATTATCTGTTGAAACGTCCGGTGATTGAATATGGTGACGGCAAAGTGTTGGTAGCGTATGATGAAGAGGTCTATAAAGAGACTTTTTTATGACCCGATATCTTGAAGCGACAGAGATCATTGATCATGATATGTCATTTCTCTGATATAGGGGTGCATTATTTTTAGAGGTGCCCTTCATTGCCATTAAGCTAATACATTAATGTAGTAAGGAAATGCGACTTCAGTCGCATCCAGCGACTAAAGTCGCTGCTCCAAGAGCTCTTAGCTTAATGGCAATGGAGGTGCCCTTAAATTAAAAGTACCAGTGCGATAGCTATGGAAAGTACAGAGACAATGAGAAATAAGCTTTGTATACCATAGGCTGAAACGATAGGTTCAAAGAGTATAGGAGAGGCGAACTGTCCTAAAAAAAAGCTAGAGGTGAGTACTCCTGAAGCTTTTCCTCGTTTGTGTGCAGGGACACGTGAGAGAAACCATGCGTTGGTATTTACAAAGAGTAGTCCAAAACCCATACCTATGGGCACAATGGCAAAATATAGCCCAGCGATACTTGAGGCTTGAGAGATAATAAGCAATCCCACACCAAACAACGCAAAGGTACTTGCATAGATTTGCATATAGCTAAGACGTGCCTTTATTTTGGCATATTGCATAGAGGTTAAGGCATTAAATATCATGGCTGATGCGATAACAAAGCCGATGGTTTGCGGCTTGCCTCCCAGGGTGTCTACGATGAGGTAGGGAAACTGCGTGGGCATCATGTAAAACAGTACCATCACAAAAAAGGCTGTGAGGTAGACGGGGAGGAGTTTGGATTCTACTTCTAAGTCTTCTGCGTGTTTGTGTTTTTGAGGCTCATAAAGTGTTTTGAGCAAAAAAGGTACAAACAAAGCAGGCACAAGATAGATAGCAAAAGGGTAAGACCAATGCATCTGTGCCAACAGCCCGCCCGTGGTGATGAAAACAATGCCTCCCAGTGCAGTTGTCATTCCCTGTCTAGCCATAAACTTATGGCGCAGCTCTTCGTTGAAGCAGTCGCCTATGAGTGCAGTAGAACTCGTCATAATCAGGCTCACCCCAAGTCCCAGTACAGCTCGCCCCAGCAAAATAACATAAAAATCATGCAGGTAAAACCCGGAACTTCCGCCTACAATAAAGAGAAATATCCCAGTATATAATGGCTTAAGTCTTCCAAACTTGTCAACAATATGTCCAGCTATGGGCGAAAAAAGTGCAATGATAATGGCAGGAATCGTCAGCATCAACTTAGACAAAAACTCGATGTTGGGGATGTCAGAGAATGTCTGACTAATGAGTGGCAAAGACGAGACTATAGTAATGCCTGACATGATGCCCAGCGTGGCGATGAGAAGCAGGGCTGGCTGGAGGTTTTTGTTTTTGTGCATTGGCATAGCATACTTTTTTAATGTATGATATCCAAATTGTATATTTATACGCATACGATACAATACTTTCATGAAACAAACCACAGCACTCAACTTACTCAAGTCAGGTAAAAATGTCTTCATCACCGGTTCGGCAGGAACAGGGAAGACTTATCTACTCAATGAATACACTCAGTACTTAAAAGCTCGCAGGGTTTACCCGACTATCGTGGCACCTACGGGCATAGCGGCATCACATCTTGGCGGGCAGACCATTCACTCTTTTTTTGCATTGGGTATTCGTGAGAGCATCGATGAAGGGTACGTAGAGTTCTTGATGGACAAGAAGTACCTCAAAACACGTTTTTCCAAGCTCAAACTGCTCATTATCGATGAGATCTCCATGGTCTCTCCCGAACTTTTTACTTCTATGGACTTGATATTGCGTGGATTTAAAGGAACAGATGCACCTTTTGGCGGGGTGCAGGTAATAATATCGGGTGATTTTTTTCAACTGCCTCCTGTGAGCAAAACACCCAAAGAGAAACGTTTTGCCTGGCAGGCAGAAGCATGGAAGGCTTTGGAGTTGCAAACCTGCTACCTGCAGGAAAAGTTCAGACAGGATGATGCACGGCTCATAGGTATTTTGGATGATATCCGCTCCGGTCAAATATCGGCTGGCTCAGAAGAGATGCTTGCAAGCAGACATGAAAAAGAGCTTAGTACAACAACCCCTACCAGACTCTATACACATAATCTGGATGTAGACCGCATTAACGAACAGGAACTCGACAAACTGGCGGGTGAAGCCAAACTTTTTGTCTGTGAGCATAAAGGATCGGAAAAGAACATAGAGAAGATCTTCAAATCTTCTTTGGTGCTAGAACAACTGACACTGAAAAAAGGTGCGGTGGTTATTTTCATCAAAAATAATTCTGAAACAGGGTATGTGAATGGTACAACAGGCAAAGTTGAGAGTTTTTCTCCCATAGACAAGATGCCCATAGTCCGCACTACAGACGGCAGGAAGATCAAACTGGATATGGAAGAGTGGTCACTGGAAAATGACAGTGGGAAAGTGATGGCTACGGTGTCACAGGTGCCTTTGCGACTGGCATGGGCCATCACCATACACAAGTCACAGGGGATGACTCTGGATGCAGCAGAGATAGACCTCTCTAAAACCTTTGAATCAGGACAGGGCTATGTCGCACTCTCACGTATCAAAAACATAGAAGGTTTACGGCTCATGGGTCTAAACCCTATGGCTCTGCGTGTTGACCCGCTCATACTCCATGTGGACTCTCGCATTAAAGGTGCATCGGAAAAAGCGTGTGCACAGATAGAGTCCATGAGCAAAGAAGCCTTTGATTCACTATGTGAAAAACATATCAGCCAGATGGGCGGTATGGTAGAAAAAGAGAAGATAGAAGAGGAGATAGCCAATATCAAAGCAGGTAAACCTACTCATTCTGCCTATGTCACTCCGACACATATTAAAACTAAACACCTCATAAAGAAGTCAGATACACTCATACAACTGGCCACCAATAGAAAACTGGCAAAAAGTACCGTAGTACAGCACCTGGTACGCATTAAAGAGGAAGAGCCGGAATTTGATATGAATAAATTTAAACCTGAAGATACTACCTTTGATGCAGTAGAAACGGTGGCACTAAAGCTCATGGCCAAGAAGATGCCTGAGCATTTTTCAGATGATGGAAAGTTACGTTTGAAGCCTGTGTTTGAGGCGTTAGATGGCAAAGTGAGTTATGATGACATCAAGGTGTGTATGTTGTTTATGAATTAATGGCACCTCCAATGCCATTAAGCTAAGGATTTTGCTCGTTCCCATCCGTCCTGAGACTGCGAAAGAACTTCAATTTTTAGGAGTAGGGACTTCAGTCCCGTAAATGATGTCCCATTGCATGGGACTCTTGGACTAAAGTCCAAGCTCCAAAAGCAAAGAGATGGAAGTTCTTGCACAGTCTCAGGACGGATGGGAACGAGCGAAATACGATGAGTAGAGATGCTGATACTATCCGCAGGCGATCTGCCCGTCTGCCGGCATAACAGTGACTCTGAGTGACTTAAACCGTGCCGTCATGATCAACTCATCGCACTCATCCCCAAAAATGGCATTGATCTTTGATTGGCTGTGATGAAAAGTGCTGAAAAGTGTCTTCTCCCTGATCTTGTCCGTATAGCGCACAGGAAGTGGTGCTGTCTCGCCATGAATAGTTTTCAGAATGACATAGTCACCAAACTTTTCCTCAGCCTCCAAAGGTGCCAGGAGCACATCAGCCTCATATTTATCATTAAGCTTGTCGCTTCTCCTGGTCTGCGCCGCATTGTTATAGTGTGCCAGCGTGCGCCCTGTCGTCAGATAATATCCCTCCAGAGAGTCGTTAAAAAATTTGCAATCTAGAATCTCCTGGATCATTCCTCTGGGCTCATACTGCTTGTAGACATAGTTTCCCAGTCCATCTTCGGTTCTAAAATCCAGCAGATGCAATACAGGGGTATCTTCGTGGTAGATAGGCCACTGCATCCCCCTCTTTCTATGGCGTGCGAGTCGATAGTAGGCTGCGCCGGAAAATCTTCTTGGCGCCACTTCTCTCACTTCATTCCAGACATCCTCACTGCTATTGAAGTCGAAACTTCCGCCCAGTTTTTGATCCATCATCGTCAAGACTTCCCAATCATCGGGCAGATCACTCTCTACTAACGGTTGAGAAAGGTGCAGACGGCGCATCGCATTGACATAGACGCCTGTCTTTTCATAAGCAGATTTAACACCGATCACGATATCGGCTTTTTGGGCTATATCCGTCATGAAAAGTTCCTGCACCATGATAAATTCCAGCTGATCAAGGGCTTTTTCTGTTTTATTGACATTGGGATGGATATGAGAAATATCTTCACCCATATTGAGCAGCGCCTTGATCTTTCCATCCAGCATCGCATCGATGAGCTGCGGTGTCATCAAGCCTACGACTTTGGGCTCCTGGTAGTCAGGGGCATAATAGGGCAGGCAGCCCATATCGCAGGCTCCCTGAACATTATTTTGGCCACGCAGCGGCATAAATCCTGCGCCCGTCTTCCCGACATTGCCCGTCATCATCCCCAAATGAGTGATCGCCATCACGGCATACGAACCGTCCAAATGCTCCGTGATACCCAGACCCCAAAAGATCATCGACTTCTTCACGGCATACTCTCTGGCGATATTGGGAATCATTTTTGCGAGATACTCATACCCTTCGACTTCCTTAAAAAAATTAGGATTGGCATAGGGATCAGAGAGTATTTTCTCTCTGAACTCCTCGAAGCCTTTGGTGCGATTCTCCACAAAACTCTCATCATACAACTCCTCATCGATGATGACATGTGCCATCATATTGAGGATCAACAGATTGGCTTCATAGGGGATGACACAGTTGTATTTGGCGAGTTTGGCGAGTTTGGTTTCACGCACATCGATGACGGCAAGGTTATTGTCTGTTTTTGCCATATCAACCATACGATTGGCGATGATCGGGTGCGCCTCCATCGTGTTGGAGCCGATCACGACCATGAATTCCGTCTCATAAATGTCATTGTATGGATTGGTCGCCGCCCCTTCACCGATCGTCGCACGCATCCCCTTGAGCGAGGGCGAGTGGCACACTCTCGCGCAGTTATCCACATGCGGAGAATCCATCGTCTCCCGGCAGAATTTCTGGAAGGTATAAGCACTCTCACACGAAGTCCTCGCTCCGCCAATCGCACAAAAACTATCCCCGCCATATTTTTGCCTGATCTCATCAAGCTTCATCGCCGCCGCTGTCGCAGCACTCTCCAGGTCGCAGGTCATATACTCACTGTCAAATTCTGTCAGCTTATTGCTGATGAGTGCTTCAATCTGAGGGTTTTTCTCCAAAAAAGCCTTTCTGATACGCGGTTCACGGATGCGATCCTCCGCATCCACAAAGTCATATCCGTATTTACCTTTGATGCAGAGTTTCCCCTGAGAAACCACCCCATCCTGCTGGGCGAAGATTTTTACAATTTTATTGTTTTCGACAACCCCCGTAATATCACACCCTACACCGCAATAGGTACATACACTCTCTATCTCTTTGCTCTCATGTTTTTTTATCATAGGGGCTGCCTTTTATTGGGAAAATATAATGTATATTTTTAGCTTATATTTGCTTAAAGATACCTCAAAATTATTTTTAACCCCATTGCTTAACGAAGTAAATCGATTATAACCATATAGTTATCCCTGCATATTCCCCATATCAAACTTCTCACCCGTCTCTTCTGTCTTGCGATAGAGTAGATGGGCGTGTATGATTTGGTAGGCGACCCATCCAAAGGAGACTATCGTCAAGACCCCTGCAATAAAGATTAATTTTTCTACAAACAGCGACAGCAGCAGCGCCGCAATCGCAGCCAGATGAATCCAAAAATGTTTTTTTGCTGTCTTGGGATGGATCACTTCGTGCATCATCGGGGCATTGTAGTAGCCTTGGGCATTGAGATGAAACCAGGTGAGGAAGGGGACGATCTTGTAAAACATCGCAAAGACAACACTCAGGGCAAAAGAGACGAATGCAATATAGCTCACTGCGTTGATGCCGCTATTGAATATCACCAGTGTGATGAGCCAGAAGAGCATAGCGGCGATCAGGCTTGACATTCCCATACGCCAGAACCATATAGTGGCATCGGCCAATGGGCGCTTACGCTGGGCAAGCCTGTAGAGTGTCAGCGCGGCAAAGCTGATGAACAGGATGGCAATAGTGATGTCGATCAGCTGGGTAAAAGCCGCTGCGGTTACTGCCAGTGCAGCTTTTGTCAGCAATAGAACCAGGATAGATATGGCTAGATACTTTGTCATCCATTTTGGGTAAGCCGGCGTGACATAGAACATCTCTATAACCTGAAAAGAGATAGAGATGATCAGAAGTGCTATCCATCCAAAAAGGCCGAAAGAGTAGTGAGCCTCTTTCGCCTGGGCATAATAAACACCCTCCAAAAGACCACTGAGCGTCAAAGTGAGATAAAGTGCCAGCAGGAGAATCAGTACAAAAGAGATCAGTGCGAGCATCATCCCTTTTGACGATGGAGTATGATATCCTACTCCTCCAAGATTTTTGAGCATGATTGCCGCGATACTGAGCAGGCTTGTGCCAAGCAGCAGCGAAGCGAGCCAGTAGAGATGGTGGTATTGCGGCATATTGAAGGCAAGCAGGAGGGATAGCGTACCCAGAATGAAGGGTATCTGAATCCACCAGGATTTTTGCACAGGTGCATCGATGACGACACCCGCTATCACCGGAAGCATCTGAAAAAGTGCACCCAGCATAAACGATGTCATCACTCCCAGAGTCAATATATGTGCTAATGTAATGGCAGCAGCAGAGGAGGCATCAAAGATACTGTTTTGACAAAAGAGTATCACTGCGCCGGCAAGCATACCGAAGAGTGAAGCTCCAAAGAAAAACCTTAATACAACCGTGATTGGCGGCGCCTGATCAAGTGATAGCCCATTTTGCTGAAACATCAACCAACCTCTCTAAATCAACTTCTCTATCAAGCTATTGAGATCTATATCTCTATTTTTACTGATCAAAATATGCCAAACGCCTTCACTCTCTTCATAAGTAAGAAGTTTGAAGTTTTGACCCTCTGCGAGACTTAGAAGCGGGATGGGGTTTTTGCGATGAACCATATAGAAATAGTTATCATCACCAAGTTCTCTCAGTGCGACAATCGCTTCCTCCAGAGGCTTGGGGTGCTCAAGCTCTCTGGCATCCAAAAATATTTTAGACGAAATGCTTTCGCTCAAAGTGTAATCTCTTTCATTTTAGCGAGCGTCTCTTCCTTAGTCTCGGGAGCCAAGATATTGTCACACATCGCATAGAGCATCTGCTCCTCTTTCATATTGTGCTGCTGCAGGAGGATCATCATAGACTCTGCCAGTGAGAGATAGGCATCTCTGTCTTTACTCTCGAGCGCTTCAGCCATCTTCCCGATGAGCCCCCTGACTTGTTCATGCTCAAAGATCATAACCCGCGTAGGACCTTCCGAGTTTCCTGTTTGCGACTCAAAAGCAGGGAAAAGCTCCTCCTCTTCTTTTTTGAAATGTGTCAATGTATCATTGGCAAAAGCCAAAAATCGCTCCTCACCCACTTCCCATTCGCCCAGAGCGACAGCCTCCTCTGCTCCTGCAAAAAGTGTATCGCATTCACGATGTTCATTTTTCATATAGCTAGATATCATTACTCTCTAATCCTTTCTCAACAGTAATCATCTGATCCCAATTCTCTTTGTTTAGCAATATTTTTTCTACACGCTCCTGCCAAAGTATGCCAAAAGCTCTCTTCTCTTCGCTTGATGCTGTTTGCTGCATCATTTTCTTCATCAATGGCATCATTTGAGGTGATGGAGGAGTGCCGGACGGGTCGTAGTCGAGCTCTACACTGACACCGGTATCTATACGGGTCAAGCGAACTTCTCGTGCGATATCGGCACCATAAGAGATAAGACTGTTTCGGCTCATATTGCCCTGTAGTCCTTTAAACCCGCCTGCTCCGCCTGCTCCTGCTATAAAAGCGATCATGCTGCACACAACACCGGTCACACCCTCAGTTTCACTCTCTCTCATCTCCACCTTGATCTCTCCTCTCTGGGGCAGTGTGTCCGGATAGAGTGCTTCGAGTCCTTTGAGCGCCATCAGATAAGCACCTGCCACAGTAGGACAGGAGTGTCCTGCGAGTTTGACACAGTCGAGGTATGCAATCTCAAGTTTGCCTCCCTCGAAGGCTCCAAGAAAGTTACTGAGTGGATCCTGGAGTTGTATCATTTCGACCTGATCAAAAAAAGCCGGGTATTTCATCATAGTTTCCTTCGTATAATATTCTTTTTCGCATTATAATCTTTTTTTGCAATATTTCATTGATTTTTATCAAGTAGAAATATATTAGAGGCACCTTTAAAGGTTGAATAGAGGTTTTTTTGCTAGAATTACACAAATAGGAGTAAATTACTCTTAATTAACAACTTAAAGGATTTTCCATGGTAAATGGTATACCACAACCAGCTTTTTATATCTTCAAATGTCAGCAGTCGGCACCTCCGGGAATGCCAAAACCAAGTTGTGTCAGCCAAAATGACCCAGAGTCTCAAGAACTTTTCCAGCATCTTGCGCAGAGTTTGATGCAAAAAGGGATCATCGCAACCGTACAGCCTATCCAGTCAAGCTGTCTCAATCGTTGCCAGCAGGGACCTGTGATGCTTGTAGAGCCGGGGCATACGATGTATGTAGAGTTGACGAAAGAGAAAGTCGACAAGATCATCGATGAGCATATCATCGGAGGTAATGTCGTAGATGAGTATGTGATCGGGGAAGAGGTATGGGGTGAGCCTATCGCTCCCGCAGATATGGTACGATAAATTATTATTTTTTAAAACCGCTTTTTGTGGTATAATGAGAGATAAGAAATTGCAGGAGAGAATAGTATGACGATTACCATGCTATATAGTAAAATACATAGAGCGACTGTGACGGATGCCAACCTCAATTATGTTGGTTCCATTACAATTGATAGAGATCTGATGGATGCTGCGGCTATGCGTGTGGGACAGAAGATCGATATCGTCAATGTCAACAATGGCGAGCGCTTTTCTACCTATATCATTCCCGGCGAACGAGGAAAGCACGAAATGTGCCTCAACGGTGCCGCCGCACGAAAAGTCCATGTCGGTGACAAGATCATCGTCATCGCTTATGCATCTATGAGTGAAGAAGAAGCAGACAAGCATCAGCCAAAGGTAGTTATCCTCAATGATGACAACTCTATCGCGCAGGCGTTTGAAGGATTGGAATAATGCAAGGTTTTTATCATGTTTGAAGGAATGAACCTGGGCGATATGGGCAAAATGCTCGAGCAGGTGCAGGAGAAAGCCAAAGAGGTTCAGGAGCAGTCAAAAAATGTACAGTTCACTGCCAAAGCAGGCGGCGGATTGATCGAACTGACAGCAAATGGACTGGGAGAAGTGATCGATTTGACGATAGATGATTCGTTGATGGATGACAAAGAGTCTTTGCAGATACTGCTTATTTCAGCTATGAATGATGTTGCAAAGATGATAGAGGAGAACAAGAAGTCTCAAGCGATGGGGATGATGGGCGGTATGAACCCGTTTGGTTCATAAAACTATCAGGTCCTACTCGTATCTACAAGGTAGCTGAACTCTCTGGAAGTTTTGAGTTTGGCGATCTTTCTGGAAGCGAATGACTGCTTACCCTCTTTTTTGATCACATTTTTTAGTGTTTTCCTGATTTTCATATTATTTCTCTCTTTTGGGCACAGTGCCATTTATTGATTTGGTCCCAAAGGACGGCGGAAGCATATCGCTCAGCAGTAACAAATTGGCAACACACAAAGGAAGAGAAGATGAAAGCATTATTAGAAGCTATAGAACATGACAACCTGGTCAAAATGAAAGCACTGCTCGAAGAAGGAGTAGACCTCTCCACACCGATCATCATCGGTGAAGAGTATGATTTGGAAGATCACGACGAGATCGGTCTTCTTTTTTATGTGATACGAAATTATGGCAGTTTGGATGCGATCAAGCTTTTGCTTGAGTATGGTTTAGATATTAAAGCTTGTGATGATACAGGTATCTCTGCACTCGATACAGCGATCAAGTTTAAGCGACACGACATTATTGAGTTATGTATAGAAAAAGGATTGGATGTAAATGCCAGCAGTCGAAAAAGCGGTATCACACCTTTGATGCTGGCATCATGTTTTAGCAATATTCAGACAGTCGAGATGCTGCTCGAACATGGAGCCGATATCAACGCAGCGGATCGTGCCGG
>JAYEOH010000117.1:0-1833 GCA_034722775.1 Campylobacterota bacterium | reverse complement strand
CTTAGTGATCCTTTGGATGGTGTTTGTGTTTGCCGGAACCGCTCTCCTCTTTTTTGGCAAAACCGGCACCTTTTTTTGTTTTGGCCGTGAGCTCCAGAGATTCGATCATCGTGCGATAATCCATGCCTGATCGGTGCATTTGAGAAAAGCAGGTGACGATAACGGCGATGGTGTTGGGAACTTCTCCCTTTTTCTTGTAGGCTTGCAGGTTTTTCTCACTCACTTTGATCAGTTTACTGAATTTCGGCAGGCTGATCTCTGCATCCAGCAGATCTTTCTTGAATTCTATAAAAGTCACAATACTACTCCCCGGTTACGATATAATAGTGACAATTTACCCATATTTTATAACTATTTGCCTTATTTCCTTGACATATAAAAATAATAAGAGTACAATCACTATAATTTATTACTAATAGTTGGTAATAAATAAATTAAAATTAAAGGAGCCACCTATGGCAAAAGCACTAAAGAAGAAGAGAGTTGCAAAAATTTCAAACAAGGCAACAAAGAAAGTTGTTTCCAAGAAGAAAGTAAAAGCAGCTTCCAAAAAAGTAACAAAGGCAGTCCTCAAGAAAAAGCCTACAACAAAAAAGAGTGCAAAGAAAATTGCAAAAAAAGCAGCAAAAAAAGCAGCTTAATCTCAACGGGGTAGAGCTCTACCCCCAACCACTACTTCCACTCTCACCTTTAACAATACTTCTTTCAACTGTTATCATTTTGTAACCTTTGTCTTTTATACTTCTGCAAATTTAAAAACAAGGAAGAAAAAATGAGAAAAATTTTACTCTCAACAGCAGCAATTGCCACAGTATCAATGGCAGGTGGAGATATTGTAGCAGTTGAACCGGCAGCTGAAGCACCTGTAGTAGTGGCTGAAAGTAGCTTTATGGATAGATTTCATTTCAAAAGTGATTTGAGATTAAGATATGAGAGTATCGAAAGAGATGACGCTGATGATAAGTATAGAAACAGATATCGTTTCAGAATAGGGGCAAAGGTTGATCTAATAGAAGATCTTCAATTTGAAGTCGGTATGAGATCTGGTTTTGCAAACCCAACTTCAGGAAACCAAACATTTCTTGATGATGAGCCTTTGCAAGACTACTTTTTTGAGTCACTTCGATTCAATATTTTAGGTTTGGCGTATAAGTCCGGCAACTCTACTTACAAAGTAGGTAGACAGCCATACATGATGTATAGACCTATCAAGTCACAACTTGTTTGGGATAACGATGTTTCAATGAACGGGGTGAATTACCAGTACAAAGATGACACAAGGATCATCACTGTAGGTCTAAATCAACCAACTTTGGAAGAAGCAGCTACAAATGACGCAGATGATGTCAACCTATTTACAGCACAATATGTACACAAAACTAACTTAGATTTTGCAAAACTTAATTTAGGTACCGGTGCCTACATTTATGATGGACTAAAAGGCAACATACCGCTTTTTGGCAAGAGAAAAGGCAACACCCTTGATGAAAATGGGTTATATGCAAATGATTATCAGATTGTAGAAGGATTTGGTGAACTGCAGTTTAAAGATCTGTTTGGTATGCCATTTAAAATTGCTGCAGGAGTTGTATATAACTTCGGTGCAGATGACAATAACTTTGGGTATGATTTAGCACTTAAACTAGGCAAAGCTAAAGATGTCGGTGACTGGCAAATAAAATATTCGTATACAGATCTTGAAGCAGATGCGACATATGGTGCATACTCTGACTCAGATAACTTCGGCGGCGGTACTGCTGCTAGCGGTCATGCGATTAGAGCAAAATACAAAATGGGTAAAAACCTATATCTTGCCGGTAACTTCTTCTTTGA
>JAYEOH010000116.1:0-2558 GCA_034722775.1 Campylobacterota bacterium | reverse complement strand
CTTTCATCTATTTGATGAATCAATCTCATTTTATTATTACCGACAGTGGCGGTGTACAGGAAGAGGCTCCAAGTCTTGGAAAACCGGTTCTTGTGATGCGCGATACGACTGAACGTCCGGAAGCTTTGGAAGCAGGCACGGTCAAACTGGTAGGAACAGATGCGGAAAAGATCATTGTAGAAGCCCAAAAACTTTTGGATGACAATGAAGAGTATGAACGAATGTCGCAGGCACATAATCCTTATGGAGATGGACAGGCATGCTCAAGAATCATCAAATTTATAAAGGGAAAAAATGCAAAATAAAACAATATGTATCATGGGGTTAGGCTATATAGGGCTTCCGACAGCAGCATTACTGGCAAACCGAAAGTATAATGTTCATGGTGTCGATGTGGTACAAAGTACGGTAGATACGATCAATGAGGGTAGGATCCATATCGTTGAACCAGATCTGGATACATTCGTCCACTCTGCTGTCAATTCAGGCAATCTCAAAGCAGATATCAAGCCCAAAGAGTCAGATATTTTCATTATTGCTGTACCTACGCCTTTTCATGAAGGGTTTGTACCCAATATCGACTATGTTGTTTCGGCAACAGAGTCAATCGCTCCGTATATCAAAGAAGGAAATATTGTCATCCTTGAATCGACCTCCCCGGTTGGGACGACTGATAAAGTAGCTGAAGTGCTTGCTGAAAACGGTGTCGATGTCGATACCATTCATGTCGCTCACTGTCCTGAACGTGTATTGCCGGGACAGATCATGAGGGAATTGGTTGAAAATGACCGTATAGTAGGCGGGATCAATGAAGCATCGACAAAAGCAACGGTTGAGTTTTATAGAACATTTGTCAGCGGAGAAGTCCTTGAGACAGATGCTAAAACGGCAGAGATGTCAAAACTGACAGAAAACAGCTATCGTGATGTCAATATCGCTTTTGCCAATGAGCTTTCTATTCTGTCAGATAAATTTGGCATCAATGTCTGGGAACTGATCAAGCTTGCCAACCGCCACCCACGTGTCAATATTTTGCAACCGGGTGCAGGAGTCGGTGGTCACTGTATCGCAGTTGACCCATGGTTCATTGTCCACAAAGGCGGCGATGATGCCAAGATCATCCGTACAGCCAGAGAAGTAAATAATTATAAAACAGAGTGGGTCATCGAAAAGATCAAGAATGCGGCACTCTCATTTGAAAAAGAGAATGGCCGTGAGGCAAAAGTGGCCTGTATGGGATTGGCTTTTAAACCGGATATTGATGATATGCGTGAGTCCCCTGCCTTATTCATTACTCAGCGCCTAACACAGGAGATCAATGGTGTTATGGCTGTCGAACCGAATATTCCCTTAGATACCGATGTAGAAAAAAAGCTTGGAATTACTAATGAAAATTTCAAACTTGTAGATATATTTGATGGTATTGAAGAAGCTGATATTATCATATTCCTGGTAGCCCATAAGCAATTCAAACATCTCGATAGAAGAGGATTAAATCATATGGATTTCTGCGGTGTTATGAATAAAGTGCGTTAAATCTAACTTAGAATTGGCGTCATGAACAAAGCACACAAGCTTTTATAAAAAATAAAACAGACAAGAGAGGTTACAACCAATGAAAGGTATTATTTTAGCTGGTGGCAGTGGTACAAGGCTTTATCCCTTAACCAAATCAATATCCAAGCAACTGTTGCCGATATATGACAAACCGATGGTCTATTACCCGCTCTCTGTTCTCATGCTTGCCGGTATCAAAGAAATCCTTATTATTTCTACTCCTGAAGACACTCCCCGCTTCGAAGAGCTTCTTGAAGACGGATCTCAATGGGGCATTGATCTTTCATATACAGTTCAGTCATCACCGGATGGTTTGGCACAGGCATTTATCATTGGAGAAGAGTTTATAGGTGATGACTCGGTTTGTCTGATTTTGGGAGATAATATTTTTTACGGTCCCGGGTTTTCTCCGCTGTTGAAGCGTTCTTCTGAAATAGAGGAAGGTGCTGTTGTGTTTGGCTATCAGGTCAAAGACCCGGAACGATTTGGTGTTATTGAATATGATGAAAATTATAAAGTTCTTTCTATTGAGGAAAAACCAACTGAGCCTAAAAGTCATCTTGCTGCTACAGGCCTCTATTTCTATGACAATAATGTCATTGAAATAGCAAAAAGCATCAAACCGTCAGAGCGTGGAGAACTTGAGATCACTTCCATAAATCAGGAATATCTGAAACGGGATCAATTAAAAGTTGAATTGCTCGTGAGAGGATTTGCCTGGCTGGACACAGGGACGCACACCTCATTACTGGATGCATCCCAATTTGTTCAGACAGTTGAAGCCAGACAAGGTTACAAAATTGCCTGCGTTGAAGAGATTGCCTATCGTAACAACTGGATCAATAAGGAGCAATTATTGAAACTTGCAGAACCACTAAAAAAGAACAATTATGGTCAATATCTTATAGATATAGCAGGTGAAAAACTATGAGATCAATTTTAGTTACAGGCTGTGCAGGCTTTATCGGTAGTAATTTTCTTCCCTATTTTCTGGAAAAATA
>JAYEOH010000115.1:0-2564 GCA_034722775.1 Campylobacterota bacterium | reverse complement strand
CTAGTACCGCTCCCACTAAGTACACATAATATTAACGATAAGAAAAAGGTGTAATTGCTAGGCAGATTTTCGCAGGACTAGCAGGCTAATTCAAGAAGATCTAACGACGCAAATGCGCCTTTTTCTTATCGCCCGTAGGGTGAAACGATATCGCCTCATCTTTGCACAGAAATAATCTTGAATTAGCCTGCTAGTCCTGCGATTATTTCAGTACAAATCTAAGGCGATATCATTCCATTAATATTATGTGTACTTAGTGGGAGCGGTACTAGCTGCAACTCGTCCGGCGGGGTTATTTTTGGATTATCTGCATAAGAGGACAGAAGAGTTGTTTTGGGCGTCATTAGTCCTATTGGCCCTGCCCACTTGGCAAGTGTACTGAATAGGCTGGCAAATATTTCAGCATTTCCAATATAGTTACCGGTAAATGAGGCACAGGCGACCACTCTTTCGGATAGTTCCTGGATTTCAGGTTGTTTATTTACCATTATTAGTTCCTTTTTAAATAAAATTTTAAGTATTTATAGTGTCCGCAATCATATATTTTAAAGATTACTTACTTCGAATGCGACTCTTCATCCTGCTCATACTCATCCAACATATCCATCCTCTGCCCTTCATCATTGAACTTGCTGCGAAAATAGTTTCGGATGATGACAAAGGTCATCCAGGCAAAAAGTATTGCTGCCGCGATATAGATATAGTCACCAAATTTCATAGTCTAGCCTTTTCATAATCTCTCCAATTTATTAGCAATAGTAATCTTTTCAAACCCCTCATAATTTTGACGCAGCGCCTCATAAGTGACGATGCCGACACTGACACCCAGGTTGAGACTTCGTCCCTCAGCACCCATTGGGATCGTGATGCATCGTGTGGGATTATCTAAAAGTACTTGCTCACTGATCCCTTTGGTCTCTGAACCAAAAAGGATATAGTCATCTTTTTCAAAATGGGCATCAAAATAGAGTTTATCTGTTTTTGTCGTCGCCAGATGAGAATGACTATCGATAGGATGTGCTTCGAGAAAATCTTCCAAACTCTCCCAGACAACCAACTTTAACTTGTGCCAATAATCCAACCCTGCCCGTTTGACCGCCTTATCACCAATATCAAAACCCAGAGGTTTGATCAGATGAAGGGTGGCATCCAGATTGACACAAAGACGCCCGATGGTACCTGTGTTGGGAGGTATCTGAGGATTGACCAGTACGATATTGAACATACTAAAACACGATCGTTTTGTTGCCGTTTACAAAGACACGGTCATTGAGGATGAGAGAAAGTGCCCTGGCAAGGACGATCTTCTCTACATCTCTCCCTGCTCTTTGCATATCTCTCCACTCCAGGCGGTGATTGACAGGGATGACATCCTGAGATATGATCGGTCCTTCATCCAGGTCTGTTGTGACAAAGTGCGCCGTCGCTCCGATGATCTTGACCCCTCTTGAGTGTGCCTGCTTGTAGGGATTGGCACCGATGAAGGCAGGGAGAAAGGAGTGGTGGATATTGATGATGCGTTCCGGATAATGATGGACAAAACTGCTACTCAAAATACGCATGTACTTTGCCAATACAATATAATCAAACTCCAACCCCTCCAGCACTTCAAGTACAAGTTTTTCATGTGCTTCTCTCTCTATATCATCTGAGGAGATATAGATAAAGGGGATATCAAAACGACGCGTCAACTCTCTGAGATTGTCCCGATTGGAGATAACCGCTTCGATATCCGCTTCGAGCTCACCCGCCGCCCATCTAATCAGGATATCTCCCAGACAGTGTGACTCTTTGGTTGCCATCAGGACAATCTTTTTAGGTTTGGGTTCAATCACGCGCACATGGGCATCATCGGGGACAACCGAAACAAGTTCGCTGCGCAACTCTTCAGCATCAAAGAGACCTGTCACTACTGTACGCATAAAAAATTTACCCTTCTCCTTATCAACAAATTCACGGTTGTTGTCGATATTGAGACCACGGTCATAAAAAACTTTACTGATATGATAAACCAAGCCTTTGGCATCCAGGCAATCGATCAATACACGCACTCTATTTGACATTGTTTTCCTTTATGAGAAGTAGCATACCTCTTGAGCCAAAATAATAGATGATATTATACCGTTTTATTCGTGCGTATTGGCTATTTTTTCCCAATATTTATAATGATGTCACTCAAGTAGAAACTATACCCTCCAGTATTTCTACTAACAACATCTTATACCAAATCAACCTGATCGATTGTCATATCGGTGCAGGTAGTGCATCTTCAGAATAAATTCTCTCTAATGACTATCCTCCACCGAATGATCCAAATCAAAAAACTTATCCGCCGCATAATACATCATAAATGCCAAGCCAATAGCACCGATCGAGATCATCCACTCGACAGAAGTGGGAGTATACTCAGTAAGACCCGGAGCAGGCAGGTATTCGCGTATTTTGAGTGGCAGCATCGGCGCGAGCTGCGTGTCATCGACCAAGTCATAGCGCATCCAAAAGATCCCTACCATGCCCGTGATGGAAGCATAGACCATCAGTTTGATCGCACGCCCTCTGCTCAG
>JAYEOH010000114.1:0-2608 GCA_034722775.1 Campylobacterota bacterium | reverse complement strand
AAGCAAAAAAGGTAAATCCAGATGCCAAAACAAATCCTGTACAAGATCTAAATGGCTATTATGGATATATAGATAGTGCTTCCGAGCTCATTCCGTCCGAAGTTCTTGATCATCCGAAACATCTCCTTCGTGAGCAGATCATGCAGAGTCTCTGTTACTTCTATTTCCTCGTTGATCAGCCATTGGCGGAGCTGGAAGGAAAAGGTCTCTATAGAAATACGATCCAGTACTACGAACCATTCTCCTCCTGGACAAGAGATTTTGCCAATGCCTGGGGAATCTTTCTCGATACAGACAAATCCTGGAGTGACAAAACCTATCAAGAGTTTAAAAAAGATCCACGATTTGGTTTGCAAAAAGGATGGTATGAGCCAGAGAGCAATTGGAAAACTTTTAATGACTTTTTTAGTCGATACCTGAAATCTCCGGAGATGAGACCGATTGCTGCGGCAGATGACCCAGCCATCGTAGTGGCACCGGCAGACTCTGTGCCTCAGGGGACATGGGCTATTGACAAAGAGTCCAAGATCAAAGTAGAAGGCGGATTGAAAGTCAAACTTGCCAGTTACTATAGTGTTAAAGATCTGCTCGGTGAGGATAGTCCCTATAAGGATGCCTTTGCCAATGGTGTTTTGACACATACTTTTCTCGATGTCAATGACTATCACCGTTATCATTTTGCTGTTGGCGGAGAGGTCAAAGAGGTCAAAAATATTGTAAAAAATGTCTCACTGGAAGTAGTCTGGGATGCAAAAAAGGGCAAATACGCCCCGATCGACTCAACAGGCTGGCAATTCACTCAAACCAGAGGTGTTGTTGTGGTAGACACCGGCAAATACGGTTTGGTCGCATTGATCCCTATGGGTATGGCACAAGTCTCTTCTGTCAATTTCGAAGCGATCGTCAAGCCGGGAATCATCCACAAAAAAGGTGATATGCTTGGAAACTTCCTCTTTGGAGGATCTGACTTTGTGATGCTTTTCCAGGATAAGGCCGGATTTGAGATCATAGCATCCAAAGAGAGTGCAACAACACCTGATAAAGCAAATACCTACAAACATCTTTTGATGGGTGAAGCCTATGGTGCCATGAAGGGTGCGCAGTAAAACAGTGAGTCTGAGGATTGTATAGGAAGCGGTATATCTCTTTAGGCAAAGCACCCCAACTATATAAGATTATCTGCATAATCTCTAGTGCTCTGAGCACTAGGATTGAGGAGAAAAAAATGAGTGGCAAATGTATAATTGATATCCAGCCAAAGGAGTCTTTGGCGGATCAGGCTTTGACAACACTGAGGATAAGTAACTTGACACCGAATGGTGAATTTACTATACGAGCCAAAACAGAAGATGAAGCAGGGGTTTCCTGGGTTTCCCGGGGAGTTTTCAAGAGTGATGAAACTGGAGTGATTGATCTTTCAGCGCAGATACCTCTTTCTGGAACTTTTACTATATCAGATCCTTCTGCCATTTTGTGGTCGATGCATCCTGATGAGGAAGTGGCAGGTCCCGTACCAAAGTTTGAAAAGAAATCAGTTTCACCCCTGTCTATCGAAGTTTCCATCTCAAGAGACAAAGAGGTATTTGCTCAAACAACTATTGAGCGAGTATTCAGTCCGACTACGGGTATCGTTCGCGAACCAGTTGATCAAGGGGGAGTAGTAGGTACTCTTTTTTACCCAGAGAATAAAGGACCGCATCCTGTAGTGATATGCCTGAGTGGATCAGGGGGAGGTTATGATGAGACTCGTGCTTCTCTTTTGGCAGCACACGGTTATGCAGCATTTGCGGTAGCCTATTTTGGTGCCGGATCACTTCCTGATGAATTGAGTGAAATTCCAGTGGAATTTTTTGAAAGAGCTGTTTTATTGCTGGATGAATATGATTTTATTGACAGTGATAAAATAGCAGTATATGGATATTCTAAGGGGGCTGAGCTAGCTCTTCTGCTGGGATCCCTTTATCCTCATATCAAATCGGTTGCAGCATTTTCCGGTAGCTCATTTGTCTGGCAGGGATTAAAATTTGGAAGCCCCAAAAGCTCTTGGACCAAAGATAAAAAAGAGATTGCCTATCTTCCAATGAAAGTACCATTTTTAACTATACTGAAGTTGATATTTGGAAAAAAAGTTGCATTTCTGGAGAGTTATGAAAGAGGAATGCAAGCCTCAAAGATGAGTGAGGAAGCAAGAATTTGTGTAGAAAAAATTAACGGACCACTCTTTTTGGTGGCTGGAACAGATGACCAAGTTTGGCCAGCTGCAAATTTTGCAGATATGATTGCTGAACGATTAAAGCACTCTGAACACCAATATTTTTATCAATATTTCAAGGAAGAGGGTGCGGGACACCTGGTAGGATTACCGTATTTTCCCAGTGCGGAGGTTTATAAAAATCTCGTATTTACCTCAGGCAATAATGACCTAAGCTCACTTGCAATGATCAAAACTTGGGATGCAATGATCAAATTCTTTGATAAATGCTTTAAATAATATACAAAGAGACTTCAGTCATCCTCCTCTCTAAGCAAAAAAAAGTTATAATTTGCTCAAATAGTCAAATTAGTAAGGATGTATAATGGAAGGTGTGTTTACCTATATTGGTGTCAT
>JAYEOH010000113.1:0-2626 GCA_034722775.1 Campylobacterota bacterium | reverse complement strand
AAGAACTTTATACTTTTGAAAATGAATTTAAAATATTCATAAAAAATACTAAAAAAACTACAAAAGTAAAATACCTTACAGATGAAGAGGTAACCGATGTCATAGAATATCTTGAAGATATGAAACTCAACAGAGGTTCTTATTATGATTATATCTATTCATTAGGCATTAAATTGATGCTTTATGGGGGTCTTAGAATTTCTGAAGTATTAAACTTAAAACTCAATGATTTCAGTATCTCAGATCTAGCAGATGAAGCAGGGAATAAAGATATATATGAAATCCATTTACAAGATACAAAGTCCGGAGAAGAACAAACTGCTTTAATAAAAATAGAGGACCTCAAAGAAGAATTAGATTATTTTAAATCATATACTATCATAAATGATAGTATTTTCAAGAGTAAAACCAAAAACACACTCATTCATAGAAGTAACTTTTATGTCAGCGTGAAAAAAATTATGCATAAAGCTGGTCTTGTCAAAAAAGGTCTGCACATCTACCGACATACATGTGCTATGCAACTTTATCGCAAGTCAAAAGATATCCTTGTTACCAAAGAAAAGCTACGGCACTCAGATATAAAGACTACTATGATTTATGCTCATGCAGAGAAAAGTGATGTGGCTGAGGCTATGAGATGACATAAGCTATACATATTTTTTAATATTGTGCAAAAGATCCTGTCTCCAACAAAATCCTCTTAACAGTATCCTGCATAGGTTGTCTAAAGATATCATCCTGGGAGGATCCGACCACTTTTGCTTAAGCTTCTTGTCTGATTAGGGGATATTTTCTGAATTTAATTACACTCTTTGTATCCAATATGCAAAGGCAGTTGCTCCACTCAATGTTGCTGCTGCATAGAAAGTATCAAACCATCGAGAAACTCGTTCAGAACGACCAGTACAGGGCTAGGCTTTTTAGGATGTTTTCCCGAAGTAAAAATAAGGTGCAGATACAAATATACAAGATCAAAAATAAGGGTTCAAATAATTACAGTCTCAAAATATTGAGCAAGCTCGACCCTATCACAATGGGCGCACCAAAGAACAGTTTTCAAAAAGGAATACTGGATGCCTACAATCAATGCAGGACAGAAGCCTTGCATAAATATTTCCCGATATTAGATAAGAATGAAATTATGTTGCTATTACAAGATAATTATCTTCAGAAAAAAGATGTCAAAATACTACTGCCTTATAATATAGAGAAGGAGAGTAGATTCTCAAATCAAAAAAAGGGGTGGGAAAGTTCAGGAGTATCGTTATTTATAGGTACAAAAGATGATATCATAACACTTATGACAGACAATTATTTTCAAAAAACAGATATCAAGGCAACATTAGAGCAGTAAAAAGGAAGAAAATGTGTGGCAGAGTAGGATTCTTCGATGATATTGCCTGGAGCAGAGCCGTTAACAACTACTACGGCAGGATCGATAACAAGATAGGAAAATTACAACCCCACTTCAATATCGCCCCATCCCAACCACTTCCTGCACTTCTCAACAATGGAATCTATACCTTTGCAAACTTCGGACTAATTCCTCACTGGATGAAAGAGAAGAAGGCAGTATCCATCAATGCCAGAGCAGAAACACTCTCTCAAAAACCAAGCTTTCGAGAACCCTTCAAACACAAGCGCTGCCTTATCCCAGTCAATGGTTTCTATGAGTGGAAGCAGGAAAGAGATCATAAAGTTCCATACTGGATATATTCAAAAGAGAGTGATTTTTTTGCACTGGCAGGCTTATGGGATGAGTGGAAGGATAAAGAAAGCGGAGAGATTGTCATATCCTCGGCGATCATCACTGCAGAACCAAATGAATTGATGAAATCCATCCACGATCGTATGCCTGCCATTCTCAAGCCTGGAGACTGGAAACTGTGGCTTGATCCCGACATTTCTGAAAAAGAGATACTGCACCCGCTTCTTGAGCCCTATGACCCATCAGATATGGAAGCCTATGAGATTTCTACTTATGTCAATTCCCCGCTTCACGATGGTCCAAAAGCTATAGAACCTGCCAGGAACTCACTCTTCTAGGACGGTGCCAATTTCTCCTCAATCAAAACAAACTCATCAAGCGCATCATTCAAGGCATCATAAATCCCCTGTTTATAGTCACTATCCTCCAGGCATATGTTGGAACGCATCTCTTTTAGTATCTGTTCCTTATAATACTCTTTAAGTCTTTTTTCTTCTTTGAGATAATAGAGTGAGAGTTCACTGAGATAGTTGAGTGCAGTGAGTCTGCCCTCTCTGTATTTTTTACTGACTTCCAGTGTCGTTGTGTTGAAACGGTAGAGGGTAATTTGGTTGTAGTGGTGACTGCTGAGCTTTTCGAGCAGTTCTCTGGATGTCGGCTTCATAATACGTCCCCCCTCACTTTATGATAGAGATGTATTGTATGACAAAACATCAGCTATCATAAAAAAGATGGCAAACTGACACCAATTAAGAGATGTTATCCAACCATTAACTTTCAATTTCCCTATCATTTACCTTCAGGGTATATACTTCACTCAAGAAAGATGAGAATCTTTCAAAACGATGTCAAGAGTTTGTTTTACTCCTTGTCCAAAATTGTAAACTTTCCTTGTTTGCTCTTGATAATCGTCAC
>JAYEOH010000112.1:0-2632 GCA_034722775.1 Campylobacterota bacterium | reverse complement strand
TCTCTATCGAGTTGGGCTGCTTTTTTCAGCTCTTCGACAGCTTTTTCGCTCTCTTTGTTTCTGACATACCATAGGCCGAGGGCATGGTGGAGCATCGCTGCATTCGGTACTTCCTTCAAGCCTTGTTGCAAGATATCAAACTCCTCCTGGCTCTTTTTTTGCTGCAACAGAAAATGACTATAGTTGACATAGGCAGGAACAAATTGCGGCTGCAGTCTCAAAGCCTCCAGGTAAGCTGATTTCGCTTTTTCGGGCTTGTTTTGGTTACTGTAGAGCGTTGCCAGTGAGAGTTGTGACTCTGGGCGATCTGCGTTAAATAGTAGTGTTGCCTTGTACTCTTTTGTCACTCTGGCAAGAAGTTCCCTGTTTTTTTCATCTATCTGGCCCGGGGGGAAAGCAGAGAGTTGGCGTGCTGCTTCGATTCTGACTATTTTGAGGGGATCTTTGAGCATTTTGAAGGTCTCTTTGATCCTCATATTTGGAGGGAATGCTTCCAGTGCCTGCAGCCCACTTCTGCGGATATTGCCGTCTTTGTTTCTGAGCATTTGAAGTGTTGTAGTATATGTTTGCCTAGAAGGGTAATTACCGAGGTATGCAGTCACTGTTGCTTTGGCGATATCAGGTGCATCGCTCATCAGTACTTCATAGAGTCCTTTGGGTGCATCCTCGCTGTTATTTCTCAATGTTTGCAAAGAGTGGGCAAAGTTCTGCTTGCCAACAGGTATTTTTCCATACCATTTTTTCACTGCATCCGCTGCCCACCTGGCATCTTTGTCACTGTGACAAAGGTTGCAGGCATTGGGGATCTCCTTCATCTCTACCGAGAGATCTGGTCTCGGGACGCGGAAACTGTGGTCATTACGGCTATCAACTCCCATATAGGTGCGTGCAGGCATATGACAGCCTATACAGCTAGCTCCGGTGCCTCCCGCTTCGTGGAAATGGTGTGATTTGGCAGTGTATTTCTCCTCACTGTGGCACTGATAGCACACTTTGTCACCTTCGCTCTTGCGTTCTAAAGTGTGAGGGTTGTGACAGTCGCTGCAGGTTACCCCTTCGGCATACATTTTACTCTGCAGGAACGAATCGTAGACATAGACTTCATCCTGTATCTTGCCATCCGGAAAGTAAAGCCCTCTCTCCAGAAGAACAGGAAGATAATGGTCAGAGAACTTGTCTCCCGGCACATAGTTGTCATCAAGCTGCGAGCGTCTGGAGTGGCACTTGGCACAGACTTCTATCTCCTGGCCTCGCTGCCCCTCTATCTTGTCAGTTGTCTTGACATCCCATTTCCACTTTTTATTTTTAAAGGAGAGAGGGAAGCCTTTGTGCTTTAACTCATTATTGTGGTTTTTACTCCACTCGATATGTTGCGATGCAGGACCATGGCAGGCTTCACATGAAACATTGATCACATCCCAGGTTGTGTGATAGCTTTTTGTTTTTAGATCATAGTTTTTTTTCAGATTGGTACTATGGCAGTCTGCACACATATAGTTCCAGTTGAAGTTTGGTCCAGTCCAGTGCAGCACATCCCCTGCTGTGATATTGTCATCTTCATGGATGTGGTACCAGCGCTGACCACCCTCTTGCTTTATTCGACTGTCCCAAGCAATATCCATCACCTGGATATTGCCTTTTGGGAATTTGATCATATACTGCTGTAACGGGTAGACACCAAAAGTATAAGAGATCTCATAATCTTTTAGCGTTCCGTCTTCACTGTCTGTATTGACCATGAACTTGTCACCCTCTTTAAAAAAGGTAGTAATGATCCCATTATAATTTAACTTGGAATTGTTAAAATCACCCAAGACAGATTTCTCATTTGCTTCCATCATCGCCAGGTCATGATGCGAACCCTTCCACTCCTGCACCTCTTTGCTGTGGCACTCTACACAGGATTTGTCACCGATATAAGATGCGCTCTCTTCTGCCGTAATAGCAGTAAGTAGGACCAAGATCAGGAATATCTTTTTTGTCATGATTATCACTTTATGTTAGATAAATGCTATTTTATCAAATATTTCATCTAAAGCAGCCAAACCTTTCTCATCAAAGAAGTATTTACCGAAAAATTCTAGTTAATCGATATATACGCATAACCATCATTTTGTGTCTTTAGTTTTGTAACAGATAGACCCCCTCAAGTTTAGACCATAGCAAATCCTAAACTTGAACTACACAAATACCTAAAACTTAGTAGTTAAATACCAATATATATGATATAATTAGGTAATTAAATACTAATGGAGAGTTTATGTATACTAACCTAAAATTAGAATCTAAAAAATTTATAGCGAGGAATAATCTTGAGTATAAACGATATTTTATACGTGAGAACAAGATAAAACATCGACTCACCATTATCACTGGAGCAAGGGGTGTGGGGAAAACCACTACTATAGCCCAGTATATATATGGCCATAGTGACTTAAGAGCATTATACGTAAGTATGGACAGTTTTTTAGTGGGTGAACTTTCCATGTATGAGATAGCACAAGAGTTTGTACAAAACGGCGGAGAGCTCTTATGTTTTGATGAAATTCACAAATACTACAATTGGTCGCAAGAACTTAAAAGTATCTATGACAGTTATCCTAAACTCCGAATATTAGCATCTGGAAGTTCG
>JAYEOH010000111.1:0-2633 GCA_034722775.1 Campylobacterota bacterium | reverse complement strand
TCAGCTCTATTTCCAGCACAGGTGATTTTCAGGCAAGACGAGCAAAGATCAGATTTAAAGATGGAAAGAAAAACCGACTCGTTCATACCCTGAACGGTTCCGCTCTGGCAGTGGGGCGCACGCTTGTCGCCATTATGGAGAACTATCAAAATGAAGATGGAAGCATAGAGATACCCGAGGTTTTGAAACGGTACATGTAGGGTCGATCACATCGACCAAACCGTTCATTTGTTGAAATATATTTTTATTGTGTGTGTATTATTTGGTCGATGTGATCGACCCTACAGGGTGCAATCCTCTGCGTAGGGTCTGTTCACCGATGATTGATTCCATTGGTTGAAAAATGATTATATTTTTATGATACAATACACACATGGGTAAAATAGATGAAGTAAAAGAGATACTGAATACTTTGAGAGTAGCTATGAGTATCGCATTTGGTATATTGGTCATACTTATAGGCAGTCTTATAAAACGCTATGATAATAGCAGTATAGATTATATCTTTTGGATCGGCACTTTATTTGTTTTTGTGCTTCTAATAGCAATTGTGCTTGTCATCCAAAAAATATCAGCTAAGACAAAAGAGATAAAGGATTTATGATGGATTTAGCATTGGTAGCCATCACAGCTATGGCAATTGGCACAATGGCTGTGTTCTATTATGCAGTAGAAAAACTTTCAGAATCATAGCGAAAACTTTCTCTCTGCAAAGGTAAATATAGAGATATTAGATAGTCTCCCTGCTATCCGTATGCCGAAACTTCAGCATCCCTTCCATACTCAAATAACTATTCAAGGCACCGATATATGCCCTGGCAGAAGCCAGCATCGTATCGAGGCTCAGCCCATGGCCGATAATCGCCGGTTCATTGTCATTGAAATTGACTTTGACGGTAACATTGGCGAGAGCATCTTTTCCTTTGGAGACAGATTTGACTTTGTACTCCATCAATATTCCCTGATATCCAGAGATGCGGTCGATCGTTTTGAAGACTGCATCTATGGTGCCATCGCCGATCCCGGCATCTGTGATCTCTTTACAATTGTGTCTGATAGTGACAGCGGCACTGGGAACACCGTTGCTGCAATCCATCAATTGCAAGCTGACCAATTCGTACGCCTTGTGGACATTTGCCATTTGACTGGTGACCAGTGCTCGGATATCATCATCATAGATCTCTTTTTTCTTATCCGCCAACTCCTTGAAACGATCAAAGGCAGCATTGAGCTCCTCTTGTTCAAGCGGGAAGCCAAGTCTTGATAACTTATCCTTGAATGCCGCACGACCTGAATGTTTGCCCAAAACCAAGGTATCTTCCATATCCAAGCCAATATCCTGAGGTCGGATAATCTCATAAGTTGATTTGTTTTTCAACATACCATCCTGATGGATGCCGCTCTCGTGTGCGAAGGCATTTTTACCGACGATCGCTTTGTTGGGCTGCGGTTCGATACCGGTAATATTCGCGATCAAACGACTGCTTGGGTAAATCTCTTTGGTGTTGACATTGGTTTTAAATTCCCCAAACACATCTGATCTTACTTTGAGTGCCATGACGATCTCTTCGAGTGCAGCATTGCCTGCCCGTTCACCTAAGCCATTGATGGTGCATTCTACCTGGCGGGCTCCGCTGCTGATACTCTGCAGTGAATTGGCGACAGCCAGGCCCAAATCATTATGGTTGTGCACAGAGATGATCGCGCGGCCTTTTGTATAGTTGCTCATCTCTTTGACCATCGCTCCGATCTCCTGAGGAAGCCTGAAACCAACCGTATCAGGTAAGTTGATAGTACCTGCACCTGCCTCTATGACGGCATCGGAGATCTCTTTCAGGAATGCCATATCCGATCGACCGGCATCTTCGCAGCTGAACTCTACATCTTCGACAAAAGTTCGGGCATATTCGACTGCTCTGACTGCCCGCCTGATCACTTCATCAGGTGTCATTTTAAGTTTATGTTCCATGTGGATAGAGCTCGTAGCGATAAAGGTATGGATTCGCTTCATCTTTGCCTGCCTGATAGCCTCTCCGGCTGCCTTGACATCAGAGTCTATGGCTCTTGCCAAAGAACAAACGGTAGAGCTGCTGACGCGCTGTGCGATCTTGCTGATGGCATCAAAGTCTCCCGGGCTTGCAGCGGCGAACCCTGCCTCGATGATATCGACACCCAATCGCTCCAATTGTGCAGCGATCTGGATCTTCTCTTCGGTATTCATCGAGGCACCGGGACTCTGCTCCCCGTCTCTCAATGTGGTATCAAATATTTTTATAATTTCTTGACTCATAATTTTTGCCTTTAGTCATATATACTTCTGTTTCTGCAGAAGCGTAAAAATTGTCTTATTTTATCCAAAAATAAGAGATGAATGGGTTAGGGGGGTCAATGCCATTAAGTTAAGCTTTTTTAGGACACTCGAACTTGTTCGAGTAAATGCCACAATTAGATGTTTTGAGCCTTTTCCTCGAACAAGTTCGAGGTTCCAAAAAGTCCTTAGCTTAAAGATTAGAGGCAGAGCAGCAGAAGGAGAGTAGAGGCTGCTTTGTTAAACTGTTTATGGGTATTATTGATAGTATAGATCATCTTCTCTCCTTAGGAACTGCAAAAATAATAACTTCAAATGCCCAAGT
>JAYEOH010000110.1:0-2633 GCA_034722775.1 Campylobacterota bacterium | reverse complement strand
TAATACTCTCTTTGGAGTGAAGAGATATTACCAAACCTTCCTATAATACCGATTGAGATCGTACAGTCCTGCCTGAAGCGGGTCAGCTTTGTTGAAATATGTTTGGAACCAGTCAAAGGTTTCCCAGAATCTTTTGTCGGCACGAGAGACAAAGTATTTTTTAAATCTTTTGATGTCTTTTTCACTTCCGTCAAAGTTGGCGATAAGGTCAAAAAAGTCCGGCAGATCTTTATAGTGAATGATACCAAACATATTGGGGTAGGAGCCGACTGAACCGCGTATGAAATCAATGGTGTCCTTGGCAGAGTTGAGTTTCTTCTCTTCTCCAAACAGTGAGTTGACATTATCATGCCATCTGTTTATTACCAGGGTAGAGACTTCACTTTTCCCTTTAGGCAAGTTAATGCGTAGATGTAGAAGATTGATACCGTGATCCGTCACATATTTTAAAAATCCGGTTCCAGGTGCAGTGAGAGAACGTGCACCTTGTTGGAAGTCAGCACGTGTTCTGAAAGCTTTAGGCATCTTGGGTGGACGTTGGTTTTCCCGGTAATAATTTATAGAATCAAATTTGATTCCTGTTGATCTAAGAATATGTCCATTTACGACTTTTTCAATGAATTCTGTTTTAGGGTATGCAGTTTTATATTTGACAGCTGTTTTTCTATGCATACCGTATTTCTCTTCTCTTTGAACAGCTTCATCACCGATATACCAGGACTTGAACATTTTTAAGCGTACTTTGTCCGGCATATAAGCAAGAAAATTGGCTTCTCCTTCCATGCGTAAAAAGTCCATATATCGTCTGACATTGGTTTGATGTGAGACATTACCATAAACATCATAACCCGCTACAAGCGAGTAGTATATACGCTCTAACTGAGGGTAATCAATGACCCACATGGTACGAGGAAGTTCTCCTATAACACCCCGATGCACTGAGGCAGAGTCAAAATGCCTATAGACGGTCAAGAGAGGTGCATCTTTTGCTGTGTTGCCTCTCCATATGCCTTCGAGTCCAAGTCCATTGGGGTAGTTGCTATCGTAAAGTTTTTGTTTCGCATCAAAATAGTGAGTATATTTTTTTCTGTATCTGTCTGAAAATGTTTCAAGAAGTGCCATCGTGGTTGTTTTAATAGGCATTTCAAGGTTCTCTGCCTGTTGCAGGAGAAATTGGGGAGCTTGCACGGAGAGATCATATTTTGGATCCTGGAACATGACCCAGAAGTGGTCGTGAATGACATTGAGTGCTATCTGTCCTCTACAGACAGGACCGCGAATGAAGGTCATGACAATATAGTGATTGTGATCGAGCAGGAATTGGTAACGTGATCTTACAGGTATTTGGGCAAAGGCAAGAAAAGGGTTGGAGCTCAGATCTTTATCGTAACCTATACGGTGTGGTTCATTAAGCCATTTTGGTTTGATGAAGAGTTCTTTGATACGTGATAGCTCCTTATCATCAAATTCCATTACCATATGTGTTTTGTGAACAATGGTAGAGTGAATACGTCTGAAACGATAATAGAATTTTTTAACACCCGGATCTTCAAAAGGTCGTACCGTAGGAATAATGTCTATGGCTTGAGGGGAGGGCGTTCTTGACCGAACAAGTTCATAAAACTCTTTTGGTGCTGCTTTAAAATTAATATGTGCCAAATAGTAGTGCTCGTAGAGATAACGTGCTGTCATGGCATGTTTGGCATCATTTGTATTGAAAAAACGTTCCCATTTTTGTATCTCTTTTTGTGCTTTATTGCTAGGGTTTGTCAGCTTTTGTTGTTGTGTTTTACTTGGACCTTTCGCACCCTGATCAAGCCAGGACATTAATGTTTTGTACTCATTTTTCTGAAGTGCAGGAAAACCGTAGGGCATACCGTGTTTGGGCTTCTTCTTGAAGTACTTACGCATTTCAGCTTCATTGCTCGGGCAGACAAGTGTGTCATTTTCAGGATCATACTCAGCAACATACTCCGGATTGAGCATCTTGTCTCTAAGCAATTGCCCCATAATAGAGTCATTCTCAACAGAAAGAGGATTAAGACTTTGTGTGACGCTGTAAAAATCTTTTTCTCTCCATTCGAAGGTGCTCTGTGCATCAATAAAAAGTCTGGAGGGATCTTGTGTAAACAGTCGTGTAGAGTCATAGACCATGTCTTTACTTGCTCCACGGTCAAGACCTTCAAAAGAGCTGTATTTTGCCTGACAGGGTGAGTTGTAACAAGAGTGGCAGGAGACACAGCGTCTGTCGAGTATGGGTTTGACATCAGAGAGATAATCAACTTTTTTTCCTGTTACTTTAGGTTGATAGAGTGTGGTTGTTGAAGTTTCATTGCATCCTGTAAATAAAAGCATAGAAAATAGAGAAAAAAGAAGGTACGTTCTTGTCATTGTCATTGTCTTTCGTTAAGTTTTCAATATTATAGTGAAATTAATTCAAGTTTAGGATTTGCTATGGTCTCAACTTGAGTATGTCTATCTGTTATTTAGGGAACATAAATGAGATTTAAGTTCAAAATAATCATAAATGTATATAATGATAATATACAAAATAAAGGTTCATAGTGGAATTTGAATGTTTGGATATTGAAAATACTATTGGTTTTGATTGGGATGATGGCAATATCTTTAAA
>JAYEOH010000109.1:0-2635 GCA_034722775.1 Campylobacterota bacterium | reverse complement strand
AGACTGCGATATACTTCAAAAGTCTCATAGAAGGAACACCGTATGCGATCACTTGACCGGACTGTCCTCCTGAACTGAACACGACATATTTGTCATGCATCCCTGTCGGTGTATAGGTCTTGGCTGCCGCCAAAAGATCTGTCTCTGATAATCCTCTCTCTTTCATCACTTCTTCAAGTGCTCCAGAGGCAGAGGCAAAACTTGTTGCGACACAAGCACCTACCGCTAAACCGATAAGCTTTTTATGCACTGTAAGCATAATCTCTCCTTTTATATAAGTTGACTCAATATATATAATAAAGCAGATAAGCTGAAAAAAACTTGACTTGTATCAACTTAACAGAGATTTAACACTAAATTTAACACTAAATTAACATTTGTATATATAGGAAGAGTTAAGCTGAGCATACTTAATAATTATAATTGATGATAAAAGTATTTTTGTGCTGGAAAATATATGAAGATGATTGCCAAAATCCTCACAAAAAGAGGAAAGGCAATCTATATAAGAGGATGAGTTTAGAACTTATATCTCAGGTTTGCATAGAAGTATCGTCCCGGCTCATTGAGCAGCATCACTTCGTTACCAGGCGTTGCAAGCAGGATCAAATCTTTATAAGTGTTGGAGATGGCATAAGTGCTGTCAAATACATTATCTATACCGACCGTAAGATCAATACCATAAGCAAAACTCTTCGTACCTTTTAGATTAAGCACCGCCCAGGCATCCAGCTCCTGCTCACCATTCTCCCCATCATAGTCACTCCATGCATTGGAAGCAATAACCTCAGCTCTCAGGTTGAGTGTTTCGTCATAATCATAGTTGGCAGCGACATTGGCTTTCAGTGGCGGGATATCCGGCATATTGGTTCCTGTTTGTCCGGACAGAGGATCATCTTTTTTACCTCTCTGATAGGCTAAACCATAATCGAAGTAGATCGAATCTGTTGCGATATAAGTGCCGCTCAATTCGATGCCATATATTTTCGCATCCACATTTTCATAAGCATTCCATGTCATAGGTGTAGGTGTTCCCATAACAGGCATCATCTTGATATTGCTGGCATTGTAAGCAATATAATCTTTCAGCATACTATAGAATGCTTTTGCCTTAAAAGTCGTATTTTCGTATCTCAATTCAGCCCCGATATCCAACTCATAGTTGACAGTATTTTCCAAGTCAGGTGTTCCTATGGGGTTACCCATGCTTCCCATCCAGTAGAGCTCTTTGGCGTCCGGTACTCTTGAAGATTTTCCCAACCCGGCAAAGTATTTAATATTTTCGTCAGAGTGATAGGTTCCCTTGACATAACCATTGAGTTCCCTGTAGTCATTATCTTGCTGTTTGATATTTTGAGATGTCACTGTCGTATCATCATATCTCAGGCCAAGATCAACAATCAGTTTATCAAAATTGATACTGTCCTCAAGAAAGAGTGCTCTATTTTCAGTATCCGAATCATAGATACTGTGGAACTTTGCTTCAGGTATAGGGTTGCCATTTTTATAATAACCGCCATCCCAATTTCTCAAACTATAGTCCAAACCTCCTGTAATCGTATGATTCTCAAGATCAAAACTGTTTTTGATCTTGGCGCCCTGCATCTTGGTACTGAGTTCGTGTGTCATCTCAAAACCCTTTGTTGCAGCAACATTTCGATACATAGTTGACATAGGGTGCTCTACTTCTGATTGATAGGCTTGAATCTTGAGTTCTTTGGAGTACTTACCCAGGTCTTTGGCAATATACTCAGCATTGAAGATATCAGAGTCATCTCGTATTGCATCCATTTTGGAGGATGGATAGAGAATATTATCACTTCTGTTCGCGGTATAGCTCAACCTCAGCTCCTGATTGTCTGTAATTTCCCAAAAAAGTTTTGCCATCCCTGTCTTTTTCTCGAAGGCATCCATATCTTGATACTGAGGTTGATACTGTGCCCAGGCAGGAACCTTTCCGAGTGCTATCTCCCGATTTATCTGACCGACAAAGTCATTGCCGTCACCATCTTCATACTGTCCTCCTTTTTCAGCTGATCCGCTCAGTAAAAATCTTAATTTTCCTATGCCGCCGCTTACATTGAAGGAGCCTTTCTGGTATCCCCAGCTCCCGAAATTTAGATTAAGGTCTCCATGGACTTCTTCTCCCGGCTTCAGTGTATGAATGCGGACATCAGCGCTCAATGCGCCAAACTCTTCTACATTAAACGGTCCCTCGTTTACCTCGATATAATCAATATTGTTGGAGAGAACATGTGAAATCGGCGGGTCCATCCTGTTGGGGCAGGCTCCGCAGACTTTTGCTCCGTCGATTGTCACAGCGATATTGTCCTTCATCTGACCTCTAACGATCATATCATTCGAAATTCCGCTTCGACGGATCAAAGAGACACTTGGGGATTGCCTGGCAAGTGCTACTGCCACATCAGCCGACTGAACATCTTCACCGTGCACATCTTTGATCACCTTGGAGTCCATCTTCGCTTCTACATCAATCGTACCCAAATCTGCTTCTGCCGCAAAAAGAGCCGTCGCACAAACCATTGAAAAATAGAGTGTTTTCCTCATCCATACTTCCTTGTTATATTTTATATAATAATTATGATAAAGAATTGTTAAGTAATTGTTAAGAAGC
>JAYEOH010000108.1:0-12915 GCA_034722775.1 Campylobacterota bacterium | reverse complement strand
AGATAGCATTGAGAAAACTTATATATGTTATAGTCTGCTTCTGTTTACTATCTGCTACTCCAACATCTAGTGGTTCACTCTCTTGAGGTTTGAGCTGATGGCGTTTGATAAGGTATTTGGCGATAGGCCCACCTATGGAGCTAGCGAGAATCAATCCAAAGGTTGCACATGCCACGCCTATCTCCATGGCGTTGGTGATACCATAGTTTTCTGAAAGACTCGGTGCCCAAGCGATCGCCGTACCATGTCCACCTATCAAAGATATAGTTCCACCGATAAGACCAACCTCCTTAGGCTGGTCAAACAATGAAGCTACACCTATACCGATGAAGTTTTGCATCAGCATATAAACAACAGTGAGTACTACAAGCAACAAAAGCATCTTTCCACCACGCAAAAGATCAGAAAAATTGGCATTGATACCGATGGTTGTGAAGAAATAGACCAAGAGTACATCTCTAGCTTCCATATTAAACTCAATACTAATACCACTCACAAAGTAGAGAATCGTCCATACAATAGAAAAGATCAAACCACCAGTAACTGGTTCAGGAATACTATACTCTTGGAGAAACCCAAAAGATTCATTGACGCGTTTGCCAACAAAGAGTACAATAATACCAAGCGTGACAGTCAGGAAAGTGTCTATTTTAAGTACTTCGTTTATGAGTTCCATTATCTTACCTATATCCTCTCCAGGGTGTATCTATTTTACAGAAGCTTTCAACTCTTTCTCTACAGCTTTATCTAGCTTTGCAGCAGCCTTATCTGTCTTTTTTGCTGCCTTTACTGCCTGCTTCTCTACCTTTTTAGCCTCTTTGTCAGCCTTTTTTTCTAACTTTTTCGCAGCCTTTGCTTCAGCTTTCTCCTCTTTGGCTATATTTTTATCGGTGAGTTTATCTACTTTCTTATCAGCCTTTGCTTCAGCTTTTTCAATTTTCTTATCAGCCTTTGCTTCAGCTTTCTCCTCTTTGGCTATATCTTTATCGGTGAGTTTATCAAGCTTCTTCGCCTCTTTTGCGACAGCCTTATCCATGTGCTTCTCTGCTTTATTTATACTTTTGTCTACAGTAAGTACCTCATCCAATGCGGCTTTTTTTGTATTGAGTGTCTCTTTTGCAACTTTTTTCTCTGCATGTGCCACTGACTCTGCCATAGCAAATGTTGTAACTCCCAAAGCTGCGATAACTGCTGTTGATAAAATTATACTCTTCATTTTTTTCCTTTGTATTTTTTATTTATATTTTGCTCTATATAGCCTCACTGGCGATATTAACTAACTTAAAGCCTCTTTGATCTCTTTGTCAAGCTCTTTTTGATCTGCTTTAAACTCTTTTGACTCTATCTTTTGAGCATACTTTAGCACCTCTTTGATCTTCTCTCCAACATCAGTGAGAGCTACAACCAAGAGTCCATATTTGCCTTCATCCAATACCTCTCCTAGCTCTTTGAGGTCAGACCTGCTCATGCCTGCACCTATATGACCCACCACGGCACCTAAGGCAGCACCTGTAGCTGTCGTACCTAGCACTAAAGCACCACTCAATGCAACAGCAGGAAAGAGTGCTACCAATAATCCCGAAGCAAGCCCAAGACCTGCACCTGCCCAACCCATTTGACGAGTGGGCTGTTCATGTTTGCTGATAACCTTCATGTTGCCATTCTCATCTTTTTCAACGATAGCTGCATCAAAAGTATCAATAAGTCCCATATCATAATAGAGTGCCTTTACGGACTCATAATCCTTTTTGACTGCATCTTCATTGTCGTATGTTGCTGTAAATAATGATAGGCTAACAATATCACTCATCTGTTTTTCCTTTAGGTTTGTGTAGTTTAAGCAAGTCTCATGTTGGATTGCCAAGTATTTCATCCAATCATTTACTTTGCCAAAAAATTGTACTTATTTTTATCTTAATTTTAGATAATATAAGGCAGATTTGGTAATTACTGTTATTAATTGTTAATTGGAATGTAGAAAGTTACTCTATCAGTTTCTCATATATATTTTCAAGCAGTGAGGGAATCATACCTCCTACACCTGCACTCAATGATGTGATTCCAATAGATAGATAAATAAATATCATCAGAACATCTTTGTTGCTGTCAAGCCACCTCCTGAGCATCCCCATGATCTGTTTTCTGCTGCGACCTGCCAAAAAATAGACAACAAGTGGTACCGACATCCAAAACATAGCAGTTATGGAGATAAAACCGGAGACAATCAGCAATTTTTCAGATGGCATATTGACTCTAATGAGTATATAGATCAGCAGCAATAGCAACAAGAAGTTCTTGATACTGAACAACTCTACCTTGATGGTTGATTTGATAGTCAAGAGGGCTGTAGAGCCAACTTGTTTTACCGGCTCTCTCCTCTTGTCCGGCTTTAGACTATTGTCAAGTTTGCCTACCCCAATGGCGATAAATGCTAAACCTATGAGGATCTGCATCCAACTAGTAGAGTTTTCCGGGAAAATATATTCTGATTTGATAATAAAAAGTTCTTTGAGGTGAACTCCAAGCGTTACAACTATGTTCAGAGTAAAAAATAGGGTGATTCCCCATGTAATAATGATGATCATCGAGTAGAGTATCGGTCGTCCATACAGTAGAGATCTAGTAGCTTTCAGCATCGGCATCGGGAGAGTCATAGCGATAGTCAATGGAATGATATGAACAAATATATTATCCAAGCAGTAGACCTTTTGAGTACTCCTGCAACATAGGAGACTTTTTCCTCTTGAGATCAAAAAGTTCGTCAAAGATCATTGATTTGGTAAGCAAGTTGGACTTTAAAAGCCAAGGAAAACAAGTAAATATTTTACCTTGGCTCTATTTTTGAAGATTTTTTATGAGTTACCAAGTATTTTGGTTTTCTGAGCTTCAAATTCAGCATCAGTAATAACGCCTTTCTCTTTGAGTTCAGCCAATTTCGTCAACTCATCGGCAGTGGATACACCTGCAACACTCTTGATGTAGTCGCGCTGTTGGTCACTTGCTTTTGCTATAACATCCATAGTGCGCTCCTGCATACTGTCACCTCTAACGATAAGGTAAGCCAACACACCCAGCCATGGTATAATGATCACAAAGAACATCCATATACCTTTGTCCCAACCATTTAAATCTTTGCTGCGAAATATGTCAGTAACAACACTAATAACAACCCAAATCCAAGCCACCAAAAGGAAAAACATAAACAGTGATCCCAATACATTTAAAAATTCCACACAAAACCCCTTGTTAAATTATGAACACTGCCAAATCTTACTATCTGCAGTCATCAGAAGTGTTCTTGGTGGTATTTTACCATAACTCTTTAAAAAAGCCAAAGTAGAAGCAAAATTAATGAGTGAAAGGGTATAATTCAAAAAGCTTATTTGATATCAGGAGCAGTTTATGAGTCAGGAAAAACAGAAGAGTTGGCGAATCAATCAGTTATTTATTTTATTGGCAACACTATCGGTTATCTTTGTAGTTCTCAAGGTTTCTTCAACTATTTTTGTCCCTTTTCTCATCTCCATTGCTATCGCCATCATACTATCTCCTCTGCTAAATTATCTTAGCAGCAAGCGAATCCCAAGGGTGATCTCCCTAATCATTATTATGATTTCAGTGATGCTGCCTATTGTTGGATTGGGTGAATATGTGGGTGGAGAGGCACGCTCTTTTGCTGCAAATTTCCACGATATTCAACAGCAATTTTATGCGAGAATAGATAAATTTACCATTACGCTTGTTGAAATAGGTTTGGATGTCAACAAGGATGATATCAATGCCCTGCTTCAAAAAAGTAATATTGGAAGTATAGTGACAAGCCTGGCTTCTCAGGTTGGAACACAATTTTCCAATATTATACTGATTTTCTTTATGGTTACCTTCATGCTCCTGGAGTCTGGTTTTTTTTACAACAAGGTGGTGAAGCTCATGGAGGATAGCGGTCGCAGTGGCGAAAAGGGTATGGAGCTCATCACAAAGATCAAATCATACTTTCTTATCAAAGTAAAGACCAGTCTCTTGACAGCACTTTGGGTATTGTTAGTATTGTGGTATTATGGCGTTGAGTACTCCTATATGTGGGCTACTCTTACCTTTTTCCTCAACTTTATCCCAGTTGTTGGATCCATCCTGGCAGCGATCCCTCCAGTCATCCTGGCAGTGATTGATCAGTCATGGATGACAGCATTCTGGATAGCGATATGGTATCTAATCATCAATACGGTAATAGGAAACATACTAGAACCGCGCATTATGGGAAAAGGATTGGGACTTTCAGCTCTCGTCATACTTATCTCTATGACATTTTGGGGATGGATATTTGGTCCTGCGGGTATGATACTCTCTGTACCGCTGACAATGGTTATACAATTTCTATTTGAGCAGTACGATGAGACTAGATGGGTGGCATTTATGCTAAGTGATTATGAGGGCAAGGCTAAACACCCTAAAGTTTGACTCAACTATTTGGGTGTTTATCTCCTTGGGGTCGCCTTAGGAACCTCCAAAGATCTATTTTGCTAAAGCTTTATCTGTTTTTTTAGCTGCCTTTTCAATATCCTTTGCTGCTTTTTTAACCTCTTTTTTAGCATCTTTTTCTACATTTTTTAGAGCTTTCTCTTCAGCTTTAGCCTCTTTGGCTGCATTTTTGTCATATACTTTATCTACTTTTTTGTCAGCTTTTTTAGCCTCTTTTTCTATCTTTTTATCAGCTTTTGCCTCAGCTTTACTCTCTTTTGCTATATCCTTCTCATAAAGCTTATCAAGTTTCTTTGTCTCTTTTGTGATAGATTTATCCACACCCTTAACTGCTTTATCTACGGCTTTATCTGTAGCGACCGCCTCTTTGACTATAGCTTTTTCAGTTTTCTTTGCCTCTTTGGCTACTTTTTTCTCTACATGTGATGCTGACTCTGCCATAACAGATGTTGCCAACCCTAAACCTGCGATAACTGTTGTTGCTAAAATTGCTTTTTTCATTTTTTTTCCTTTTGTGTTAGTGTACTCTTGATATAGTGTCACTCAACAATAACTTCCACTCAATACTCTTAACTTTGACCTCAATTCAAAAGGCACCTCGTAGTCCAATCCGATTGACAAAATTATACATAAAATTTACTGAAAGAATATCTCCGACTCTGAATTTTGGGTTTTATCTGTTTCTTAGGGGGGGGTAGTTCATCCAGGTATAACTTATTTTTTAGCATTGACGGCAGCAAAATATTCATTAACTTTTTCTACATTGTCCAACTTAAAATCTTTGATCTTCTGATGATTGATGGTGACACTCTGCTATCGGATGGGCCTGGGCATTGACATTGGCTGAGATCGATCCTGATCATGCCACAAAGATTCTGGCACGAGGAAGAGCTTATAGCGAAAGTCGTATTGTCTGCAATGCGCACTGGTATAGCGATATCATGTGGGGCAGGACTATGGGTGCCGGTACCGTGGCAAAACTACACGCAGACCCGGAGTATCAAAAGAGAGTCAAAGCAGCAAAGGCAGAACTCAAGTCAGTTCGCAGAAAAGAACTGAAGCCTGTAAACGATTGTCATTTTGAAGCAGAAGCACTCTCGATAAAGATATATTGATATTTTACAATAAAATACTAAATGAAATACAGGAGAAAACTATATCCAGGAATTCCATATCACCCGGCAGGAGGTGATATGGTTTACTCACTCGTAAACTTCCTCCTCCATCTCATTCTCTTTCACCGTCCAGATGAAAACCAGAGGAATAAAGAGAAGGGTCATCAGGGTACCCACGATCAACCCGCCTATCGCTACAGCACCCAGAGGAGCCAGCTTCTCAAGGCCAATCGCTGAACCCAGAGCTACCGGAAGCATACCGGCAGAGACTGAAAAGGCCGTCATCAGGACCGGTCGGCTTCTGAGTGTAATCGCCTCGATCATCGCATCCCGCTTATTGAGTCCTGCAGACATACGCTCCATGGCAAAGTGTATGAGCAGTATGGCATTGTTGACGATAATACCTGAAAGCAATATAAAGCCCATCATAGAAGGCATAGAGACATGATAGTCAAGTACCAGCAGGATCCAGGACCCGCCGATGATCGTCAGAGGGATGGAGACCAAAATCATCAGGGATATTTTGATCGAATTGAACATTGCAACCAGTGTCAAAAAGATAAAGAGAATTGCAAACGCAATAGCCCCTATCATCCTCCCTGCTGACTCTTTAAACTGCTTGATATCTCCGGTCTGCTCCATCTCTACCCCATCAGGAAGTGCAAGGTTTTGCTCCAGGGCAGCCTGATCAAAAGAGTCCATGATGTGTGAAATAGCAGCTTTTTCACGGTTGCCGTAGATATCCAATGTATAGTTCAGTCCCTCCCTTGTGATCGTGGTAGGCTCTTTGTGTGAAGAGAATGAGGCAAAGGTTCGCAAAGGCACCTTTCCCTCTTTGGTGGGTATCAGTGTCGAGAGTATCTTCTCCATCGAACTGTTCTGAGATTTTGGAAGCCATACTCTGACGGCATAGTCTGCACTGTTTTGCTTGGGGAAGTTGGCAACGATACCGCCGCGCACCAGCATCTGTATCTCCCTGCTGATCATATCATTGGTCAAACCATACTGCAATGCTTCGGCTTCATCAATATCCAGGGCGTAGACCACTTTGTCATTTTCCCAGGTTTTCGAAACAGAGACGAGACCCTTTGTCTGATACATCACCTTCTCGATCTCACCGCCTGCCTCTTCCAGTTGATCAAAGTCAGTTGCACTGAGCAATACATCGACACTGCCCCGAATACTCTTCATCGGACTTCCGCCTGCCGGTGCGACTTCGAGTGTTTTGACATGCGGTATCTTCGCCAATTTCACTCTCAGCTCTCTTGCAATATCCCAGATAGTTGCGTCTCTCTCAAATCGGTTAATATAGCTCGCCTTGATCGCGATCTGATCCACTCCGCCACCTGCACCGATACTCATCACTCCCGGTTCATTTCCGATACTTGCCGAGATACGCAGGATTTTGGCTTCATCATTGAAAATCCTATTTGCCTCCCTGACGATCTCTTCGGATCTCTCTATGGGAAGATTGGCATCGACCGTGATCTTGACATTGAGCTCACCCGTATCCATAGGTGGTGTCAACTCTTTCCCCACTACCGGCATCACACCCTTGACACTGATGACAAAGAGGAGCAGCAAAACGACAAAATAACTTATCGCAGCTTTTTTGTTATCCAGTGCCAACTCAACAGCACCCCGAAAGAAATCAACGGTTTTTTGATTGGCTTGCTCGATATAGCGGTGGAAAAAATCTTCTGCTTTGCGTATCCACGGCCTCTGAATAGATAGAAAATAGAGAGATAGCAGAGGAACGGCTGTGATAGAGATGATGTAAGAGGCTGCCAGAGCAAGCATAAGTGTTCCGATAAGCGGCTGAAAGATCGTTTGGGGGTAGCCACCCACAAAAAGTACCGGTGCCAGGGCTATCATCGTTGTGACTGTACCGCTGAGATCAGCAAACATGATCTCTTTAGTTCCCACAAAAACTGCTTTATGGATCTCTTCATGCATCTCTTTGTGATGCCGTTCAATATTTTCCATCACCACGACGGTATCATCCAGCAGGAGGCCCAGTGCCAGTATGATAGCCGTCAGCGTAATCACATTGAAATCGATCCCCACAAGCCACATTAGCGCGATCGTAGCCCCATAAACGATCGGTATCGTCACCAGCACGATCATCACCTGCCTGAAACTTGCCAGGAAGAGGAATACGACAATCGTTGCCATGACTATTGCATCTCTCAGGGACTCGAACATATTGTCTGTACTGAGCTTGATCGTATCTTTTTGTGTATCGGTTACCTGAAAGGTGATATTGGGGTAGCGCCTGGCAAAACCATCGATGACCTTCTCTGCAGCGTCGATCGTCCTGATCACATCGGCAGTGATCGATCGCTGTACGGAAAGTGCGATTGCTTTTTGACTGTTTCCATAGTAGAGTGCCGTATTTTCATAATGGCCGAAGTAGACTTCTGCGATATCAGAAAGCTTGAGACTAGGTGTCAAAGCCAGAGATTTTATCTTGCTGACTTTATCCTGTTTTCCTGCCACTTTGATAAGGTAACGGCTCCTCTCATTGATCACAATACCCAGGGCATACTCTCTGTCATTTTTCTGCAAAAGTGCCATCACAGACCCAAGTGTCAATCCATACTGATCAAGCTTGTTTTTGTCGATAATAACCTGAAGCTCTTTATCATAGCCGCCAAAGACATCCACATTGGCGACCCCGGGTGTCTTGAGCAGCTTGTGCTTGATCTCTCCATTTGCCAACTCTCTGAGGTCTTCATAAGAGCTTCCGTGTTCCGGGATCATCGCATAGACGACGACAGGCGGTGTTGCCTCTGTGATCTTGATCACCTGGGGTTCTCGGATATCCAGAGGGAGTTTGGATCGTATCTTTGCAATGGCATTGTTGACATCATTGACAGCATTGTTGATATCTTTGGTATACTCAAACTCTGCGCTGATCACCGTCACCTCGTCAATAGTCGAAGAGGTGACTCTCCTGATCTCATCAAGCGTATAGAGCTCCTCTTCGATAGGGACAGCGACATTCGCAGCGATCGTTTCAGCAGAAGCAGAAGGCTCTACGATGACGACAGCTACTTCCGGATAGTTGGAGTCAGGAAAAAGTTTACGATCGATTTTGTTATATCCTATGATGCCGATAAAGACAAAAAGTGCCAAAAAAGAGATAATAAAGTGGGGGCGCTTCAGCAGCCGCTCAATCCAGGATTCATTCTCCCTACTCATCCTCTGCACTCCGGATTTTCACCTTGCCATAAAAGGGAAGTTTTGAGAGCTTGATCTCGCTGCCTCGTCCAATATCTCCTTTTGGACATGGATTTATCAGTGTATCTTTCTCGTTTTCATACAATACCTTCACAGCCAAAGGTGTGAACTTCTCTTCTCTGTAGAGCATGATCTGTGTCGCATCACGCATGTGCACCAGGGTATCCGAAGGCACAAGACATCCCTTGTACTCCCCTATCACAACATCGACAGAGATGAAAGCACCCTCCGGCAGTGCCAATCTTTGATTCAACTCTATCTCTGCAACAGAGAGACCATTTTTTGCCTGCGTATAGATCGTTTTGATACGACCTATATTCTCTCCTTCCCTAAAGACAAATTGCCCTTTTTTGATAGGGTTCTGCCCGGATGCAAACGAGAAAGTCATCTTTTGCTCTGATTGGCTCAGCGTCATAATGGGCTGACCGGGGGCAGCTAGATTTCCCGCTCGCAGGAATATCTTTCCCACTCTCCCGTCATATGGTGCCTTGATCTCAAGATACTCCAGCTGTATTGCAGCCTGCTTGATCTTCTCTTTGGTACTCACGATCTGTGTCTTTTTCCCGTCCATACCGATCTCCAACTCTTCGAGCTTCTCCTTAGGGAGTGCACCTGCCGTATGAAGCTTTTTGTTGCGTTCAAATACATTTTTTCCGATACGATAGTCGCTCTCCTGCTGCTTGAGTGTCGCCTCCAGGGTTTTCAAAGAAGCCAGAAGCTCTCCCTTGTCGATATCCACAAGCGGATCTCCTTTCTTGACTTCTTGAGACTCCACAACAGCTATTTTTTGAATGTATCCACTAAGTTTAGTTGATATCTTCACTTCGCTTTGCGACTCCAAAAGGGCGAGAAAATTTTCTCTCTTCTGTACAACTCCCTGCTCTACTTTCACTAAAGAGATCGACAGTGCAGGCAATGCAGGCGAGGCAACATTTTCCACTTCACTTTTGCGCTCCTTGAGAAGCTTGGCAGCGAACAATACAATAATAAGTACTATGCCAATACCTAAAATCTTTTTCATTTTTTTCACTTGTTAACTCCTCTTTCCAATAAGTAATTCATATAGAATTTACCTTTTTGATAGTTATATTTGCTTTCGATCAATTTTGCAGATGCCAAGTGGGTTTTGCTTTTAGCGTAGAGCAGGTCGTTGAGTGTGGCTGCATCGTTGAGATAGCGGACATTTTCGATCTTTTCACTTTTTTTTGCCAGTACAAGTTGTTTGAGATTGCTCTGATAGTTGGCATACTCCTGTTTGATCTTCTCTTGGGCTTCGATGAATGACTTCCTGAGATCGAGCATTGTCTGCTGCTTCTCAAGCTCAGCCTTCATTCTTCCAATCTTTGCTTTTTGTGTCGCAGCATCATTTTTGCCAAAATCAAAAAGTGCCCATTTCGCATTGATCCCGACTTGCCAATTGTTTTTGTTTTCCCATAATCCACTTTTGAGATTGGTCTCATCATTAGGACCATAGTTGTATCCGTAATAACTATCCAGAGAGACTTGGGGAAGTTTGCCAGACTGAACCTTTGCTACTCCCTTGTCTGCCTTTTGGAGACTAAGATCAGTGATTATCACACTATTTAGTACAGAAGCATCGGCAAGCAGTCTGTTGGTATTGTAGTTTGGTTTTTTGACAGATACTTTGACCTGCTCCAGTGCCCCAACAGAGTCTATGCCCACCAAACTCGCCAGAGAAGCTTTGGTGATCGCGATATTACCCTTGACCACTTCAAGATAAGAGAGATTGCCCTGAAGATCACTCTGTGCCTTGAGGAGATCAATCTGTGCTTTTTTGCCAAATCGAACTTCATCCGAAATCTGCTGTTCAAGTTTTTTCAATGTTTCGACATAGTTTTGCTGTGCACCATACATCTCTCTGAGTGCCAATACAGAGAGATAGAGCGAGCTTATATTATAAATCAACTGCTCTTTAGTCAATGATGTTTTACTTTGTGCCATTTTCGTGGCGATCAAATCCATCTCTATCTGCCTTGTCTGGGCAAAACCGGTAAATAGAGGCACAGAATAGGCTACCCCTGTACCAAATAAATCTTGTGTCGTAGAGACATTGATAGCAGATATAGGATCTTTCATTGTCGCAGGAGTCAGTGGAGCGAGTGTTCTCGGGAGATTGAAGTGTGTATAGCTGGCTACCAGATCTATGCTGCCCAACTGTTCAGCCTGACTCTCCTTTCTCTTCTCTACAGCATAGTCTATTTCGGTTTGACTCTTTTTGACCACCGTACTCTCCGCAAGACCGATCCGTACAAGCTCCTGCAGGGAAACGGCAAAGAGAGGGGTGCCCATAAGTAATATAAATATAATTTTTTGCATCGAACTGCTTCCTTTGATTGTAGAGCGCTTGAAATATAAAAAATTATTTTACCTTTTGTTTGTGAATTGTATATGAATTACAGGGCTTGAGCCTTTGCCTCGAACAAGTTGCCCAACGGAAATGCCCTCGGGGTGCGAGGTTCCTAGAAACTCTTCTCGGGAATAATTTCCCGAAACGATATGTCGTTTCTGCTCCTATTTCCAGGACTTCCACTGTTTAATGAGTCCATTTGTTGAAGTGTCATGGCTTGTCACCTCCTGGTCACCTTCAAGTTCCGGCAAAATCCTTTTGGCAAGCTGCTTGCCCAGCTCCACACCCCACTGATCGAAACTGTAGACATTCCAGATGACTCCCTGCACGAAAATTTTATGCTCATAGAGGGCGATTAGTTTGCCCAGACTTCGCGGCGTTACTTTTTGGAGCAGGATTGAGTTTGTCGGGCGGTTGCCCTCGAAGACTTTGTGCGGGATCAAGTCAGAGACTTCGTCGAGGCTTTTTCCGGCAGCGATGAACTCATCCTCCACCTGTTCGTATCTCTTTCCAAATGCCAGTGCCTCTGTCTGAGCGAAGAAGTTGGAGAGCAGAATACTGTGGTGTTTTCCGATAGGGTTGAGTGACTGTGCAGGGGCGATAAAATCGCAAGGGATAAGTTTGGTTCCCTGGTGGATCAGCTGATAAAAAGCATGTTGTCCATTGGTCCCGGGTTCGCCCCAGATGACAGGTCCTGTCTGCCAGCTGACTTTTTCATTGCGGCGGCTGCTCGATTTGCCATTGGACTCCATGTCGCCTTGCTGCATATAGGCTGAAAATCGATGCAGATACTGATCGTAAGGGAGGATAGCGAGACTCTCTGCGCCATAGAAGTTATTGTACCAGATGCCGAGCAGCGCCATGATCACCGGCAGGTTGTCGGCGAATGGGGTATGGCGAAAGTGCTCATCCATCTCGTGTGCCCCTTCGAGCAGTTCGACAAAGCGGTCATAGCCGATGGTAAGGGCTATAGAGAGACCGATCGCGGACCAGAGAGAGTAGCGCCCGCCAACCCAGTCCCAGAAAGGGAACATATTATCCGGATGGATACCAAAGGCTTTGACCCCTTCGGTATTGGTAGACATGGCAACGAAGTGCTTCTCGACAGCAGTTTCCTCTTTTGCTGCTTCCAAAAACCAGTCACGGGCGCTGTGGGCGTTGGACATTGTCTCTTGCGTGGTAAAGGTTTTAGAAGCGATTAGAAAGAGGGTTGTCTCAGGATTGACTCTTTTGAGTGTTTCGGCAATATGAGTACCGTCGACATTGGAGACAAAATGCGACTCGATATCAGGAAGTTTGTAGTATCGCAGTGCCTCAGTCACCATCACAGGACCGAGATCGGAGCCGCCGATACCGATATTGACGATATCGGTGATCTTCTTGCCGGTGTAGCCTTTCCAGACACCACTATGGACTCTGCCGCAAAAATCCTCCATCTGCTTCAATACAGTATTGATCTCCGGCATCACATCTTTGCCATCCGCATAGATGGGTCTATTGCCTCGATTTCGCAGAGCAGTATGCAGCACAGCACGATCTTCGGTGCGGTTGATCTTTTCACCCGTGAACATCGCTTCGGTCGCTGCCTTGAGGTCCATCTCTTCCGCCAGCTTCAGCAGTGACCCGAAGATCTTCTCGTCGATACGGTTCTTGGAGAAGTCCAACAGCAGGTCATCCCCCTGTTCCCGGGAGAATTTTTCGAAACGCTCA
>JAYEOH010000107.1:0-2656 GCA_034722775.1 Campylobacterota bacterium | reverse complement strand
CCTGCCTGCTCAAATCCTCTCAAGCGAAGACGGCAGCTGTCACAAACACCACATGCTTTATCTTCGGACTGATAACAACTCCAGGTGTGCTCCAGCGGCACAGAAAGTTCCAGTGATTTTTGAACTATTTGACTCTTTTTCAGCGCTACCAGCGGCATCCTGATCTCCAGATTTGTCTCATCCCGCGTCCCCAGGTCGATCGCTTTCCCCATTGCCTGAATATAACTCTCACGACAATCAGGATATCCGCTGCTGTCCTCTTCTACGACACCGATATAGAGTGCATCAGCCTGATGTTTTTCTGCTATAGCTGCAGCGATAGAGAGGAAGATGCCGTTTCTGAAAGGTACATAAGTAATAGGCACACCCTCCTCTACTCCACCTGTCGGTACGCTTATTGACTTATCCGTTAAAGCCGAAGCCCCAATCTGTGCAAAAAAATCCAAATCTATCTCATAATTTTTGACTGTTCCGATATCCTCTGTCAACTTTCTGAAACACGACAGCTCTTTCTCCTGCGTACGCTGTCCATAGTTGAAATGCACACCGACGATCTCGTACCCCGCCTCTTTGGCAATAGCCGCACTCAAGGCACTATCCATGCCCCCCGAAATGATACAAATCGCTATTTTTGGCTGACTCATCACTCTCCTAATATTTTATCTCTCCTAATTTTACCAATATTAGCTATAATTCCCCTATGTCAATTACGGTAGAAAATCAAACAGACTTTCCGCTTCCTATCAATGAACTGGAAACTATTGCAAAGAGTTTAACCGGCAGAGAAATCGAACTCATTATCTGTGACAATATGGAGATAGAGAAGATCAATACCGAATATAGATCCAAAAATACTCCGACGGATGTCCTGAGTTTTCCTCTGGAGGGAGATTTTGATATGCTTCCTCTGGGGTCGATCGTGATGTCGTCGGAGATGGTCATCCAAAAAGCCGAGCAGCTGGGACATACGCCGCAACAGGAAAGCATGCTCCTTTTTATTCATGGGCTGCTGCATCTTCTTGGATATGACCACGAAGTCGATTGTGGAGAGATGAGAGCTCGCGAAACTGAACTGATAGAGCTGTTTCATTTGCCCAAAAGCCTGATCATCCGTACAGAAAACTAAAGGAATAACATCATGAATTTTGTCATCTTTGTCATAGCTATGGCAGCACTGATCTGGGGAGCAGACCTGCTCGTCAGAGAGAGTGAACGCATCGCTATGAAGTTTAATATCTCTGAATTTGTCATCGGTGCCACACTTATTGCACTGGGAACAAGTCTGCCTGAGATGGCAGCGAGTATTGCAGCAAGTGCTGACGGGAAACCTCAGATCGCTATAGCCAATGTCATCGGCAGCAATATTCTAAACATTACACTTGTGCTTGGCACAATCTTTCTGATCTCCAAAACGATCAATCCGGATCGTGATTTTTTTGCCAAAGACAGCACTTGGGCTATCGTACCGGTATTTGTTTTTATTCTGATGATCTTTGATGGTGAAGTTTCGCGTTTTGATGCGATGCTGCTCCTTCTTCTCATGGCTGCCTATGTCATGTTTCTTGTCAGGGAAGCCAGAGGGCTTATAACTGCCGAAATAGAAGATATAAAAGAGGAGATTGAAGAGGAGAAGCAAAAAGATTTTTTGTGGATAAAGTCACTTCCCTTGATACTGCTAGGTCTGATTTTAATCATAGGGGGAGCCAGCTTTACGATCGACAGCGCTTCAGATATCGCCAGAGATTTTGGTATATCGGAGTGGATCATCGGCATCATTATGATCAGCTTGGGAACTTCACTTCCCGAGTTGGTGGTCAGCATATCTGCTTCAGTCAAAGGAAAAGTCGATATGGCTATCGGCAATATCATCGGATCCAATATGGCAAACACCACCATCGTATTGGGTGCCGCTGCACTCACCAACCCAATGCAGATCAACATCACAGACTATCTTTTCGATATCTCCACGATGCTGGTTGCTACCATGATGCTGGTCTTTCTCACTGCCAACAAACTCTACACTAAGCCTGCAGGCATAAGCCTCTTCATCGTATTGGGGCTTTTCCTCGATCATACGATCACGGCGATGTCGCTATAAGATGAATCAATGGATGAAGATCGCCTACGATGAGGCAGTGAAAGGGATGTTGGTCAATGATGGCGGACCTTTTGGTGCCGTTGTTATTCAAGGCGATAAGGTAATTGCCGCGGCACACAATGAAGTTCTTAAAACCAATGACCCCACTGCCCATTCCGAGATCAATGTTATCCGGAAAGCCAGTGAACAGCTTACACGATATGACCTATCCGACTGTGTCTTGTATACAACCAGCAAGCCTTGTCCTATGTGCCTAGGTGCCATTTTTTGGGCACGTATCGGAACAGTCTACTACGGGACAACCGAACATGATGCTGCAAGGGGAGGCTTTGATGATCACAGATTTTATGAAATGATGCGTGGCGAAAACAATGATATTGTATTCAAGCAGATAGATTATGAAGCCAATGCCAAACTGTTTGACCAGTGGCTTGAAAAAGAGGACCGTCAGATCTATTGATGATGAGAAGTCGAAAAGTGAGTCAGATTGTTGAAAATATTAGAAAAAAATATGTACTTGAGAAAACCTTATAAAGTTATATATTTTATAAGGTTTTC
>JAYEOH010000106.1:9980-13512 GCA_034722775.1 Campylobacterota bacterium | reverse complement strand
GCGGAGGATTCGATCTGGCGGACTCGTTCTCTGGTGACATTGAGGGCTTTGCCGATCTCTTCCAGGGTGCGGTCACTTTCGTCTTTCAGGAGTCCAAAGCGCATACGGACAACTGCTTTTTCTCGTTCGTTAAGCTGGTCAAGAACTTCGTCTATTTGATTGTTCAGATCATCCTTGAGAACTTCATCAGTGGGGCTCAGTGTTGTTTTGTCTTCGATGAAGTCACCAAAGCGCCCATCATCTTCATCACCGACCGGCGTTTCGAGTGAGACAGGCTCTTTGGTGATCTTGATGACATTTTTGACTTTGTCAACGGAGAGACCGACCTCTTCTGCGATGGTGTCTAGATCAGGTTCTTTGCCTGTCTCCTGGAGATGCTTTCTGATGATCTTATTGATCCGGTTGATTGTCTCGATCATGTGGATCGGGATGCGGATCGTTCGTGCCTGATCAGCGATGGCCCTGGAGATTGCCTGGCGGATCCACCAAGTCGCATAGGTTGAAAACTTATACCCTTTTTGGTATTCAAACTTGTCGACAGCCTTCATCAGGCCAATATTTCCTTCCTGAATCAAGTCAAGGAAAGGAAGCCCGCGATTGGTATATCGTTTAGCGATAGAGACAACCAGTCTAAGGTTGGATTTTGCCATACGGGTTTTGGCTTTTTCACTTTGCGCTTTACCCTGACGAATTTGGTTGAGGATCTCTTCGAGTTTGGCAGGGTCCAGGTTGAAACTGTTTTTACTTGCTTCTCTTGTCTCAAAGAGCTTTTTGATCTCAACATAGGTACTTACCATAGTAGTCTCAGGAACAGAATTGGAGATATCTTCTTTATTCATTTTGATGATATTGTCAAGAATTTTTTTATGGTTGGCCTTGAGCAGATCATTGAAGAGTGGCAGCTTATACTCCAGTCTCTTGAGTTCCTTGTCGAAAGAGTCATCACTTTTCAGTGCAGTCTCCATCGCTTTGACCAGTTCATTGATCAGTTTGCTTGTCGGTCCCAGATTGAGAAGAGCTCTTTTGAGCTGCTCTTTTCTAAATGCGACCCTGAGTCTTTCATGTACAATTTTGGATTCTTCGGTGCCTTCGTCCTGCAATCTGTGTAGTTCATCACGCTCCTTCATCCACTCTTTTTTGTTCTTTTCGAGAAGCTTGAAACTATCTACTACCTGCTTGACACGCTTATCGTCCTGGAGGGTTTTGGCTCCATCTGTTCCTTCATTTCCTCCCTCTTCTTCGTCGCTATCACTCTTGCCGGCATCTTCAAAGCTTTTGAAAAGCTCCTTGACACGGCGCTCCCTGTTGAGAAGAGGTTCCCTGTAATTGATGATGTAGTCTATCAGGTATGGGACGGAGCAGATCGCATCGATGATGACATCTTCCCCCTCCTCGATCTGCTTGCTCAGATATACCTCCTCCTCCTTTGTCAAAAGAGGGATTTTCCCCATTTCACGAAGGTACATACGCACAGGACTGTCACTGCGACTCCACTCAAGAAGTTCCTTTTCTTTGGTAAAATCAAACTCCTCTTCGAGGTTATTTTCAGCCATCTTCTTTCTGGCAGCCTCTCGTCGTTTGACCTCTTTTAGTGAGAGGTGCTTGGCATATTCAGAGGCAGAAACCATTCCAATGGCATATTTGGCAGAAAATTGTTGGATTTTATTCGCTTGTGATACGGTAATTTGTTTGTCATACTCTTTTGCAATATTTTCAAATGTAACAACATCACCTTTCTTCTTGGCGATAAAAAGTTCTTCCGTCCGCTTGATACTCTCTTTTGCTGCCATCAGTAAAGCCCCTATTTGTGAAGTGTTAATTAAAAAATGGATTATACCGAAATTTTCTAAATTTTTGTGGTAAATCTGGAGTGTAATTTGGTATTTTTCAACTTTTTAGCTAAGATTGCGGCAAATTAACTCTAAAAAGGATGCTGTTTTGCAAGGGAAAGTTTGGAAATTTGGTGACAATATCGATACAGATTTGATCATCGCAGCAAGATATCTCAATACCAGCGATGCCAAAGAGTTGGCAAAACATGTGATGGAGGATGCAGATCCTGCATTTGTGGAGAAGATGAGCGAAGGAGATGTCATCGTAGCAGGTGAAAACTTCGGTTGCGGAAGCAGTCGGGAACATGCGCCTATTGCACTTAAGGCAGCAGGTGTCAATGCGATCATTGCGCCGACATTTGCCAGAATATTTTATCGTAATGCATTCAATATGGGGTTGCCGATCTTTGAGCTCAAAGAGGCAAATGAGATCAACGAAGGTGATGTTGTCAGAGTCGATATGGATGCAGGCGAAGTGATCAATATCACACAGTCAAAGCATTATCAGTTTGCACCGATCCCTGAATTTATGCAGGAGTTGGTCGATGCGGGCGGATTGATCGAGTTTGCCAAAAATGAGATTGAAAGTCAAAAGAAACAAGGAATAAAACAGTATGGGTAAAAATTATAAGATAGGAATCATCAAAGGGGACGGGATCGGTCCGGAGATTATCGATGAAGCGATCAAAGTTCTGGACGCTGTCTCTGTCAAGCAGGGGTGCAACCTCAAATATAGTGAAATGCTATTGGGCGGCGCTGCGATCGATGAGACCGGAGTGCCGCTGCCGGAAGAGACGACAAAGGGTGTCAAGAAGTGTGATGCGGTACTGTTCGGTGCGATCGGCGGAGAGAAGTGGGACAAGCTTGAGAGACATCTCAGGCCTGAAAGCGGTTTGCTGGGGCTGAGAAAAGAGATGGGTACTTTCGCCAATCTCCGTCCGGCAACCGTCTATGACGAGCTGATCAATGCTTCCACGCTGAAGCCGGATGTGATCGAAGGTGTTGATCTGATGGTGGTTCGTGAATTGACTGGCGGCCTCTACTTCGGCGAACCCAGGGAATTGCTCGAGGATAGGGCGTACAATACTATGATATACACCAGAGAAGAGGTTGAGCGGATTGCCAGAGTTGCCTTTGACATTGCGATGAAGCGTCAGAAGCAGATCTGTTCGGTGGATAAAGCCAATGTCCTTGAAGTGAGTCAGTTCTGGCGTGAGACGGTTGAGGAGATCGCGAAAGAGTATCCGGAAGTTGAACTGACTCATATGTATGTTGATAATGCTGCAATGCAGTTGATTCGTGACCCCAAGCAGTTTGATGTGATCCTCACGGGCAATATATTCGGAGATATTCTTTCGGATGCAGCGAGTATGCTGAGCGGTTCTATCGGGCTTTTGCCGAGTGCCAGTACAGGAGAGGGCGTAGGACTCTTCGAGCCGATCCATGGTTCTGCTCCTGATATCGCAGGTCAGGGGATCGCCAACCCACTAGCTACAATCTCCAGTGCAAGTATGATGCTCAGGTATGCGCTTGGAGAGAGTAAAGCAGCAGACAAGATCGATAAAGCGATCAAGAGGGCACTCAAGGAGGGGTATCGCACCGGTGATATTGCGGATTATGATGCCAAAGAGATCGTGACATGTTCTGAGATGGGCGATATTATTGCGGAATATGCTTCCAAATGATTGCAGGTCGGAGTG
>JAYEOH010000106.1:8705-9880 GCA_034722775.1 Campylobacterota bacterium | reverse complement strand
GGGATAAGCCTTGGATCCACAAATTAAAGTAATTTCATCTTCAGATTTTTTTTTAAACACCCCTCAAAATATTAAAACAGATATTGATGATGTCACAAATTTTCTCCGTGATAAGTATGGTGCAAAATGCTATATCGTAGGCGGTGCAGTTCGTGACATTTTGGTGGGCAGAGAGTGTTCCGACTATGATATAGAGTGCTATGGCATCTCTCCGAAACTATTTGAGAGTGCGATGGAATGCCTGGGTGCGCAAGGCGCGGGGAAGAGTTTTTTTGTCTACAAATATCATCAGCTCGATATCGCTTTGCCCCGAACAGAGAAGAAAACAGGGGCAGGGCATAGAGGATTTGATGTGACTCTGGCAACAGAGGAGAGAGAAGCTTCAAAGAGACGGGATTTTACGATCAATGCCCTGATGTATGATATTGAGAGTGAGCAGATCCTGGATTATTGGGAGGGTTTGGCTGACTTGGACCGAAAGCTGCTTCGGGTGATAGACAAAGTATCGTTTGCAGAGGATAGCCTGCGTGTCCTGCGTGCTATGCAGTTTGCTGCCCGTTTTGGCTTCAAGGTAGAGGCTGAGAGCTGCGAAGTGTGTCGTCAGATTTCCCTTGATGATCTGCCCAAAGAGCGGATGTTTTTAGAATTTGAAAAGATGTTCAAAGGTAATTTTCCGACCTATGGACTCTACTATTTTCTTGCTCTTGGAATCGCAAAAAAGCTTTTTTTCATTGATATGGACCGCAAGAATTTTATCAGCCTGAGCAGGCAATTTCAGAGAAGTAAAAAGAATTTTTTAGAAAAACTGCAGCCCTACTATTTCCTCTATATCGCTGCTCCCTATTTTGACAAAGAGAGAAGAGAGATACTCGACAGGCTTGGAGCACCCGGAATCTATTATAAAAAGATTGCCGATGTTCCTCTGCTGCCTGAGACTATAGATTGTGCTTTTGTTGCCAGAACGGCGCATAGAGAGGGTATCGCAGAGTTTGTCGGCAATTATCATCCGCGAGTGAAGCTGCTCGCTCAAAAACTGGGTGTATGGGATCGGTCTTTCGATAGTGGAGTGATACCTGCCGTGCTGATGGCAGAGGGGTTTGATGGAAAAGCATTGGGAGATGAACTTGCCAGGAGAAGAGAGGAGAAGATAGGGGCTTTGGGTGAAGATTGCATCT
>JAYEOH010000106.1:1242-8605 GCA_034722775.1 Campylobacterota bacterium | reverse complement strand
CCAGATAACCTAACTGCTTGGCGGTATCGAGTCGAGTGAGGAGTGCGTCAGAGGAGAGCAGGAGTGTTTCTGCCCTGACTAGATAACTGCCGAAGACAAAGGTAGTCTGATATCCGATATAGACGAGAAGCGCCGTTTGATAGGTATAGGGAAAAAGAAGAAAATAGACAATTGCCAGCAGGAGTACGGCTTCGACAAAAAGTGAGATACGAAAAAACCACGAGGTTGTCATGATGCGATGATAGAGACGCGCTACGATCAGCATCGCCACAGCCAGCAGGACACCACCCAGCGAATAGACCGAAGGATCCAGAGGTGCATAGATAGTGAAGATAGCTCCTACGCTCAGTCCCAGAAAAAGAGAATTGATAAACTTGTATCGGATAAACCAGTCAGGGAGAAGCTGCAGTGTGGAATTTTCTCTCATAGAGGGTTACGGTTTGATGGCAACGGCCGTGTCCATCTTCTCAATGTAGTTTTTGAAAAGTACGCTTGTGACAGCTGTTTTTGCGAGAGGGTTTTTTCCTTCGACTGCTCCCCAGACAGCATGTATTATATAGGGTGTACCTTTGTAGCTTCCCAGATAGAGCATAATGTGCCCAGGCAGATGCAGAAGAGTAGTACCTGATTCACCTTTTTGTGTCAGATTTGTCATCCTCTCTTTAGCACCATTCTCAAAAATGATGAGGGGTTTTGCCGCCTGCTCCTGATCCCCGGAATTTCTCGGCAGCATAATGCCTGCGACAGCATAGACCTCCTGGAGAAATTTGGAGCAGTCCTGCTCGCCGAACATGCCGCCCCATCCATAGGGTGCATTGAGAAACTTGAAAGCCTGGGTGATTATGGTTCTCGGGGTATAGGGGAGATAGCCCAGATGGGTATCTGTGCATTTGATCGCAGCATTGCGCAACGACAGGACTCCGTTGGTATCTCGTTTGGGAATCTTTACTTGTGCGTAGGCTCCAAGTCTGCCGGCATAGGGCAGTCTAACGCCCATACGCACAAAATCATCATAGCGCCCATTGATCAAGATTGCATTTTTTGGATTGATCGTCACCACAAAGTTTCTACTTTCGGAAAACCGGAGCATTTTCTCTCGTGTGGTAAAGGCGATATCTTCTGCCGACACCCATCCGTAACTGCTTGGGGAGAGAGCAAAATACCACTTTTTGTCAGCGCTTTGGATGAGGACAGCAAGAGGCGTACCGATATCTAGTGCGGCATTTTGGTTACGGTCAAAGTAGCGTTGCTGAGGTGTTTTCAGGAGGGTAATGTTGGTGGGAGTGACGCGATGATGTGTATAGTTTACAACAAGCGCATAGCGTGTGGTAACAGTTTTTGGTACAGTTTCATAGCGGCTATTGTCCCAAAGAGACTGCGGCATATCTCTCTCAATCGCTTTTCCATTTTCGAGATAGAATGCCCTTTTGTTCAGAAAGGCGTGCAGACTGATCAGTTTTGTTTTGATCCACTCGCCGGAATAGGTGGTGTTGAAATCCCTGGCAGGTGTGATAAGCCCCTTGACCATCTCAGTTTTTTTGTTGAACTGCCTGATCTGCTCCCGGTTCATGATGATGCGATCAGGCTCTTCCGCTCTATCTATCCAGAACTCCGGAAGATTGATATGCCTGAATTCCCGGGTATAATCTATCTGCGGCATAGAGCTCTCTTTGTCCGCATAGAGCGCCGACGAGACGATCCATGGTGCTGCACTTTGCGGTGAAGCAGCAGTGATCTGGGAGAGTGCGAACACCCAAAATGAGACTATAGCGAGTAGGATTTTTGAAATATTTTTCTTCATAGGTTATTATAGCGGATACTTGGATACAATCAGTAAAAAATCATTCTCCAATTTTACTCCGACGCGAAAACCTGCTTTTTTTGCCATATAGAAAACATCTACTGTTTCCTGACTGCACAAGTGTCCATTTTTATAATTTAGAATTAGCAAACCAATCAATCCGAAGATATTGATTCCAAGATTGCTCGCCACTTTTCTGCCTTTCTTCTCATCGATAATCAACGACAGATTCATCTCTTTGGAGAGTGCGATCGCTTCACTCTCGCCTGCATCCAAACTTTTTAGAAGCAGTCGATATAAAGCCTTCTCTTTTATCTCTTTTTTGACAAAAAGGTCATCGTCCAATACGATCTTTTCATCTATTGTAATCTCATTGTACACTTTGTGCGGAATATAGACTTTATGAAAGATATTGCTCAGTATATCCATCCTCTCAATATTCAAAAGTACGATGATAGTGGTGCTGTCGCTGACGATGACAGTCACTTCAAAAAACTCTTGATACCCTTGAGTTCCTCTTTGATATTGTAATCAGTTATCGGTATATTCATCGTTTTGAGAAATTCCATTGTTTCGCTCTTGTTGAGTTTGAGTGATTTGGAGAGTTGTGAGAATGACACATCTCCTTTTTTGAATGCCTCCAATACCAAATTATCTAGAAAACCATGCCTTAAAATATCATCATCAAATGAGGTTGCTACCCCCAGGGGTTTACCACTCTTGGTGATCAGCACAAACTCGTTATTCTCCAATGATCTGGTCAAAACTGCCGGATTTGTCTGCAAATCTCTTATACCTACGGTTTGCATTTTCTCTCCTTGTACTATCAATTGTATGTATTATATAGCTTTGAAGCTAAAAGTTTGGATAATGCGTGATCAAAACTTATAAGCCACTCTGGCAAAAACAGAACGCCCTGCCGCTGCATAGCCATAGACACTCTCATACTCTTTGTCAAAGATGTTTTTTGCATTGATATAGAGCTTGAAATCTTTGGCGATTTTAGTATCGAAATTGAGATTCCATACGCTGTAGTTCCCCGTCTCCTCTGTGCTGACATCCACTCTGTCACCGATGTATTGACCGAGGATACCAAAGTGCATATCATTAACCGTATAGTAGTCTGCCGAGACATTGAGTGTGTCTTTGGCGCGGTTGGAGAGTGCGGTGGTGTCGTAGGATTCGTAGGTGATGAGATGGGTGAGGTTGGCGCCAAGAACCAGGCCGAGCTTGGATAATTTGTATTGGCTGCTGAGCTCTATGCCGCTGTATTTCTCTTTGCCGCCTACATTGTAATAGCCAAAGCGATCCATATCATACTCGATAGGATTGTCTACTGCGGTATTGAAATAGCTGATGGCAAAAAGTTTTTTGTAGTTTGCCGAGATATCAAACCCTTTGGAGTAACTGGGCTCTAGCAGTTTGCCCAAAGCAGTATTGGCGAGTTGATAGGCACTGGGTGAATTGTAGGCAGTGTAGTAGTTGGCTCTGGTCGTAAATCCTTTGAGAAATCTATGATCGTGCTTGAGGCCGATCTTGTATGTTGTTTCATTGCTGAAGGCATCGAAATAATCATATCTGAGATTGGTTTCAAACAGTGTATCGTCACTATAGCGATAGAGGCTTGAGAGGAAGGCTGCTCGATTTTTGTAGATCGACTGCGAGGGTTCAGAGGGGTAGTCAGAGATATAGTTGTTCATCCCATCGATATTTTTGGCTTCCAGTCCGAGGATGATTTTGCCTTTTTCGTGAAGATAGGCATTGATCGAGGAGGCCTCTTTGATCGTTGAACGGTATTGATTTTCCGCCTCCCCGAAACTATTGGTGAAGTAGTCTCTGTCAAAAGTTCCGCGACTTGCCCTATTGACACTATCAAATGACTCATGCTTAAAATGATATTTTAGATTGAAATTCTCTTGTTGGGAAGTGTAATGTGAGTAAGCATCGTTGGCGAGAAGAGGGGAGAAAGCATCATCATAATCTCCTTTTGCATCGACCAGATAATAGGAGAAGTCGAGCGCATTGTTTTCATTGAAAGCATAGCCCATTTTGAAGTTGAACATCTTGTTTGTATAGGCATCATTCTCTGCATCACGAGGTGCCAGAGCCGAAAAACTGTCGCTATTGAGATAGGAGGCTAGAATTTGTGTTGTCAGTTTCTCTCCACCATAAGTGAGTGAAGCATTGGCTCCCTTGGTATTGTAGGTTCCGCCATTGATTTGGGCGTTGCCATGAAAGCCTTTTTGCTGAGCACTTTTGGTGATGATATTGATGACGCCGGCACTGGCATTGCCACCCCAGACAGTGCTGCTTCCGCCTTTGACGATCTCTATCTGGGCGATATTTTCTATCATTAGATTCTCGATCATTGCACGCCCATCAGTACTGCTGGGATCATTGAGGCGCATACCGTCGAGAAGGATCAATATATTGCCTGCGGATTGTCCGCGCATAAAGATACTGCCTGGTTGTCCGAATCCGCCATTATTGCTTACGGAGATACCCGCTACCCTGCTTATGGCTTCTGCCACAGTCAGGTCACCACTCTCCGCAAGATCAGCTGCCGTAAGGACAGAGATGTCTGCTGTCGTATTGTTGATCGCTTCAGCGCTTTGGTTTGAGGTGGTGATTGTGAGATTGTCATCATTAAAGAGAGGATAGCTTTCTGAAAGCTCTTTAGATGCGTTTGTTGTGATAACTGCATCAATAGATTCTGCTGCTGCCAGAGTTGAAGTAGTCATCATAAAGATCGCCGCCAGAGATAATTGTATTTTTGTCATTTTTTCCCTTGTATATATTATAAATTTGTAAGTTTGTCACTGCTAAATATTATCTTAATTTTGGTGTTGTGAGGGCACAACACCCTACTCATATCTGCAATGTTCTGTAGGGTGTTGTGTCCTCACAACACCGCATAATTGTCACAATAATTGTCACAAGAACAGGTCTGCTGATATAAACATTTTGTTTGATTTTTTAGAATGGCGGGGAAGTTTTATATTCTGCTATTTTAAAGGCATAGAGATGATAACGATGATTGCTGTCGATCGTGCACAATTTGTTGAGCGTCGAGTACATTGCAATGATCGCAAGCGAAAAGTAGCGTTTTGTATAGCCTCTGAGATGTTTCATCCTGAAATATTACACTATTTTAAATAAAAAAAAGTATAATCCAACAAAACCATAATCATAAGAGATAAGAGGAGATATTAAATGGCTATTGAGACAATTGCATCGACTGAAGAATTTAAAAAACTGGTAGAGGATGTAAAAGCATCCAAAGGCTATAGGGAGCCGATCGCTTTTGGTATCGCAAGAGTGGATAGAGGGCAGAAGAATGCAGAGAAAGTATTGCAAGCCAACTATGCTGTAGTTAACTGGCAGGAGAATTTTGGTTCCGCTGCTATTTTTATCAAAGCACTCAGAGAAGCCAAGTGTACTGTGGATTGTTCCGGGTCTGAGTTTGTTGCAACCGTCAATGACAATTTTGTGCGCAATGCAATGGCGGCTTTCGCTCCATATCTGGCAGAGGCAACAGGAGAGGCACATCGTAATGTTCAGGTAGTCAAAACATTGGCAAATATGGAAGATACAGGGAAAGACTTCCGTATCACATTCCTTTTTGAGGATGATAATCCACAGAGTGTAGAAGCTGTTTATCTCAAACTTTATGCTCTTTCTCTGGGCAAAGCCCCGCTTCGAGGGATCAACCTCAATGGTGCCTTTGGTGTCCTCAGCAATGTAGCATGGGTCGGCAATACACCATTTGAGCTGGAGTATCTCCGGGAAAATGAGATCGAGATGAAATTGACAGGAACTTTTCCAAAAATAGACAGTGTAGATAAGTTCCCAAGATTTTTACAGCATGTTATACCTGCCGACAATACCCGCATCCTTGATGCGAGCAAAGTGCGTATGGGTGCACAGATCGCTGCGGGTACGACTGTCATGCCGGGAGCATCCTATATCAACTTCAATGCCGGTACGCTTGGTCCTGTGATGGTAGAGGGTCGTATCTCCTCTTCTGCGATCGTAGGCAGCGGCTCGGATGTCGGCGGCGGAGCAAGTATTTTGGGTGTACTCTCAGGAACAGATGGCAATCCTATATCCATAGGAGAAAATACTCTTCTGGGTGCTAACTCTGTGACCGGTTTGCCATTGGGCGATGGCTGTATCGTGGATGCAGGTATCTCTATACTGGCAGGAACCAAAGTAGGTATTGCGCCAGACGAGCTTGACAAGATCAATGCCGCCAATCCTGATGCAGGTCTTGAGAATAAGCTGGTATTCAAAGGGGCAGAACTACAGGGACTTAATGGTATCCACTTTAGACAGGATTCCATCTCTGGTGAGATTATTGCTATGAGAAGCACAAGAGAAGTCAAACTAAATGAGGATTTGCATTAAAATGAATGAAGAGGATATCAACAAGCGGGTTTTTCTACTCGCGATCTTAAAAAAAGAGCCCGACGAAACATTGATCGATATCACTGAGTCATTGGTTAATACAGGAATGTTTGATCTCAAAGAGGGTGAGAAAATTCTCGAAGAACTCAAGGAAGCCCAGTATATTGTCAATGATCAATTGACAATCAAGGGTATCGCTGTAGCGACAGAGGCAGAAGCTGAATTCAAACTCTAAAGGATAAGAATGCGTGTTGATAAGTGGATGAGTGCAGTCAATGTCGTGAAGCGTCGGACGATCGCTTCAGATATGGTCAAGAGCGGCGTGGTTTATGTCAATGGAATGAAGGCAAAAGCATCGAAAAATGTAGCGCCGGGAGATAAGATCACGATTGAGTATCTCAATGGCCCCAAGCATTTTGAAGTGCTGCAGATTCCAACAACAAAAACGATTCCAAAAAGCCAAAAAGAAGAATATGTAAAACAACTGTAGGGTCGATCACATCGACCCTGCATAGATTAATACATGGGAGGACATCATGAATACACAAGAGCAATTTGAAAAACTTTTTGACAATAAAATGGCAGAAAGCGAGGCACGGGATTTTCTGATTTCCCTCTATGAAAAAGGAGAGAGTGCAGAGGATATCGCTGCAGCCGCTTATGTGATGCGGGAACATTCGGTCAAACTCCCTCTCTCGCATGAATTGCGTGAAAAGTCGATCGATATCGTGGGAACAGGCGGAGACAAGAGCGGGAGTTTCAATATCTCTTCGACTGTCTCTCTCTTGTTGGCTTCGATGGGTTCGATCGTTGCAAAACATGGCAACAGAAGCATCACCAGCAATTCCGGTTCTGCTGATCTCCTCGAAGCACTTGGTATCAATCTCAACCTCTCTCCTGAAAATCAGGTAAAGATGCTCGAAGAGACGGGGTTCTGCTTTATCTTTGCAATGAATCACCATCCTGCCATGAAGCATATCATGCCCATACGAAAATCGATCGATCATCGTACGATATTCAATCTTCTTGGGCCGCTGACCAACCCGTCCGGCGCGAGAAAATACCTGCTGGGGGTATTTGATCCTGCCTATATTCAAGTGATGGCAAAAGCACTCCTGGAATTGGGTGTCAAGAGAGCCCATGTCGTCAGCAGCA
>JAYEOH010000106.1:0-1142 GCA_034722775.1 Campylobacterota bacterium | reverse complement strand
GCCATCATCTTTCTCACAGGAGATTTGGCATCGGGAAAAACGACACTTGCCTCCGCAATAGCACAATCCCAAGGTATTGAATCTGGCGTGACTTCTCCAACATTTTCACTCCAGCAGTGCTACGGTGAGATGCTTTTTCATTATGACCTGTATCGTATCAGTAATGAGGCATTTTTTGAGCTTGGTCTACACGAAGAGCTTGACAAAGAGGGGTGGCATTTGGTCGAGTGGGCAGATGAGCCGCTCAAAGAGTTTTTAGCGAATGCTGGGTATAATATCGTTACGATTTTGATCACGCCAGTCGGTGAGAGTCGGAACTATGCCATTAAGGTTTAATGCGAGGTTTGAATGCATACACTTGAAGCCAATAATCTCACAAAGATTATCAAGAAAACGCAGATCGTGCATGACATCTCTCTAAATCTAAAAAGTAAAGAGGTAGTAGGGCTTCTTGGGCCAAATGGTGCAGGGAAAACGACATGTTTTTATATGATTTGCGGTTTGACGGATGCGACTGACGGAGAAGTATTGATCGATGGCAAGTCTATCACGCATATGCCTCTGAGTTCGCGAGCAAAAGCGGGCATAGGGTATCTGCCTCAGGAATCGAGTGTTTTCAAGGATTTGACTGTCGAAGAAAACCTCCTGATGGCGGCAGGAGCCCTGAAAATGGACAAGAAAGCAATGTATTCGCGTATCGACAAGTTGCTGGAAGTATTCAATATCAATCCAATCAGGCATCGTCTGGGCATCCGTCTGAGCGGCGGAGAGAGAAGACGCGTAGAGATTGCCCGATCTCTGGTTGGAGAACCCAAATTTCTCCTCCTCGATGAGCCTTTTGCCGGTATCGATCCTATCGCAGTACTGGATATCCAAAATATCATCCGTCAGCTGGTAGAGCTGGATATGGGCATCCTCATCACCGACCACAATGTCCGTGAAACACTCGGCATCTGCGACCGTGCCTATGTCATGCGAACCGGTGAAATGCTTGCATACGGAAGCAGTGACGAGATCGCCAATGATAAAAATGTGCGCAAGCATTATCTTGGTGAACATTTTACTTTTTAGTCCCTATCGCTTAACTGGATAAAGCAGTGCCCTCCTAAGGCGTAGCTAGAGGTTCGAGTCCTCTTGGGGAT
>JAYEOH010000105.1:1325-2816 GCA_034722775.1 Campylobacterota bacterium | reverse complement strand
GTTCCACCTCTCCCGAGGTGTAACCCATAGGCACTCACAATCAAAGCCACACTCCCAATAACCCTTTATATAAATGAACCCAATGCAAAAGAGATACGTTCAAAATTTGACTTGACACAAAATGAATTTGCAAAACTCCTAAATATTTCTGTTTCTGCTTTTTGTTCATTTTTGTATCGTTTAAGCGAATCACCTTTTGCCATGTTCTTCCTCCAGTGTGTCTGGGCAGATGGATTTTTTAGGGAAGAACAAAATCTTGACAAAAATATATAAAATCATTATAATGTAATAATGAATAAGATAAATATTGTGAGAATAAAGAGTATGATCTTAGCCAATCAGAAAGGAATATGATGACAACACTTATGAAAATAGAAGATGAGATCAAAACACTACCCAAAAAAGAGTTGAGTCAATTGATAGATTGGTTGCTGAATCATGATAATGAGCAGTGGGATAAACAGATAGCCGAAGATAGCAAAGCAGGAAACCTTGATGTACTTGCTGAGTTAGCTATCAGTGGTTTTAAAAATAAAAAATATAGGACTCTATGAAACATTTTACTGTTCCTGGTTTTTGGAAAGTATATGAAGTAGCAAACTATTAAAATCAAATAAAATTTTGCTATAATATATTTATATCAAAAATGGAGTATATTATGACTATGCCAATGAATTTACATCCTCAATATATTACCAATGATAATGGTGAAAAAATGTCAGTAGTTTTATCAATGCAAGAATTTGAAAATATACTAGAAGACTTTGAAGATTTAGCAATAGTTGCCCAAAGAAAAGATGAAAAATCAACTTCTCATCAAGATGTTTTAAAGGAATTAAAACAAGATGACATCATTTGAAATACAATGGAAAGCATCAGCAAAAAAAGAACTTAAAAAAATTAAATTACGGGTCTGGCGTTGAATATACACCAAAAGCTGTGGAAACAGCCAGGCAGATTGATGCCAATAAAGCAGGAGTTGATAAAATAATACTATTTATATATAATGCCAGTTGTATATATAAAAGGAGACACAAAGGGGTGCATTATAAGGCATTGACTATTGTAGAGGTTAAGAATATTGATTTTGTGGATGCTTTGATCTGCGCAAAAAGTAGATTGCAGGGATATGGAAAACTTAATTTCGACACTGATGTAGAGAAGTGATGATAGTATAGCCTTGACATTTGTAGCCCATAAATGCTACAATATCATACTTATAAATAAAGGACTTCTCATGGCATTAGATGCAACAGTAAGAGCAAGAGTCGATTCTCATCTGAAGCAAGATGTAGAAGAGATACTCTCTCAGCTAGGGATGACAACTTCACAGGCTATCAATATATTCATGAATAGCATAAAGAGAGAAAATGGCATTCCTTTTGAACTCAAAGTACCAAACAAAGAAACTGTAGAAGCTATGAGGGATGTAGAAGAGGGAAGAACAGAATCAATCACTTTTGAACAACTTAAAAATGAAGCTAAAGTATG
>JAYEOH010000105.1:0-1225 GCA_034722775.1 Campylobacterota bacterium | reverse complement strand
AAATTGCCCAGTGGAAATGCCTTGGAGTGCGAGTGTCCGGGGAGTGTGGAGGCTATACACCCAGATTTTTTAATTTATTGGTCATAAATAGTCCAAGCAGAAGCATACAGAGTGTTGTAAGATAGAGTGCCCAATACCCAAAGCCCTGCAGGATATAGCCGCCGGGGATGGAAAAGAAGAGTCCGATTGAGGTGAGGGTGGAGTGGATGGCGACATAGACGGGGCGTTTTGCTTCGGGTGCGATCTCTAGGATCAGGTTCATATCGGCATTTCTGAAGCCGTCGATTGCGATACCAAAGAGGAGAAAGATAACTCCATAAGAGAGAGGAGTGTCGGCAAAGAGGGCAATGATGACAGCGACGATGATCAGAATATAGGCGCTCTCCATCATTTTGATATAGTTACCGCCAAAACGCTTCCATAGCAGGAGATTTCCCAGCATACTGCCGATCATCTGAATGGTGATAAACCCTCCTATCATCCAGCCGGTTAATTCGAAAGAGGCTTTTGCCTTCAAGATGATAAAGGGGAGAGCAAGGAGAAAAGAGTAGCCCAGCAGGGAGACTGCTGTCTGTAGTCTCAGTCTCCTGTCTCTCCTGAAGATGGTGAAGGCATTGCGGATGAAGAGTCTGAAAGATGCCTCTTTTTCGGAGATATTCTCCTTGACCGGCTCATCGATCGAGCCAAAAGCGAAGAGCCCTATCAGCATTAAAAAAGCAGAGATCATGAAGAGGTAAGCATAGCTCATCGGCGCTTCGAAATTTTCCAGGATGACCCCGGTCACACCACCGCTGAGGATAGCGGCCATAGATGAGAAGAGCTGCTTGTCCGCCATGGTTCTTCCTCTCTGCTCCCGAGTGAAGACTTTGGCGATTATTTCTTTGAAATAGATACCGCCAAAACCGGCAGAGAAAGAGAAAAAGAAGAGTCCGATACCGATCAGCCAAAGTGTTAAGGTTTTATTGCTATCCCCTACAAAGTAAATCGCAAATCCGATCATAAACCAGGAGAAGAAACGAAAAAAGAAGACAACTCTCAGATAAGGCATCATTCGACGATAACTCTGGGCGTAAAAAGCGGCAAAAAGCTGCACGGCTATTGCCCCTCCTCTCAGAAGTGAAGCAAAGAGGCCGACAAGGATGATATTGTCACTGAAGTGATGGACGATCAGCGGCAAGATAGTAGATGGTTCTGCTACAGTGACTGCAAGTGAGAGGAAAAAGCC
>JAYEOH010000104.1:12116-13638 GCA_034722775.1 Campylobacterota bacterium | reverse complement strand
CTTGAAGGTTTATGAGTATGGCTTAAGCCATGGTGTACTCCTGCGTCCGCTTGGTTCGATTATCTACTTTATGCCGCCTTATGTGATCACTTATGATGAGATTGATACGATGATGGATGTGGCATTTGAAGCTATTAGGGACCTGTAGATGCCACTACGGAGTCTGGCTTGCTTGACCTGGCGAGTGTGAACTCTATCTCCTGAAGAGCTTTCCTATAAATCCTCTTGACTCTTCTTCCATCCTGTTGAGATGGGTATTGGCTCGTTCTACGCCTAGTTCGAGGGCGTCTTCATAGAGGGAAAAGGCTTTTTTCTTGTCTTTGTCTATGCCTATGCCGCGCTCGTAAAATTGGGCGAGATCGCAGACGGCTTCGGGGTAGTCGTCCAGTGCCAGTCGATTGATCTGTGTGAATGCTTCGGGGAGGTCTCTCTGGAGGATATCCCCCCTGAAGAGTTCTCTGGCGAGTATGAACTGTGCATATAGTGACTCTGTCGCTGCGGCGATCAGCAGGAGATGTGATGCTTCTGCCAGTTTTCCCTCTTTTTTGAGATGGAATACTTCATCGATGGTTTTTGAGATATCGGCCTCTGTGTATCCCTCGAGACTGATCATATAGAGGAGCCTCTCTTCATTTTTGAACTGCTCGGAGCTCTCTTCGACCTGAGGATACTGGTTGAGCATGTTTCTGATCTTTTGATCGATATAAGAGATGGGAGCATACTCTATCGTTTGATCTGCAGTCGGACTCTCTGCCGCTGCTTCAGGTTTATCTATATCATCATCTTCCTGCAGCTCTTCAGCCTCCTCATCCTCCTCGACCTCTTTGTTGCCCTCTAGTGTCAAGACTTCCTCCATCTCAAAGGAGTCATCATCTGCTTTTTCATACTCATTTTTTTGTACCGGCGCTGCAGTGGAAGTCGCAGGAGCACTCTCTTTGGGAGGAAGCTTCTCCTCTCCTATCGTATCATATCTCGCCAGGATCTCTTCAGCAGTCGGCTGTTTGGGTTCAAGTGTCTGCTGGTCTGCTGTCTCTTCTGACGGTACTGTTCGTGCCGCTGCAGACCGTGTCATCGAAAGCATCTCCTCTTCGCTGACGGGGGTGTATGTATCTTTGCTTGCCTCATCCATAAAGAGGCCGAATTTTTTGATCAGCTCCTCTTCCTCTTTTTCTCGTGCAGCACTTTTCTCTTTGGTCTGTTCGATCTCTATCGGGATACCATGTGTATCCTCCTCTGCTTTGGATCCATCCGGAGAACTGTCGCTGCGGGGTCCATTGATATAGCGATCGATCAGGTTGGAAGCCTGTGCATAATTCTCATCATCGAGAACAGAGAGGATATTGCCTAGAAGTTTGTCGTTCTTGTGCAGTCTGAGCTTTGAGCGCTGCAAGTTGACCGTCTCGTCATCCGTGATGGAGATAGCAATTTTGATGATCTGCAGCCGTTTCCCAATCTGTCCCAATGATGCCATAGCAATACACTCCAATTTTTATAATGTGACATTATAGCAAAAATTATTTTA
>JAYEOH010000104.1:6463-12016 GCA_034722775.1 Campylobacterota bacterium | reverse complement strand
CCGTCTCGTCATCCGTGATGGAGATAGCAATTTTGATGATCTGCAGCCGTTTCCCAATCTGTCCCAATGATGCCATAGCAATACACTCCAATTTTTATAATGTGACATTATAGCAAAAATTATTTTATAGTGAAGAGCTGAGAGCCAGGAGGCGGCAGCTATTTTCCAATATTGAAACTTTTTTTGCCATTTCGATAATATCACGGTCGTAAGAGATCAGCCCAAATCCTTTGATGAGGAGAAGACGGGTATCATTTTTCAGAAAAAACCGTGGTATTTCATAAGGGGCACGCTCTTGCCAGTCATCAAAACTTTTGGGGTCATAAACCAGGATATCTCCGAGTATCATTTTGCCGAAAAAGTCCCGAGGCATAACTTTGCCATGTTTGAGTGAAAAGGCAGTTGCATAGGGCGGCATGGTGACAGAAACATATTTGGCACTGGAGATCATTTGATAGATGTGCTCATGGATTTCGACATCACCGCTGGCAGAACTCCAGCGATAATCTTTTTTGTGGCAGTCAAGACGGATAAGAGACTCTTTTGTCACTTCATCAAGGATGGCATCCTTCTTGTTGATAAGGAAGCTTTGAGTTGAAACCCTTGCCGAGATAGACCCATTGTATACCCCAAAGAAATTTTTGTTGAACATAGAGAGCGAGACATGTTTGATCTCCTCGATTAAATGTTTTCCCATCTCCATGGCTAATCCCCCTTTTCTACATATCCCGAAATATGCATTAGAAATCACGAATCTAGCATTCATCATTGCACCTAGGGCATTTGTGAGAAAATCATCGATTAACCTTTGGGTTAACCTCAAATTTTTCACAAACACCCTAGGCACAAGCACAAACGCTATTCTCAGTAATCCTAATGCATATTTCGGGATTATTTTGGTATTATAACATCTCTTGGTGGACTTCTTGCAAAATCTGGAAGTTGTGACTTCGGTTCCGCCTGATGGTTTTGTGTCTGTAGGTCTGCCTCAAACAAGTTTGAGGTTCCTAGTTCGGGAGGATGCTTTTGGAAGCGATGACTTCAGTCTCGCCTATGAATACAGTAAATAGTATAAAGGATTTTGCGTGCTGATACCCCATGTGCCTGTTTTGCCAAATGAAGTATTGGAGAGTTTTTCAGGAATAGATAAGGGGTATTTTGTCGATTGTACGCTGGGGTATGCAGGGCATAGTTCTCTCCTGCTGGAGCACTATGGGCAGATCAAACATATAGGAATTGACAGAGACCGGGAGGCTCTGGACTTTTCACGAAAACGCCTGGAGCCTTTTGCCAATAGGAGTACGCTTTATAAGGGAACTTTTGCAACAGTACTGCCTCAGATCAAAGAGTCACCGATCGTTGCGGTGCTTGCTGATTTTGGTGTCTCCTCTCTGCAGTTGGATAAAAGAGAGCGGGGATTCAGCTTTTTGAGTGAGACTCTGGATATGCGGATGGACAGCAGCGCCGAACTGAGTGCCTATGAAGTGGTCAATAGTTATAGCCGTGAAGCATTGGAATATATTTTCGATCACTATGGTGAGGTTCGTTCTTACAAGAAGTTGGCTGGAGCGATCATTGAAGCCAGAGCAAAAGCACCTATCGAGAGCGCAAGAGCTTTAAGTGAGCTAGCGTTGACCGTGCTGCCAAAAGGCGGCAAGATACACCCGGCTACTCTGATGTTTCAGGCGATACGGATCGAAGTCAACAATGAGCTTGGTGAGATCGAGGGATTGCTGGATGCACTTGAAGTGATGAAGCCTTCCGGTGCAATCGTCTCTCTGATCACATTTCACTCCCTGGAGGATCGTCTGGTCAAAAACCGTTTTAGAAAATGGACACAGGAGTGCATCTGTGACCCTCATGCGGTCCGATGCAGCTGCGGAAAGAACCATGCGCTGGGAAAGGTGCTGGTGCGCAAACCGATCACCGCAGGCAGAGAAGAGCTCAAGAGCAATCCAAGAAGCCGAAGTGCCAAACTCAGATCGTTCCGCTTCAAGTCGCTGGAGCGCGGATAGTATGTCAATTGCAAAAAGAAAAAGAAGATCAGGAGAGAATGGCATCTCGATTGCTCTTTTTATGATTATTATTATCTCTATGACCATCGTGGTGATCCTCGCGATGATCAAAATCTATCTGAGTAACCAGATCTACTATGAGAGTCGCAGAGTCAACTATATAGAGAGGGAAGTCTCTGCCTTGCGCGAGGAGAGAATGATGCTGGAAAACCAGGTGCAGAAACTGAAGTTTAAAAACAGGGTAGCCGATACGATTTTTATGATAGATGATGAGGAGTGAAGCAGATGGTCAGAGCACTTATCACCTTTGCAGTAGACCGGCCGATCATCAATCATATTCTGATGCTCTTTATGCTGGTGCTGGCGATCTTCTCTTATCAAAACATCCCCAAGGAGATATTTCCCCCTTCTGAGCTCGATCAGATCACGATCACAGGCGGATATCCCGGTGCCAGTGCCGATGTCCTCGATAAAATGATCGTCAAAACTATCGAGGATGAGATCAAGAGCGTCAGCGAAGTTGAAAATATAGATACCACCATCCAGAATGGTATCTTCTATATGAAAGCGGATATCAAGCCCGGCAGCAATAACCAACTGGTATTAGGAGATGTCAAGGATATCATCTCCAATGCCCGTCGTGATCTTCCTGCAGATATGGATGAGCCTATCGCCAAGATATCTCAGCATGATTATCCCCTGCTGCTGTTGGCAATCTCCGGAGACAAGCCTACCAGGGAACTGCTGGATATAGCGGAAAAACTCAAGAGCAAACTGAGCAGCTATAAAAATCTCAGTGGGATATTGATACGCGGAGATGCCGATGATGAAGTCCTGATAGAGATAGATGAGAAGAAACTCGAAGCGTTCGGACTCCCCAAAAGCAGCGTATATCAAGCGATCAACGGGCTCAGCTCCATCTTTCCTATCGGTACGATCGAGCAGCATGGCAGCCACCTCTATATCTCGACGATCAATGGAGAGAAGAGTGCAGAGGCATTCCAGGATCAGCTGCTCTCTATCGGCGGTAAATATGTTCGGCTGGGGGATATCGCCTCTGTCTCTTTCACACTGAGCGAGAGCAGTGAAATATCTCACTTCAACGGAAAGAAAAATATCTCTATCAATGTCAGCAAGACCAAAGAGGGAAATGCCATCGCACTGAGCCGGGAGATCCGGACGATGCTCAAAGTCTTTGCCCAGGAGTATCCTGAAGTAGAGATAGACACTTATACAGATACCTCTATCTGGATCAAGAACAGGCTCAATCTGGTCTCCTCCAATATCCTTTTTGGGCTGATCCTGGTCTTTTTGGCACTCTTTTTGAGTGTCAACTTCAGGATCGCTCTGGTAGTTGTCATCGGTATACCGGCGAGTTTTATGATCACGCTGATAGCGGCCGACCTGATCGGATACAGTCTCAATATGCTGACACTGCTGGGTGCACTGATCGCATTGGGGATGCTGGTGGATGAAGCGATAGTCGTCGCGGAAAATATCTATCGGCATATGGAGATGGGAAAGTCGCCCAGAGAGGCGGCGATCGACGGTTCTGTGGAGATGTTCCCGGCAGTCATGACGGCGACTTTGACAACAGTTTTTGCTTTTCTTCCCTTGCTGATCATGACCGGAGAGATGGGACTGTTCATGAAAGTCCTTCCCGTGATGATCACGATCCTGCTTTTGAGTTCCCTCTTTGAAGCCTTCTATTTTCTTCCGCTGCATGCAAAAGAGTTTTTTTCGATTGGAGATTTCCACAAAGAGCATGAACGGAGCAGTTTTTGGGACAAATTGATCGCACTCTATGACAGTATACTCGGGTGGCTGCTGTTGAGAAAAAAGCGCTCATTAACTATTCTCGTACTCGCTATTATATTGGCAACCGCAGGGATGATGAGTGTCACCAGGTTCCAACTCTTTCCGGAGTTTGATACGACGCAGATCTATATCAATGGAACAGTAGATATCAACTCCAAACTCGAAGATACTGAAAAGTTGATCACCCAGGTAGAGCAGGAGTTGATGACGACGCTCACCGAGAGTGAGTCGGCATCGGTCACCTCGGTGATCGGAATGAAGTTCAATGCTGATCAGAGTTTTGAAATAGGAAAAAATCTTTTCCAAATCTTTGTTAACCTTCATGAAAGAGCTCCGAGTAATATCTTTGATAAGTATATCAATCCTATTTTTTCTCTGGAGTATGACGGAAGCGATATGATCCGCCAGAAAAAGGCACAGGAGCTTGTCACAGTTGTGCAGGAAAAGGTGGTAGATTCGCTCAAAACCAAAAAGCTGGCCAACGGTATGCTGATGTTTCAGGAGATCAACGCCTTTGTGCAGCAGACAGGGATCGTCGGACATGATGTAGAGATCGGACTGGTCGCCCTGGACTCTCAGGAGGCACTCCAGGTTATAGACCGTATAAAAGAAGCATTGATGGCTATTGATGGTGTACATGATGTTGGAGATAATGCCAAAGAGGGGGTACGGGAACTCAAGCTTCGCGTCAATGAGTATGGGCAGCAGCTTGGTTTCAGTGAAGGATATATCACTTCAAATCTCAAGGGGACACTGCTCAAAGCAGAGTATGGCAAGATGTTCAATGATACGGGACTTGTTCGCATCCGCATCGAAGATCCGGAAAAAGACCAGAGCATGGTGATGGAGTCGGTGCGCCTCACGACACCGGACGGGAAGAAAGTTGTACGACTGGGTGATATCTGTGACTTCTACTATGAAAAGAGTTTTGTCAAAATCTTCAAAGAGGATGCTGAGCGCATGCACTCTGTTTTTGCCCGGGTGGACAGCAAGACAATACTTGCTACCGAGGTGATGGACCGTATAAGGCCACTTCTCGAAGAGATCGAAAAAGAGGGAGTCAAGGTGATCGTCAAGGGTGAAGAGAAAGAGAATAAACAGATGAAAAAGGAGATGAGCCAGGCAGCAATGATCGCGGTCTTCCTGATCTTCATCTCTCTGGTTTGGATGTTCAATTCACTCGTCTTGCCGCTGATCGTCATCTCAACTATTCCTCTCTCTATTTTGGGTGCACTCGTCGGTACCTATCTGCTGGGTATCAATATGACTATGCCCGGTGTGATGGGTATCATCGGCCTGGCAGGGGTGGTTGTCAATGACGGGTTGATAATGCTTAGTTTTATCAGAGGATCAAAAAACTATGATGAGCTGGTGGAAAAAGCCGGTCATCGTCTCCGCCCGATCCTCCTCACCTCCGTCACGACAGTATTGGGCCTCTTGACATTGATGTTTTTTGCCAGCGGGCAGGCTTTGATCATCCAGCCTATGGCAGTTTCTCTGGGATTTGGGATTGCATGGGCGACGATACTCAACCTCTATTATGTTCCTCTGATGTATGCTGTGATCTATAAGGTAAAAGAGTAAATCTTTTCAGGAACCTCAAACTTGTTTGAGTCTCTTAAACCAAATATAAATTTTTAAAATGGTAAAATATAGCTAAAGAGGATTAATTATTTCAATTGAGGGGAGGGTTATGTTATGAAAGAGCAACTTGGAAAAT
>JAYEOH010000104.1:0-6363 GCA_034722775.1 Campylobacterota bacterium | reverse complement strand
GGAACCTCAAACTTGTTTGAGTCTCTTAAACCAAATATAAATTTTTAAAATGGTAAAATATAGCTAAAGAGGATTAATTATTTCAATTGAGGGGAGGGTTATGTTATGAAAGAGCAACTTGGAAAATATCAAGATAGGCACTTGGATGGAATGCTGAAAAAAATGACTGAACACCATTATCGTTTCAGGCGGTATAACAGTATTTTTACGGCGGTATTGTTTTACGGCGCAGGATCGTTAAATCATAAAGAGATCACAAAAACAATCAGAACAACAGATCGCTGCTTTAGGTTTGAAGAGAATCTATTTTTGATCATCTTTGGAGAGACCGGAAGTGAAGGCGGGATCATAGCAGCCGAGAAACTGCTGCCAAAACTGCTGCATAATCCTGATCAGAAAGTATATGTATCGGCGGTAGAATGCAGCAAAGATAAAGAGGGAACACTTTTGGTGCATCAGCTTTTTAATATTTTGGAATTTGCTATCGAGCATAAGCATATCAACGAGGTAGTAGACAGCAGCTATTTTGATGGGCTCTATTAATAGAATTTTGCTATAATCATTTTTTTAAATAATCATACGAGAGAAAATTGATAAATTATGAATAATCAATTTTAGACAGGAACCCATGTGTTAAGTGCAGTAGAGAGAAAAATCGAACAGTATATAAAAGAGCTGAATGACGGGGAGGTGGAAAACCTCTACCGCAGGCTCCCCCACGGCAAACGACTCCGTGCCAAATTGATCCTCAGGATCACGGGCGGTGATCTGCGTGCGGTAAAAACAGCTGCGATCGTAGAGATGATCCATGCCGCCAGTCTGCTGCATGATGATGTGATCGATGATGCATTTACCAGACGAAAGCAGCCCTCCATAAATGCCCTCTATGGTAACAAAACAGCTATCATGCTGGGTGATATCCTCTACTCAAAAGGGTTTTTTGAACTCAATGATATCGATAGACGCGTTTCCAAAACAATCTCCAATGCAGTCACGCAGCTGAGTCTGGGGGAGTTGAATGATGTTCTACTCTCGGAGCATTTCAATACGGATAAATCGCTTTATATGAAGATGATTTACCAAAAAACCGCCTCTTTGATCGAAGCAAGTGCAGAAGCGGCAGCGCTTTTGGCAGGAAAAAACCCGGAACCCTACCGTATCTATGGGAGAAATCTCGGATTGGCATTTCAAATGATCGATGATCTGCTGGATATCACTTCAGATGCAGAAACATTGGGGAAACCGGCACTGCATGATTTTGTCGAAGGCAAGACGACACTGCCATATATCTATCTCTATGAGCGGCTTGATGCACCGGATAAAGCAAAACTGCAAAGTATGCATGCCAAAAAGCTTTCTGTGGAAGAGCAGGGCTGGATCATAGGGCAGATGGAAGAGCATCAGATTTTGATGCAATCTTACGGTGAAGCCAAACTCTTGATCGATGAAGCGATAGAGCTGATGGAAGAGGCAGGAGAAGCAGCTCTCTCTGATATCGCTCGAGAGATGATAGAGAGGGATTTTTGATGTACTACCAGGTTGTAAGTTTTAATTACAAAAAATGTGATCTTCCCATCAGGGAGAAGTTGGCATTTAAAGACGACGAGGCAAAAAAGATGATGCTTGACCGTCTGGTTGGGTTTGATTTCGTATATGAGGCTTTTATTGTCTCGACTTGTAACCGGATCGAAGTAGTCGCTGCTACCCGTGATAATTTTGCTACCTTTCACGCGGTTCTCGGTCTTTTTTCCCAGAGCAGCGGTGTCAACTTCTATGAGCTCGAAGCAACGGCACAGCGTGTGGATGATGAAGAGGCGATTCGGCATCTTTTTTCTGTCGTCTCTTCTCTGGACTCTCTCGTCATCGGTGAGTCACAGATCACGGGACAGGTGAAGGATGCCTTTCGCCTCTCTTATGAAAACGGAACAGCCGGCAGAAAACTCAACCGAATCATCTCTTATGCCGTGAAGTGTGCCGCCGAGGTTCGCAATGCAACGCAAATTTCGGAAAACCCGATCTCTATCGCCTCCGTCGCTGTGGCTCAGGCAGCCCAGATCATGGGTGACAACCTGGCAGGAATGACCGGTGTCGTCGTCGGCGCAGGAGATATGGGAAAATTGGCTGCAAAGCATCTGCTCAGAGCAGGGTGCGATGTAGTTCTGCTGGGAAGAGATACGCAGAAGGTAGAGTTGATAGCGGAGGAGCTGGGGGAGAATGTCAAAGCAGACGCTATTGAAAACCTTCCCAAATATCTCAATCGCTATCGGCTGGTTTTTACGGCAACCTCCTCTCCTGACCTTATCATCACTAGAGAGATGGTTGAAGAACGAGATCTTAAGCGACTTTGGTTTGATATGGCGATACCGCGAGATATAGAAGAGATGGAGATAGACCAGATGCAAATCTATCGCATTGACGACCTCAAGCATATCTCTGCAGACAATCATGCCTTGCGTCAGGAGCAGGCTCTCAAGGCGAGCGATATCGTTGATCATTACGAAGAGGAATTTTACCAATGGCTGCGAGCTCTCTCTGTAGAGCCTGTCGTCAAGGGTGTTCGTTTACAGGTGGAGAGTGCCATTGATGCAGAGTTGAAGAGGGCGATCAGAAAAGGTTTTGTCCCTGCCCAAGCCGAAGCCAATATGAGAAAAATGGCAGAGCAGATGTTTAACCGGTTTCTGCACACACCTACTATTCGAATGAGAGAGAGTTCACGAGAAAAAGAGGGTGTAGTCGGCATCGATGCGCTCAAAAATATTTTTGATATTGATATGGCAAATGTCAACTTCAAGCAGTACAAAAAAGAGCACCATAAGAAAGGATACCATTCGTGAGAGTGACACAACTATTGATACCGACAACCAAAGAGACACCCAGTGATGCTGTACTGGCAAGCCATATCTATCTGCTGAGAGGCGGATTTATTCAGGGAGTAGGGAGCGGCCTTTACAACTATCTGCCTCTTGGAAAACGGGTCCTTGACAAAGTGCGTTCTGTTGTCAAAGAGGAGCTTGACAAAGCTGGATGCCAAGAGGTTAGTCTGGGATTTGTGACTCCTGCGAGTTTTTGGATCGAGAGCGGTCGTTTCGAGAAATACGGCAAAGAGCTCCTGCGCTTCAGGGATCGGAAAAATAATGATTTTGTTCTTGGGCCGACACACGAAGAGATGATGGTAAATATGGTGAAGCAATCTATCCGGAGCTATAAAGCACTGCCGATCAATCTCTATCAGATCAATTTGAAATTTCGCGATGAGATCAGACCTCGATTCGGATTGATGCGCGGGCGTGAATTTCTGATGAAAGACGGGTATAGTTTTCACGCGACTGAAGAGGATATGAGACGAGAATTTTCCCTGATGGAGGAGACATACAAGAAGATCTTTGTCCGGTTGGGGTTGGAGTTCCGTGTTGTGGAGGCTGACAGCGGTGCTATCGGAGGAAGCGGCAGCAAAGAGTTTATGGTGCTCGCTGACAGCGGTGAAGATACGATCGTTGTGTGTGATGAGTGTGACTATGGTGCCAATATCGAAGCAGCAGTCCGGGCAGAAAAAATCTGTGACATAGAGCCGCCGGAAGCAGTATATGCCAGATTTCATACACCTGATACGACTACGATCGATGCATTGAGCAGTTTTTTCAAAGTTGACCCTTTTTATCTGGTCAAAACTGTGGCAAAACGCGCACTCTATGATGAAGGCGAGAGCAGGATCGTCCTCTTTGCGATGCGAGGATCCGAAACGCTTCAGGAGGTCAAAGCCTGCAATGCTGTTTCTGCCAATGATCTGGTCGATCTCTCCGAAGAGGAGTTGAAAAATGCAGGGTTGATCGCAGGATATATGGGGCCGACCAAGGTACCTGAAGGAGTCGAAGTCATTTTCGATGCGATGCTCAAAGATGCGAGCCATTTGATCTGCGGTGCGAATGAAAAAGAGTATCATCTGGTCGGTATTGACTTCAAGGGCTATGATGCAGTCTATAGAGATATTGCAGCCGTGCAGGATGGTGACAGCTGTCATCAATGCGGCGGAAAACTCCGTTATACAAAAGGAATCGAAGCCGGGCATATCTTTCAGTTGGGAACGCAATACTCCAAGCCTCTCAAGGCGGAGTTCCTGGATGAAAATGGCAGATCAAAACCTTTTATGATGGGAACCTATGGTATTGGTGTGAGTCGGCTGCTCGCAGCGATCATCGAGCAGCATCACGATGAGAAAGGCTGCATCTGGACCAAAGAGAGTGCGCCGTTCGCGGTGACGATCATCGTCTCCAATATCAAAGATGAAGCACAGATGAGTTTGGCGGAGGAGACTTATGCTGCACTTCAGGCGAAAGAAGTCGAAGTCCTGCTGGATGACCGCAAAGAACGATTTGGGTTTAAAATGAAAGATTTCGAGTTGATCGGTACTCCTCTGGCTGTTGTGATCGGTAAAAATCTTGCCGAAGGGTCTGTAGAGGTGATCGAGAGAGATGGACTGGAGAAGCGGATGATCTCTGCAGACAGGATTGTCGAAGAAGTATTGGAGAGTCTATGATTTTTCTTATAGTGCCTTTTTTGATCGCTGAGCTGATCCTCTCTCTCAAGGTGATTGAGACGATAGGTGCGATGTGGAGCCTTGTCTGGATTATCGGTACCATTTTTATCGGTACGACACTGCTCAAAAATTCACAATATGCTATCCTGGGAAGTATGGCTGCCGTATCAAAAGGCAAACTGGATCTTCGTAATTTTCAAAATGCCAGTATGGCGTATATGATCGGGTCGCTGCTGTTGATCGTGCCGGGTATACTGAGTGATACTTTGGGTGTCTTGGCACTTGGCTACACACTCTATCTACAATTTATAGCTAAAATAACACCTGAAAAACCAAATTTCAATCAAAAGGGAGATGATGATGTCATTGATGTCGAAATTATTGATGAGCACGATAGCAGCAACCGTAGCGCTTAGTGCCAATATGAGCGAAAAAGAGCTCACAAAGTATTTCAAAAAATTTATTGTAAACAATCCTTCTGTCAAAGTGACAGGTGCAGAGGTGCTGGATATCCAGAAAATACCGGAACATCCGGGCTGGGAAGCCTACTTGACAAATATGAAGCTCAAGCATAACGGCAAAGATGTCTCTGCACCGCAGATACTCTTTATCAATGGCACTCTGATTTCCCCGAGGCTGATAGATATCAAGAGAGGGAAGGATTATGGCAAAGAGCTCAAGCCAAAGGTGCCGGTCTCTCTCTATGACGATGCGCATCTTCTCTTTGGGAACAAAAATGCCAGGCATAAGGTGGTTATCTTTTCAGATCCTCAGTGCCCGTTTTGTATGGAAGTCGTGCCGGAGATTATGAGGGCTGCAAAAGCTCATCCTGAAACATTTGCACTCTACTATTATCACCTGCCGCTGATGCGTATTCACCCCGTTTCGGGCATCCTTGTGCGTGTAATGCATGTCGCACAGGAGAAGGGTCAAAATGATGCTGTGGAGAAGCTCTACTCTCTCAAGATCGATCCGCGTGAAACAGATGTGGATAAGGTACTCGCCGCTGCCAAAAAGCATAGCGGATTTGCCGTTACCAAAGCAGAGATAGATACCAAGTCGGTCAAGGATGCGATCAAAGCAGATGAAGATGCTGCTGCCAGAATGATGGTGTCGGGTACGCCGACAGTCTATATCGATGGCAAATGGGACAAGAGAAGAGATGGATACGAATCTCTGATCCCCAAAAAGTAAAGTTTGCTTGTGAAGAAAATTACTATTGCAACCAGAGCGAGTCAGCTCGCACTCTGGCAGGCTTATCATATCAAAGCGCGTATAGAAAAGAGTTTTCCGGAAGTTAGAGTGCAGCTCAATGAGATTACCAGTCTTGGAGATAAGATCCTGGATAAGCCACTGGCGCTTGTCGGCGGAAAAGGACACTTCACCAAAGAGCTCGAAGATGAGATGCTAGCAGGCAATGCTGATATGGCAGTTCACTCGCTCAAAGATGTGCCGACCTATATTCCTGAGGGATTGGAACTTGCAGCGATAACACAGCGACAGGATCAGAGTGATGTCTTTCTCTCGCATAACTATGAGGGTTTGGATAAGCTCCCTGTCGGTGCAGTAGTGGGCACGACAAGTCTGAGAAGACGAATGCAGCTCCTGCAGCAGCGTCCGGATCTCACTGTCAAGGACTTGCGCGGCAATGTAAATACCAGACTGAGAAAACTCAAAGAGGGACAATACGATGCGATCATCCTTGCCTATATCGGCCTGGCGCGTCTCGACCTGCTCAAGGATATTCCTTTTGTCGAAAAACTCTCCTTTATGATCCCCCCGATGGGACAGGCGGCATTGGGTATCGAGATCGTCAGTGACAATGAGTT
>JAYEOH010000103.1:0-2823 GCA_034722775.1 Campylobacterota bacterium | reverse complement strand
CTTCAATCTTCAATCCCAAATCAATAGCCAGTTTTGCTACTGCCTCAAGATTATCCGAAGTCACTTCCAGCAGTGCCCTGCTCTGACTCTCATCAAAGATATCTCTACTCTCATTAAGAGAAACTTCGACGACAGCCCCTTTCCCGGAAACTGCTGCCATTTTAGCAACAGCGATGGCAATGCCCCCGACATTGACATCTTTAGCTGACTTTAGAAGCCCCTCCTTGTTTGCCTTGATAACCAGCTCCCAGAGTCTCAATTCCTGTGTATAGTCGATCTCGCCCAATGATCCTGCTGTCTCTCCAAAGAGCTCTTTGATATAGAGGCTTCCCCCAAATTCTCCTGTCGTTGTCCCCAGCAGAAGAATCTTGTTCCCCTCTTCCTGAAAAGTACTTGGAAGGATAGTATCCTCATCTTCATTGACACCCACCATAGCGATCGCAGGAGTCGGGAAGACACTCACCCCGTTTGTCTCATTGTAGAGAGAGACATTTCCACTGACAACCGGTGTCGTCAATTCAGTACAAGCCTGCTTGATCCCTTCACAAGCCTGTGCAAACTGCCACATTACTTCTGGATTTTCCGGGTTGCCAAAGTTCAGACAATCCGTGATCGCTAATGGCTGAGCACCACTCATCGCTACATTCCGACCACTCTCGATAACCGCAAGCGCAGCACCCTTGAAAGGATCAATGTAACAATATCGAGGATTGCAATCAGAACTCATTGCCAATGCTTTACTATTCTCTTTGACACGAATGACGCTTGCATCCAGAGAACCGGGTGCCTGGACTGTATTAGTCTGCACCATCGAATCGTATTGGTTGTATACCCATGCCTTGTCAACAACTTCAATCGATGATATAAGTTTTTCAAACGCTTCCTGGTCTTCAACTACAGGATAACTTTCCAGAGTTTTACTGTTTACTTCATCCAGGTAGGCAGGTCTTTTTGTCGGACGATCAAGTATTGGTGCCTCTTCGCTGACAGGGTCAATCGGCATATGTGCACAGGACTCTCCATGCCAGAAGAGCTCCATCATCCCCGTATCAGTCACTTCACCTACGACAGCTGCATCAAGATCCCATTTTTCAAAGATATCAATGATCTCCTGTTCACTGCCTTTTTTGGCACAGAGAAGCATTCGCTCCTGAGACTCAGAGAGCATGAAGTCATACGGTGTCATCCCCTCTTCTCTCGCAGGAACTCTATCAAGATGCATGATCATTCCCGAACCGCTTCGTCCTGCCATCTCAAAAGCAGAGCTTGTCAAACCTGCTGCACCCATATCCTGAATACCCACCACATGGTCTGTCTGGAAAAGCTCCAGACAGGCTTCAAGGAGCAGTTTTTCTGTAAAAGGATCCCCCACCTGTACTGTTGGGCGAAGAGACTTGCTCTCCTCAGTGAAACTATCCGAACTCATGACAGCTCCACCCAGACCATCTCGACCCGTCTTGGAGCCGACATAAATGACTGGATTTCCTCTACCTTCTGCAAGACCAAGGAAAATTTCATCAGACTTCACTAGTCCCAGAGCAAAAGCATTGACAAGGATATTGCCGTTGTAACTCGAATCAAAACTCATCTCTCCACCGATAGTAGGAACTCCCATACAGTTGCCATAACTACCGATACCGTCTACTACACCTCGCACCAGGTGTCGTTGATAGCGTGCTACTTCACTATCTCCATGCACATCGCCAAAACGGAGGGCATTGAGGTTAGCTACCGGTCGCGCACCCATGGTAAAAACATCTCTGAGGATACCGCCAACTCCCGTCGCCGCTCCCTGAAAAGGCTCTATGAAGCTCGGGTGGTTGTGACTCTCCATCTTGAAAACCGCAGCCATGCCATCACCAATATCGATCACACCTGCATTTTCACCCGGTCCCTGGATCACCCATGGCGCCTTCGTCGGAAAACCATTGAGATATTTCTTGCTCGATTTGTACGAGCAGTGCTCCGACCACATCGCGGAAAAAATACCAAGCTCTACGATATTAGGCTCTCTGCCATCGAGTATCTGCTTGATATGATCATAGTCTGCCAGACTAAGTTTGTGTGCTTTGAGAACTTCTTCGATATTTTCGATCGGTTGTGACATGGGAGGGTTCCTTTTTGGGATAATAAATAAAAGTTATTATAGGTAAAAAGTGCTAAATATGTGTTGACTCTACAAACCCTGACTGTCAAAAATATCTGTATCTTTGCCGGCACTTTTATCTTGGGAACACGAGTTGCTGTTTTTGTTCCTCTTTCAGCCTCTCTGCAATCCATACCTTGATGATAGATTGTCTTGTTACACCGATCTTTTGAGCTTCATTATCCAATAGTTTTATGATATGTTCAGGAAAATCTACATTGATCTTTTTTGTTATTACTTTTTCAAATTCACTTAACTTGACTGCATTTGAAAAATCTAAATATTCACTGATATCTTCTCCACTATCAAATTTTGAAATCATCGCATATCTAATTTCATTATTGACAATGTTAGCAGGAACGATTAATGAATTTTTATCATTCCATAATCACACTGAAGTTTATACCCCCAAGGGCATTTCCTCGCTAAGCTTCACAGCATATTGATTGTGCCATAATGCTCTCCTGTGTCAAACAGAAAAGAAGCTTCACCAAATGGGTAAAGGAATTTGGGTGGGCTTCTTCCCTTTAAGTGCCTAACTGTAGGGTAGTTGCGGTTATTCTGTGATTGGGTATGGAATTATTGGGGATTAAGGATAATGATATGCATGCTTATTTTGGGGTCAAGGTGACATTTGTCGCACTGGCATTGGTTTTTAGTCTGGCACAAGAGGCATC
>JAYEOH010000102.1:0-2823 GCA_034722775.1 Campylobacterota bacterium | reverse complement strand
TAGAGATATTTGGATTCCTGGACTCTATCATCAACATAACCCCCCTGAAAGATGGGAAAATTGAGCGTGATCATCGCGCGTGATTCATCCTGCCTGGTCGCATAATCGATCGTTCCCCCTGAATCACCATAGCTAAGTACCGCATCAAGCTGCGGGGATCTTTCACTGTTTCTCATGCCTATCTGTACCTTGGCTATCTCAACAGTCTGCTTGTCAAGCCTGATCCTGGTATTGTTCCTGATGCTCTCCCGGATAGCACTAAGCCTTGATTTTTTGAACGCCTTGCTCACGGCAGGAATATCAAAACTCAGTGAAACGATATACTTTTCGACATCCTTGTATTTTGTCAGAAGCCTAAGGTTATACAGATTGTAATCATAAGTCTGTTTGGCTTTGATCAATTCGCTTCTGGCCTGCTGTAGCATAGCAAGCGACTGGAATTTGTCCGTACTGGAAGCTAGCTGTATGGCATACTTTTTTTGGATATTTTCATACGCCTTTTCAAGCAAGATAACTTTTTTTGTCAGGATAGCAACAATCTTTTTATGTCGTATCAACTCTACCGAGCTTTGAAGGATCATAGTGATCAGCTTGGCTTTTTCATCCTCTTCCTGAAGTACCGCCAGCCTCTTTTTGGCCTCGGCATCTGTGATCGCATGAAGAAGTTGTGCCCTATAGATAGGCTGCTTAAGTGAAAATTGATAATTATAACTGTCACCCTGATAATGCTCAATCTGTTTGGAAGTCCCTAATTTGTAATTTTGCTTACCGTACTGCCCGGAGATATTGAGATGAGGCTTATACTGGTCAATACTCTGATCATAGAAACTGTTGCTCGCTGATGTCCTGTGGGAGAAACTTTTGATTTTTGGATTGTTATCGATCCCTTTTTGGCAAAGTGCAGACAGCGAATACTTCTCTGCACTAAGCAATGAAAAAGAGAGGGCAATCAGCACTATCCATCTAATTGGCATGGTAAATTCCTTTGAACATTTGGATAATCGGATTTGTCAGGTATTCCATCAATGTTTTCTTTCCTGTATTAATAAAGACCGCAGATGGCATACCTGGGATAATCTTGAACCCATTCTGCTTGATCGCCTCAAATCCCTCCGGTGTGATCTCGACCAATACTACATAATAGCTCTCTTTTTCACCTTCCTGTGTAATAGCATCTGCAGAAATATATGTCACCTTCCCGCCGATTGGCATAGCGGAAGGATCGACGAAAGCAGGGAAGGATACCTCTGCTTTTTGCTCTTTGTAAACCTTTTCAATATCTGTCGGAAGCACATAGGTTTCAATGATAAGGTCTTTGTCATCTGGTACTATAGACATAATCGGTTTTTGAGGTGAAACAACCTCTCCTGCCGCATGAATTTTCATATCTGTCACTAAACCATCGCTTGGCGCTTTAATCGTTAAATTATGTAGCGTATTTTGCAGTGAAATAATCTTGTTATGAATAAATCTGTTGTCCAGTTCGAGTTCATTGGACTTTGTCAATGCTTCATTCTTGAACATCTCCTGCTCAAGCTCCATCTCTTTTTTATGTGCCTGAATCGTGGCAAGATTTTCTTCTATCTTTGATTCGAGGGAACCGATCTGCAGATGGCTCTGTTCGATTTGACGCTGAGTTTCTACCACTTTGAGTTCATCAATGGCATTTTCTTTCAGAAGCTTTTTCCATTTTTTGAGTTCTTTTTGATAAGAGAGAAGCAGTTTTTTGTTTATCGCAATTTGGTTTTTTAGTCCATTGTTTTGAGATCGCAATATATCATTTTGGCTTTTCAGGAGATCAATTTTTGCCTGCAAACTTTTAATGCTAGAGTCAAACAATGCTTGTGCATCTGCTTTGAGTTTTTGCATCTGATTCGTATCTATAACACTTTTCTCATAGTCGCTGCAATCTAAATTTTCCTGAAGTTTCGCCTGGGCAATCAGTCGGCAAACTGAAAAGAGGTTTGTATCAAATTTTTTGATATTGGATGCATGTTCTGACTTGTATTCGATACTGTCAAGCTTTAAAAGTGGCTGATCTTTTTTAACAAGATCGCCCTCTTGAATAAATACCTTTTTAACAATCCCTCCACTTGGATGCATCACTATTTTATTGTATGACTGTGTGATCACTTTTCCATTAGCCGTGATCGTTGTCTCAATTTTGGCAAAGATACTCCAAAGCCCAAAGATACCAAATATCAGCAGTATAGTGATTCTTCCTAGTAGATGGGATGAGTGATGTGTTTTTTCCAACTCATCATGATGCTTTTGTATACTATTTTTATTATTGGCTTGATTCATATTTTCTTTCTTTAACTTTTTGACATTATTGTTTTTTCGTTATCGGTGCTACTTTCTTTTTGGACAAAGCTTCCAAAACTTTATCTCTCTCATCATAAAGGAGAAGAGTTCCGTCTTTGATAAAGGCAAGTTTATCTGCCAAAGTCAGAATATTCTGCTTGTGTGTTATAAGGAGTACTGTTGCACCTTTCTCTTTCAGGGTATTGAGCGCCATCATCAGAGCATATTCGCCCATATCATCAAGGTTGGAGTTAGGCTCATCCAATATAACTATTTTTGGATTGCCATAGAGCGCTCTCGCTAAACCAATACGCTGTTTCTGACCACCAGAGAGTGACATACCTCCTGCTCCTACCATGGTACTGTATCCATCTGAAAGATTAAGGATAAGCTCATGTGTACCAGAGAGTTTAGCAGCTTCAATGATCTGTTCATCTTCTGCATTTTCTTCAAATCTCGAAATATTTTCTGCAATTGTTCCCTCGAAAAGCTCAATATCCTGAGGAAGATATCCAAGAT
>JAYEOH010000101.1:0-13751 GCA_034722775.1 Campylobacterota bacterium | reverse complement strand
TATCTCTCCTTGAGCCATCGAATAAGAAACACGACAAAAATATAGATATCAAAAGCAATATCGACAACAAAAAATACGATGACGATGACCAGTAATATAACACCAAGTCCTGTAAAGATATATTCGGGAAATATAAACATCAGTATGATGGCAGCTATCATGAGATATTTTTTATAATTCACCCAATGGCCCTCTCGTTTCGTCTATTGCTTGAATAGGATGGAGTTATCTTCTCGCATTTTTTATCATATCATAGGCTTGATTGATCTCTTGTGTTTTTTCGGTCGCCTCTTCCATATAAGCTTCACTTTTGTTTTGTGACGCGATGATATCCGGATGATAATCGCGCACTTTGTTTCTATAGGCTTTTTTGATCGTATTCATATCATCGCTCTCCTTGACGCCTAGAAGTTTATAGGCATCTTCCAGGCTCGATTGCGGCCGGATATTTCTGACTGTGGATTCAAACTGGCTGAAGATAGCATTGTAGACACGCGAATCAACATTGAGTGCCTGGGCAATCGTATGCAGTGCGGCATTTTCTCTTTGTGTTACTTCTCCATCTGCAAAAGCGAGTTGTATCAGGAAACCTATAAACTGCTGTTGTTTTTGCCTGTCTCCTCTGATAGATCTACCCAGTCTTTGTGCTATAGCTTCTGTGTCATCTGTGCGTCTCTTCTCTTCATTGAAGATCTCTTTGAGTATATCTCTTGCCTTGTGAGGATCTGGAAAAATAGAGGAGATATCATCAAGCATCATACCGACAAGTTGTGCTTCCAACGCATCAACTCTGCCATCAATTTTGGCAACTTTCGCAGTAAGTGCCACAAAAAGACCCAGATCACTATTTGCCAGAGACTCTTTGGTTACAGTAAAATTTCTAAAGGTTCGTTGGGAGTAGGTGTGATCTTTCTTTCTGAAAAATTTTCTATATATCACATAGATAATGTAACCCCAAAATAGTATACTCAATAGATCAAAATTCATCATAGCTCCTAAAAAACAGTGATAGGATTATACAGTATCTTCCAAATTCATAGTTAAAGTACATCAATTATCAGTAGAGTTATGAACGATGGAGCGGATACGATACCTATTAGAATCTGTAAGTTAATCCAATATTGATGGCGTCCACTCTCGTATCCTGATCGGAGTCATAGTTGTAATCGTAGTAGTCATATCCATATCCCCCGCCATTGAACAACCATACATAGTCTGCAAATATCAGAATATTTGGTGTGATGGTATAAGAGGCTCCGAGTCCCCAGGAAAAAGAACTTTCATTGAGCAGGTCCCATCCCGGTTCGCCGGAGACATAGACACCGGAAAAACCAAGCAGCCCATAGATAGAAAATTCAGGGGTTACCGGATAGATAGGTTTGAGATAGATTCCCCAGGCGTCAAAATCATCGTAGCTCCCCGGCGCAGGAGGGTAGAGCGGCGGATAGTTGCTGCTGATAGAGTAGTCCCCATCATTGAATGACATCGAATACCTAAATTCAAAAGCAAAAAATGGGTTATACTGATAACCCGCCTGAAACATTACAGCATTGTAATCTATGTCTGTCTGAACTGAAAGACCTGAGTTTGGAAAATACTCAAAATAGTCATCTTTGACCTTGGTATAGCCATACCCTAAGCCAACATAAATACCCAGAGCAGGAGGCATCGGCGCATAGGGTTGCGGCGCAGCATCATAGTAAGTCTCCGCAAAAGCTGATGTCCCTATAAAAGTAGCGAGAGCTGTTGAGAGTAGTATTTTTTTATGCATTACTGTTCCTTGATTTGCAAGATATACATTATAATAGAAAAAAATTGTGTGAGAATTGTATTGATTTTTGGGTCGCCATTAATGGGGACGAATACTTGTGGAGATAAAGAGTGGTTGAACTCTATGACCGTTTTGTAATAGAAAAAGGGTATAATCGCGACTTAATAAAGCGGGATGATTTTTGTAGACTTTTTTTGGTCACGCATCATATTCATCACAAACACCACGCACTAAGGAGAATGCTATGTTTGAAACAGTTGTTGTAGTACTTTTGTTCTCAATGTTCCTGATACTGATACGATTTCTCAAAGGTCCTACGCTCAGTGACCGTGTTGTTGCTTTTGATGCGCTCAGTGTTATCAGTGTCTCTTTTCTTGTGATTTTGGCACTCTATTTTGAGAGATCGATCTATCTGGATGTTGCACTTGTCTTTGGCGTGATAGGTTTTTTGGGGACAACGATCTTTGGGCGATTTATTGAGAAAGGAATATAACAGATGGCAGTGATAGGTTTTTTCTTTATCTCTATGGGTGTGATAGCCTTCGTCATCTCTGCAATAGGTTTGCTGAGGATGCCGGATGTCTATACCCGAATGCATGTAGGAGCCAAATCCCCTTCGATTGGAACGCTCCTTGTCATCATAGGTGTGATCTTCATTGAGCCGGCGTGGACGCTCAAACTGCTGCTTTTAGCGGCATTTGTCCTGCTGACAAATCCTATCTCCTCTTCTGTGATAGCACGAGCCTCACATAAGAGTGGTATGAGGCTGGAAGATGATGACTGTATCGATGCACTTGATAGATCAAAAGAGGAGAAATAGATGACTGGTCTGATCATTTTAGCTACTTTTATTTCGATGATAGTAGTTGCTTTTGCTTCTGTCACCCAAAAGAGTCTTCCCGATGCAATCATCCTTTTTATGGGTGTAGGGTTGGGCAGCGTTATCCTTTTCTATCTCTTTCAGGCACCGGATGTTGCAATGACTGAGGCGGTTATAGGTGCAGGGATCAGTTCGCTGATATTCTTGATGGCACTCAAGCATCTGGGGGAGAAGTCATGAATTTCAAGAGAGATATTCCCGTGCGAACCTACAGCGGTTTTGCCTTGAGTGCACTGCTCGTTCTAACGATACTTAACATCCTGCTGCAAAGCAGCGTAGAAAAGATAGAGAGGGCAGGAGATAAGCTGCTTGGGATCAATGCTCAGGAGGGAGTTGCCAATGCGGTCACCTCTGTCGTGGTCTACTTTCGTGGATTTGATACACTGGGCGAGATCGCCGTACTCTTCATAGCTGCATTGGGGATTGGATTGATGGTCTCTTCGCACGAGAGCCATGAGAGACACAAAGAGGAGAGTAACTTTATACTTCAGACTGCATCCAAGCTCCTCTTTCCTCTCATTACACTTTTTGGTGTCTATGTGATGATCTATGGACACTTGAGCCCCGGGGGCGGTTTCCAGGGGGGTGTGATCATCGCAAGCGGTGTCTTGCTCCTGCTGATCTCTTATCAGAAGTTTGAAGTACCCCATGGATTGATAACGGCGCTTGAGACACTTGCCGGTATCTCTTATGTCTTGATCGGTCTGCTGGGACTCTGGATACTGGATCACTTTCTAGGCAATTTCCTGCCAAGTGATATCTCTGATATGGGGATGCTGGTCAGCGGAGGGATTATCCCGCTGATCTATATCATTGTCGGTGTCAAGGTTGGCAGTGAGATGAGTATGATCGTTCAAAACCTGATCCAAAGGAGTGATGATGAGTAGTCTATTGGATTGGTTCAACCAGCCTGATGTGATCACATCTATCGTAGCCCTCGGCTCGATGGGGCTCTTCTTTGTGGGACTTTTCGGTCTTTTGACCCAGAGACATTTGATCAAGATCTTTATCAGTATTTCACTGATGGAAGCGGCCGTCTTTCTCTACTTTTTGGGAACGATTTTCCATCGGGAGTTGACTGCGCCGATACTGGGCGATGGACACACAGTATTTGCGGGGATGAATGACCCCATTCCTCATGCGATGATATTGACAGCGATTGTGATCGGGATGGCGCTCTTTGCGCTAGGTGTGAGCTTTGCCATCGAATACTACAAACTGACAGGCAGAACAGATATCAACAAGATGAAAGAGATGGGCGAATAATGAGCAGTATCTATTTTGTAGCACTGCCGCTTCTATTTGGTTTTGCGACACCGCTTTTGGCAAAACTGGGTAAAAATGGTGTAGCATATACCTCCACACTTATGCAGACAGGACTCTTTGTCCTCGCCTCAACACTTTTGATCTCCACCACTTGGCATGTTGAGATCATCTCCATCAATCCTCCTCTGGGTATCTCCTTTGTACTCAACGAAGCATCACTCTTTTTTGTGACACTCTTCACGCTCCTGATGATGCTCTTTTCATTCTACTATATGGGATTGAGAAAAACAGACCCTTATGACAATGAGAACAAATTTTTTATCCTGATCAATATGGTATTGGCATCGAGTATCGGTCTGGTACTCAGCAGTGATATTTTTAACATTTATGTCTTTTTTGAGATCGCAGGAATCAGCGCCTACATCCTGAGCGCTTACAAAAAAACACCCAGAGCACTCGAAGCTGGGATCAAATATCTCTTGACCGGTATGATGGCATCTGTCTTTCTGGTCTTTGCGATTGCGCTTATCTATATCAATCTGGGCTCTCTGAACCTTGCAGTATTGAGCGAGCGTTTCGTGACACTCCCTCACGATACCAAACTATTGATCGGACTTCTGCTCTTTTTGGGGTTTGGATTCAAAGTTGAGATATTCCCTCTCAACTTTTGGGTAACCGATGTCTATGAAGGCTCCTCTGCACCGGTCAATGCGCTCTTCTCCGCTATCGTAGTCAAAGCTTATCTCTTTGTCTTTTTTCATATTTTCTACCTCTTTATGCCAGACCATGACTATGCCACCTTCCTGATCTATCTGGGTGCTGTCAGCATGCTCGCTGCGGAGATCATCGCACTCAAGCAGACAGATCTCAAGCGGGTTTTTGCCTACTCTTCACTGGGGCAGATTGGATTTATATTCTCTGTGATGGCAGTGGGCAGCAGCGATGCTGTGACGGCAGCCTTCTATATTGTACTTGCACACTCTGTCGCAAAAATGATGATATTTTTATCGATCGCTTCCATAGAGAGAGAACACAAGAGCAGCCAAATCAGTACACTCACGACACTCAATTCACCTTTTTTGAAAGTGATAATGGTTCTTGCGATGTTCTCACTCTTGGGACTCCCGCCACTGCTTGGATTTACCGGGAAGTTCCTGGCACTCAAGAGTTTTGTACTGAGTGGCGAATTTATCGTGTTGGCGATTGTGATCGTCGCATCTCTGATCGAGAGTGTCTACTACTTCAAGATTACAGGGGAACTCTTTGCCAAAGGGGAGCGGAGAGAGCGACTCTCTCTGACTCTCTTCCAAAAGAGTATCTTTGGTATTTTGGCACTTCTGCTTGTTGTTATAGGTATTGCGCCGTGGCTTATCTCCGGCTTTGTACACGAGGCATCACAAGTGATGCTCGATAACACTGCCTATCTACAAACTTTACTGGGAGTATCCAAATGAGAGTGATATCGTTACTTATTTCACTGCTGGCATTATGGGGTGTCTCTACACTTTTTGGCTCTGAAGCACACTGGCAGATAGATATGGGGAGTTTTGGTCTTGATGGTATCGTCGTTGGACTCAAGGCGACTGCACTGGGCAACTTTTTTGCCTTTTTGATCGCGTTTGGGCTTTTCAGTATCTCTTTTGTCTCGTCGAAATACCAACTTGGCAAAGGTTTTTATCCGCTGCTCTATCTGCTGGCTGCATCGCTGTTTTTGATCGTCTATGCAGAGGACTACCTGCTCTTTTTTGTGGGCTGGGAAGTGATGAGTGTCTCGACCTACCTTCTGCTCTCCTACAACTTAACCCGTGAAGCACTGATCAAATTCATCATCTTTGCCCTTGCTTCGGCGATGAGTCTGCTGGCAGGAATTATGATACTCTACTCTGCTTCGCACAGCTTCCTCTATGCAGATGCACAGCAGGGCTTTGCCGCGCTCTCCGGTACGCTGCAAGTGGTCTTTCTCCTTTTGATGTTTTTTGCTTTTTTTATCAAGCTTGGAGTGATTGGTTTTCACTACTGGCTTGCGGATAGTTATGAGCAATCGAGTGATTTTTTTACTCCCTATCTCTCTGCTGTTCTCTCCAAGATGGGGATCTATGCACTGATCATACTTTTGGTCTATGTTGTAGATATGCGTACCGTGCCGAACTCCTGGATCGCTTATACTCTGGCGATCATGGGCGTACTCAGCTCGATCATCGCAGCATTCAAAGCAGTTAATGAAGACAGCATGAAACGTCTGCTTGCCTACTCCTCCATCGCACAGCTTGGATATATCGTTACTGTCTTGTCTATGGCGGATGGCTTGGGCGGCGCACTCTACCACTCCCTCATCCATACCCTTGTCAAGCTGCTGCTCTTTATCAATGTAGCCGGGATAATCTATGTGACATCGAGAAGCAAATTCAGCGAACTGGGCGGTTTGATCTATCGTATGCCGCAATCTTTTGTCTTGCTATTGATCGGGATTATTGCCCTGGCAGGAATGCCTCCTCTGGCTGGATTCGCATCGAAGTTTCTTATCTATACGACGCTGCTCGAAGGCGGTAATCTGCTGATACTTTCAGCGATGCTATTTGCCGGCGCAAGTGCTTTCCTCTATATCTACAAGTTGATCTATGGCATCTATCTGGGGCATCCCACCTCTAAAAGTCTGGAAGAGACCAGAGAAGTGCCGATTGTCTTTTTGCTTCCACAATATATCGTGTCTGCCATTTTGATCGGCGTAGGGATATTCCCCGGTGCTGTCATTCCCTATTTCAACAAGATATTGGGAGAGTTGGGGCTGGAGGCACTACCATTTGAAAGCTACACAGCCCTGGGGTCTGATATAGCAAGCTACAATGGAGTGGTTTTGATGAGCGCTTTCGGAGTAGTATTTCTCTTGATACTCCTTTTTATGCTCTCTCTGCGCTCCAAAGCCAGAGAGGCAAAAGATAGGTTTGATATCGCCTATTGCGGAGAAGTTCCCAACGAAGGAACACATCTGCACTACGGTTTTTCTATGGGGAAAGAGTTGAGAAGAGTAGGATTCATCGGGGTGATACTCAAAAACTCAAGCTCTGTTTTTTATGACTATATCACCAGGCAGCTCTTTGGTTTTTCCGCTATTGTCAGAAAGATATACTCTGGAAATTTATCCTTTAATTTTAATATCGCGGCACTCTTTGCCCTGGTTCTATTGTGGTGGGGGTTGAGATGATAGTTTTGGATTTGGCGTTGATGCTGATAACTGCTTATGTGTTAGGTTTTATTTATTACGGTCTCTACCGAAATATTACGGCAAGATTCCAGAGAAGGATCGGACCGACAGTTTTTCAGTCTTTTTATGACAGTATTAAGTTCTTTGGCAAGAATGAAGCTGTCTCACACGGTTGGATGTTTTATCTCGGACCGATCATCATGATGACGGGGGCGATCATGACCCTCTTTTTTATCCCTTTCTTTTATCAAAGTGAGAGTTTCAGCGGTTTGAGCGGATACGGGAACCTCTTTTTGGTACTCTATCTCATGCTGCTGGGTCCGCTGGGCAATGCTATGGGAGTAGGGGTGAGCGGAAATCCTTTTGGTGTAATGGGTGTCACGCGGGGTCTGACACGCTTGTTTGCGATGGAGCTGCCCTTTTATATATCAGTCGTCGCCATCATGAGTCTCAGCCAGAGTGCTGATATCGCGACCATCGCAGCCAGTCAGACGACGATCAATGCTTTTGCCTATCCGCTGCTTTTCATTGCGGCTCTCTTCTCTTTCGTTGCGATGATGGGGCAGTCGCCTTTTGATGTGGTGGGTGCACCTGTGGAGGTCTATTCCGGGCCTGCTGCAGAGTTCAGCGGGAAATTTTTGGCACTTTTGATGAGTCAGAGCGCGATCTTCTCTTTTGCAAAACTGGTTTTGATGGTCAACCTCTTTCTGGGCGGTGCGGATGGATTTTTTGAGCTATTATGGAAGACATTTGTGCTCTTTTTGTTTGTGATCGCATTTGGTGCGATCTACGGTCGATTTAAAACACCGCAGAGTGTTGATTTTCTTGTCAAAGTTCCTACGGTGATCGCGATTGTCGGACTTATTTTTGCAACAACTTGGGGGCAGTAGAATGGATGAAGGTTTTTTAAAAGAGCAGCAGGTGATGGAGAGCGATCTCAACTCGGAAACTTCGCACAAAAGCAGTGTGGATTTTCTGATGGATTGGTTTCGCAGGCGATCGATCTTTGTCCTTGCCTATGGGACAGGATGCGGAGCGATCGAGATGCCGCCGACCTTTACAAGTCGTTATGATGCCGAGAGATTGGGTATTCGGGGGGCTGCCACACCACGGCAGGCTGATGTGATCATCGTATCGGGATACTGCTCCTACAAGACACTCAGGCGCATTATCCGAACCTATGAGCAGATGGCAAACCCCAAATATCTTCTGGCGCTTGGCTCCTGCACAGTTAACGGAGGAATGTATTGGGACTCTTACAATACGATCAAGAAACTCGAAGATTACCTCCCCGTCGATATGTATGTGAACGGATGCATGCCTCGTCCTGAGAGCATTTTGGAAGGTTTTATAGCGCTGCAAAAAGAGATAGCAGGGGGCAAAGCATCTTCCTGGCAGAAATATGAAGAGAATTATGAGTTTTATCGAAAAAACCAGGAGGCAGTACTGGGTCAAACAATTGCTCCTGCTTATGATGCTGACTGGTATCTCTATGATGGAGGGCTTTGATGTTTGCAGAGATAAAAAATCACTTCGCTACGACGGATATTGAAGTAAAGAGAGATGATCTTTACAAAGTTGTCGTTGAGAGACACGCTGTTTTTGAGCTTATTTTTATGCTGAGAGAGCAGTATGATTATCAAACTCTCAATGCGATCACCTGTTGTGACTGGATCGAAGAGGGGCACTTTGCGATCACATATATCTTGACGACAAGCGACAGAAGGCATACCTTTATGGTGCAGACTATGATCGGCAGGGAAGATGCTCATATCGATTCGTTGACCTATGCCTTCAAGCAAGCCGAGATCATGGAGCGGGATCTCCACGAGATGTATGGTATCGATTTTCCCGGTAATGATAATCTCGTAGAGTTGAGTTTGGAAAACTGGGTCCATACTCCCCCGCTGAGACGGGAGTTTGATACGCTGGAGTTTGTCGACAAGCATCTCACTTTCCGAGAGGGTCGCGATGACAATATGGATGTCAAAAAAGAGATGAAACGGCTTCGTGCTCTCAAAAAAGCAGCCAAAGCAGAAGCAGCCAAAAAAGCTGAAGCAGCTAAGGCGGAAGCCCAAAAACCTGACAAGGATTCAGCAGAGGAGGGCAAAGATGGAAAATAGTAAGCACATCACGATCTTCCACGGTCCCCAACATCCAGGCATCACAGGCAATATGAGTGTAGAACTCGATCTCATAGGTGAAACGATTCAGAAAGCCACGACTCATGTAGGATATCTCCATCGCGGTTTTGAAAAGCTCATCGAGAGACGCACGGTGATACAGGCATTTACGATTGTGTGTCGTATCTGTGTTCCAGAACCGGATCCCAATGAGGTGAACTTCGCCATGGCGGTAGAGGAGTTGGCAGGTATTGAAGTGAGCGAGAGAGTGAAATATATCAGAGTGATGGTGCTGGAGCTCTCCCGTTTGGCGTCACAATGTATGTGGCTGGCAGGACAGAGCGGTTCGATAGGACTCTATGCAGTTGGACAGTGGGCGATAGCCGATAGAGATCTCATACTTGATCTCTTCGAAGAGTTGACCGGCGGCAGGGTCTACCACATGTATGTCTATCCTGGCGGTGTGCGAAGAGATCTTCCCGAAGGATTTTTGCAGCGGGTAGAGAAGGTACTGAAGCACTTCAAAAAGCGGCTCAAAGAGTATGACAATATTTTTATCAACAACGCTTCATTCAAGTCCAGAGCGATTGGTGTGGGTGTTGTCTCCCCGGAGGATTGCATCAAAAACGGATATGCGGGACAAGTACTTCGCGGATGCGGTATCAAGGCAGATGTGCGCAAAGATGCCCCTTATCTGGTTTATGATGAGTTGGACTTTGAAGTACCGATAGCGCAGGGCGGAGATGTCTATGCCAGAGCATTGGTGAGACGAGCAGAGATGGATCAGAGTATCCATATCCTCGAGCAGGTGATCGCCAAGATGCCGGAGGGTGATATTATGGTCAAGATGCCCACACACCGAAAATTTAAACTCCCCAAAGATGATACCTGGGTCAAAGTGGAAAGTTCCAGAGGAGAGTTCGCCTACTATATGGCAGGAGACGGCAGTGAAAAGATCAGGCGAATGCAGGTTCGGGGACCTTCGCTTGTCCATGGATTTACACTGCTGGAAGATCTATTGATCGGGGCTGAGCTCAGTGATGTAGCACTGATTATGAACTCTCTGGGCATCTGCCCGCCTGAGATAGAGAGATAGGAGGAGATAGAGATGAAGTGGAGTATTGATATCAGCGGAACATTCTCGCCCCTTGGAATTTTGGGTGCAATGATGCAGAAACCCAATACGATAGCCTACCCGGCAGTCAAAAAAGCGACAGCGACAGGATATAGAGGCTTTCATACCAATGTATTGGATGACTGTATCGGCTGTGCCAACTGTCAGGATGTCTGTATGAATGATGCGATCGATATGATCAAAACGGACAAAGAGTACAATGCCAGGAACAATTCACAGTGTATCCCCCGCATTGATTATGGGCGCTGCTGCTGGTGTTCGCTCTGTACGGATGTCTGCCCGCCGGATTCGTTGAAACTGGAAGAGGATTATCTGGGCGTGACCAAATATGCATCAGATTTCCTCTATATGCCAAAAAACAAGTGAGTGTATCATGAATTGGAGGTACTTATAATGAGAATAGGATTATGGATCGCGTTGCTTTTTGCCATTTGGCTGATTTTGACCAACTCGATAGCTTTTTCCAATATTGCTGTGGGCTTGATCGTGAGTGTCTCTATCGCACTTCTCTATACCAAGAGTTTCAAAAGTGATAATGTCGAGATGATAAGTCCTTATTGGCTGGGAGTCTATATCGTAGTTTTTCTGAAAAATATCATCCTCTCCAATATACAGATCAGCAAACGAATCCTCAGAAAAGATATGAGGTTGGCGCCTGCCATCGTCGCTGTCAAAACAGACTTGAAGAGCGACTGGAAAAAGCTCCTCCTTGCCAACTCCATCACTCTGACACCCGGAACACTGACACTGGATGTGAAGGGTGATACACTCTATATACATACGATAGAGTATGACAAAGAGAAGAGCAAAGAGGAGATTATTAAAGAGTTCCAGGATGTTATAGCAAGAATATAGCACGCGGATTATTTAATTGGTGGGGTAATAATTTCAAAGGAGATAAGAAGCAACTGTAAGATTGGGCTTATCTTTTTTAAAGCTCTACTGTATTACAATATTGACATACAAAAAGGAGTCAAGATGCTTACAGTAAGGTTGCCAAACCACTTAGAACACTTGCTCAATGTTGTTTCGCAGACTGAGCAGAAAACAAAAACAGAAATCATAAAAGAGGCACTCCAGACATACATAATGGATTTTCAGTCAAAGAAAAAACAGACTCCATACGAGTTAGGCAAAGATCTTTTTGGTACCTGCGGAAGCGGTGATGGCAACTTGTCTTCCACATACAAAGAAAAACTCACAGAAAAGCTGCATGAAAAATATCATCATTGACAGTGGTCCACTCATTGCACTATTTGACTCTGATGACAAATATCACGATACGGTATTAGATTTTCTCAAAACATTTGATGGTACTCTTGTAACTACCTGGGCAGTCATTACGGAGGTGAGTCACATGCTCGCCTTCAATCTCAAAGTGCAAATCAACTTTTTGAAATGGGTAGAGTTGGGAGGAGTCAAGCTTGTTGATTTGGACCAAAAAGATTTGCAGAAATTGATAAAATATATGGAGAAATATCTGGATATACCCATGGATCTGGCAGATGGTTCGCTGATGATTGCAGCAGAGAATCATCATATCAAGGAGATTTTATCCATTGACAGTGATTATGATATCTATAGAACTTTGAAGAATAGATCTTTAACAAATGTGTTAGCAAAGGGTATTTTTGAATAATATACAAGCAGTGCTTGAGAGAGAAGTGAAGCAGCGCAATGATCACAAGGAGCTCTCTTACGACAAACCTGACCCGCTTTTGGTTGCATCTCGCTATCGGGATGAGTCAGTCGCACTGATCTGTGCACTCTTTGGCTATGGCAATGCACATCAAATCGTAAAATTTCTTGATTCTCTTGATTTTTCTTTGCTCGACCAAAGTGAAATAAAGGTCAAAGAAGCACTGGACAGACACTATTATCGCTTCCAAAAGTCTGAAGATGTGATCGCGCTCTTCATTGCGCTGAAACGATTGAAAGAGATAGACAGTATCGAAAATATCTTTCATCAAGGATATCGCAAAGAGGAAGATATCCTAGACGGGCTGTGGCATTTTATCGACAAGCTCTCATCCCTCTATCCCCGACACTCACAGGGATATCGATTTCTAATCGGCTCCATTCCAAAAAAAGTCAGCAGTGCCGGGACCTATAAGCGCTATATGATGTTCCTGCGCTGGATGGTGCGAGATGATCATTTGGACATGGGACTATGGAGCAAGATCAAAAAGCGGGATCTCATCATGCCGCTGGATACCCATACTTTTCAAGTATCACTCAGATTAGGGCTTCTTGATAGGAAAAGTTATGACATGAAAGCCGCACTGGAGTTGACGGAACAGTTACGGGTTTTTGATCCGGAAGATCCAGTGAAGTATGACTTTGCACTTTATCGACTGGGACAGGAGAAGCAACTGTAAATCAATCTAAGAAAAAAGAAAAGCATGAAATAGTTTGTGGTAATTTCCTTGATTATATAGAAAAATCAGGGTTTGAAATCATACCAGTATTTTGGGGGGCAGGTGAAGATCTTGATTCGATCTATACAGAGGTAGAACTTTATAGGGAGTATATGCAAGACCATACTGCGGGCACCGTGGAAATGTGCAAAAAATATTCGATAAACAAGAGTTTTGTCACTTCGTAAAATTTTAAGTTGTTTTTAGCTTTATTTGTCATTTGTATTTTAGCCCTGACTTAATGGAAAATGGTCAAAGCCAAACAGCAAGCAGTGCCATTAGTAGCAATCCCAATATAGAAAAGAGAAGTTTTAAATAGGTATTATGCTTCTCTTTAAACTCTACATTAAATATATTCATAATAGCAACATAGAGAAATGTACCAGCTGCCAGTGCATCAAATACTGCTATACTAAAATCTACAACACCTCCATCTGATGCGTGATTGAGTAAAAGTCCGATCACGATACCAAAAGGTGTCATCACACTGAACAGAGCAATTAGCTTAGCTATTTTAGAGGCTTCTGTTTTACCTTTGAGCATATGTACTCCCAATGTAAAAGCAGCGGAACCTTTATGCGCCAACGCTGCTATGCCTATGATGATCGACAGACCTACGATATTTTCTGTTCCGAAAGTAATACCAGCAACGATGGAATGTATAGAATGTATAGAGAGAACAAAGATCAAAACATATGAAGCATACTTTTCACTGTCTCTCATAGTCTTCTCGATAAACAAGATCAGTAAAAATCCAAGAGATGCGATAAAAGGAGCAAAAGGAAAATCACTCTTAATCACAGTAGAAAATTCTTCCGTAGCATCGGGAAGCATATGAATGAGACCTGCACCTAAAAAAATACCAGCGGAAAATGTATTTCCCAATGAATAATAAAATACACTTCTTTTACTCCCTTTGATCCTAAAAGCTAGGTATCCGCCGGCTAATGTAGCTAG
>JAYEOH010000100.1:0-13872 GCA_034722775.1 Campylobacterota bacterium | reverse complement strand
ACAATAAAAGCACAATCTTTCACAAGATGCTTACTTCATCTTAGCTAAGGCTAGGATTTGAAAGCCTCTTACAAAATCTTATGCTTTTATTGTCCATTGTGGGTATTATAGATCTTTGGAGGTTCCTAAAGTAGAGTTTTGTTAATTATTTATTAACTTTTATCTAAAAATCCTTGACATTTTAAAATATTATGGTTATACTTCGTACCAAATAAAATATCAAACAAGGAAATACTATGAAAAATATCGTACTGTCAGCAGCAGCTGTATTCGCAATGAGTTCATTCGCAATAGCAGGAGGAGATATCATGCCTCCTGAAGAGCCTATGGTAGATGTACCGGAAGTAATGGAAGTTGAAGTTGTTGAAGATAATGGATTCTATATTGGTCTTGGTTATGGTTCACTAAGTGGTGAAGAGACGTTTGGATGGAATCCAGGTCTGGGTGAAATAACTATCGAAGAAGATTCTAGAGATTTTGATCAGCTTCTTCTTCAGGCAGGGTACAAGTATAACCAATATGTAGCATTCGAAGGTCGATACTGGTTTGGAATGAATGATCTTAGTGGTGCTTATTACCATGAAGGATTCATTTATGATACAGACAATCAACTTGATGCTTGGGGACTCTATGTGAAGCCAATGTACCCGGTAACACCTGAATTTGATGTTTATGCATTGCTCGGTTATGCTTCAGGCTCACTGGAAGAAGATGTCTTTATTCCTGTCGGCACAGTTTCTACAACAACAGATCTTGATGGTTTCTCCTGGGGTCTTGGTGTATCTTATACATTTAACGACAGCATTATCATCTTTGCTGACTATGTAAGTCTTTACAATGATACTGTTGATTATGATTATCTCAATTCATGGAGTGATTTCGAGGTTGATACTGTAAATATCGGTGTATCTTACCAATTCTAAAAATATTCTTCTACTGAGCCTTCGGGCTTGGTAGAATCCTCATCTTTCACATAACCCTTTCTATTTTATATTTCTAACTTTTTCATCATTAATAATTTTTTTCCTAATATATAAAAGTATTGCAAAATAACACATCTCACCATTTTCAGAGAGAAATTCTCTTAATTTATTGATATTTTTTAAATTTTATTCTCCTTGCAAAGTCCCTATCTTAGGGCTTTGTTAATTTTTTATTAACAAATTATTAACTTTTACCTAAAAACCCTTGACATTTACTAATATGGTGTGCTATAATTCTGCCATCTAAAACAAAACAAGGAGATATAATGAAAAATATCGTATTATCAGCAGTAGCTGTCGCAGCAATGAGTTCTTTCGCAGTAGCCGGAGGAGATATCGCTCCAATCGAAGAGCCGGTAGTAGTAGAAGAAGTTGTAGTAGTAGAAAACTTGGATGCAGGTTTCTATCTTGGTCTTGGTTATGGTTCATTGAAAGGTGAAGAGACATTTGGTTGGAATCCAGGTCAAGGTGAAGTAACTTTCGAAGAAGATTCTAGAGATTTTGATCAACTTCTTCTCCAGGCAGGCTATAAGTTCAATGCTTATGTAGCAATTGAAGGTCGTTACTGGTTTGGTATGAATGATCTTAGTGGTGTATGGGATTACGATGGTGCACTTCTTACTACTGATGCAAGTCTTGACGCTTGGGGTATCTATGTGAAGCCAATGTACCCAGTGACTGATGCATTTGATATCTATGCATTGCTTGGATATGCAACATCAAGTTTGGAAGAAGATATTATCATTCCTGGCGGAACAGTTTCTCAGACAACAGATCTTGATGGTTTCTCTTGGGGTCTTGGTGTAGCATATACATTCAACGACAGTATCTCTATCTTTGCTGACTATGTAAGTCTCTATGATGATACAGTTGACTATGATGTTTATAATTCTTGGAGTGAATTTCAGATTGATACTGTAAATGTTGGTGTCTCTTACAAATTCTAAGAAACCCTTCCTCTGCTGAGCCTTCGGGCTTGGTTGAATACTAAATAACAACCTCCCTTTTTCACCTTTTAATATCATCAGCTTTACACTTAACCCATATTTCACTATAATACTTCTCAATTATTGACATACTCTTATATCATTGACGGAGATACTATTGAAAAACCTATTTTTAATCTCAACTATCCTATTTTTCATATTTACCTGCTTGGATGCAGCCACTATTTCTACTGAAGTGATCGGCAGTACTATACAAAATACAATCGAGACGAAACTCAGCGGCCGAAACAAAACCATTGTCAAAACACTCTATGAGAAAAGCGGATACAAGCCTCTCTGGGTTGGACCTGCCAATGCAAACAGGCAGACTCAGCTGATCAAAGCACTCAATAATCCACTCTTCAACTACAAAAACAAACCTATGGGACGAAAAAGTATCAAACAGCTTTTTTACCAACTCGATAATAATCAAATCTCTCATACAAAAATGACAGATGTCTATGCCCGCCTGGATATTTTGCTCAGCAACAGCTATGTCAGTCTGGTGCGATTCATAGTGCAGGGGGATGTAGACTGGGCACTGCTCAGGAGAAAGATGACGGCTCTCAAAGCCAGTGATGACATCGAGGCGAAGTGGGAAATCACTCCAAAGGGCTTCCCTCCTCAGGATAGACTCTACAGTGCAGTGTCAAGTGGTGATATCACACCCTATCTCACATCCCTCATCCCTATGGAGCAGCGCTATAGGAAACTTATAGAGATGCTCAGGGACTATCGCAAGATGGCGAAGTTTCCCAAGATCGCTTATACGAACAAAGTCTACAAGCCTGGTGATAGAGATAAGAGTATCATTGAAATCAAAAAACGGCTGCAAATTTCCGGTGACCTCCCCAGAAATGCACCTCTGACTGCAAACTTCGATGGACAGCTGCAACAAGCGGTTTTGACATACCAAAAGCGCTACAACCTCAAAGTCGATGGAAAAATCGATAAAGTGATGACTTATTATCTCAATCTTCCCGCAAAGAAAAATATCCAGCAGATCATTGCCAATCTGGACAAGTGCAAACTCTATCCCAAACAGTTCGAAAATGAGTACGCAGAAGTCAATATTCCTGATTTCAACTTCCGATATTATCGAAATGGTCAACGGATTTTCAAAACAGGTATCGTTGTAGGGCGCATCGACAGGCCGACACCTATCTTTAGCGACCAGATCACCTATATGGTACTCAACCCTACCTGGACCATTCCTGATAATCTCATCAAACGAGATCTAATTCATGTAGTCAGAGAAAATCCCTTCTACCTGCAAGAGAATAATATTCGTGTCTTTTCCGGCAAAGAGGAGGTACAGGTAAGCAGTGCAGAACTCGACCCCTATGAGCACAGCAGCAAACGCGTCCCCTACCGTTTTGTACAGTATCCGGGAGATACCAATGCCCTGGGACGGGTTAAATTTATGTTTCCCAACAAATATGCTGTCTATCTGCACGATACAGATAACAAATCACTGCTGGAGAGGCGCTACAAGATCTATAGCTCAGGCTGTATGCGGATGGACAAACCATTTGATTTTATGAATATACTGCTTACACATGTCAAAGGGAACTATTCAGAAACAAGAATACAAGAGATTCTTGACACGATGAAACCCACCACACTGAAACTTACCAAACCCATACCGGTGCACATCCTCTACTTTACCGTATACAAAGAAGATGGGCTTGCCTATTTCAAAAATGATATCTATCTCTATGACCAGATGATCTGGGAATCAGCTGCCGGACATAAAAAAGCCACCTTCAAAATCCCACCCAAGCGCTTCATAGATGTCAATAAAAATGCTCAAAAGAAGAGTAAAACCCAAACTAAAAAAATAGTGCCTCAACAGAAGAAAAGTCCCTCCATACAACATCAGGATGGGATGTTTTAATACATCAAGGAACCTATTTTCTTAATTTAACCCTCTGGGCATGGGTGATGGCTATCGCCATGGCATCGGTAATATCCAGAGGTTTAATATCTTTTTTTATCTTTAAGAGTCTTTTAACCATAAACGCTACCTGCTCTTTAGCTGCTTTTCCATTGCCGGTCAATGCTTTTTTGACTTGAAGCGGGGTATATTCGTAGAAGTATCCGATCTCCTGAAGGATCTTAAGAGAGAGTGCTCCTCTAAATTGTGCCAGCTTCAAAACACTCTTTGGATTATAGGCAAAAAAGATATCTTCGATCGCTACTTCATCGATAGAATGGGCGTTCAAAATCAGCTCAAGCCCCTCCACAAGCTCAACAATCTGCTCCTGAAGTGAATCTGTTTTGATTTTAAGCAAACCTGCTTCAAGCAGTGCATAGCTTCTCCCATCAAAAGAGAGGATACAATAGCCTAGATTGCGGCTTCCGGGGTCTATTCCTAAAATATTCATTCACACCTTTGTTCACATGGTGAATAATTTTATTCAACCAGAGTTTCTAGCCGTATTTTAGCTAATTTAGGCTAAAATCAATAAAGTTATTCACATTAAGAAATGAAATTATTTTTTTCATCAAATCTATTCACATATAATAGGATATTCTATGAATATTGGTCAAAAAGTGTTGCAAGAGTTAAAAAAAGAGATTTCGCCCATGGATTATGAGCGATATATTAAAAAGCTGCATTATGATACACGGCGATCAAAAAGCAACATTGTATATTATTCAGCATCAAATATGCTTGTTGCCAAGTGGGTCATGACAAAGTACAGTGATAAACTTGCTCATCTCTTTGAATTGCAAAACGGTATCAAACCGGAAGTAGAAATCATCACAGGAAAGCCCAAAGGAAAGATTACCCCATCTGTAACCGGTACAGAACAAAAATCAAGTGCCAGGAGTACCAAACTCAACCCATCTTTTACCTTTGAAAGTTTCATCGTCGGTGATTCTAATCAATTTGCATATACCACTGCCAAAAGTGCTGCTGAAAAGCCAGGTCAGCAATACAATCCTCTCTTTCTTTATGGCGGAGTAGGGCTGGGTAAAACACACCTTCTTCAAGCGATAGGGAATTACCAGTATAATCTTGGTAAAACAGTGATATACACGACACTTGAACAGTTTATGAATAGATTTACTTCACATTTGAGAAGTCAAACTATGGACCGCTTCAGGGAAAAATTCAGAGAGTGTGATCTGCTGCTCATTGACGATGTACAATTCCTCAGTAGAAAAGAACAGACACAGGAGGAGTTCTTTCATACTTTCAACGAACTGCATAATGCCAAAAAACAGATTGTTATGACTTCAGATCGTCAACCCAACAAGATCGCAGGGCTCGTAGATAGACTCAAGAGCCGGTTTGAATGGGGTTTGATGGCTGATATACAGCCTCCCGGACTTGAAACCAAAATCGCTATCATCCAGAAAAAATGTGAACTTGACGGTATTAAACTCGATAAAGATATCATCAACTATATTGCAGCCAATATGGGTGACAATATCCGTGAGATAGAAGGAACACTCATCAAACTAAATGCACTTGGCTCTATGCTCAACCAACCAATCACACTTGAATTCACACAAAATGCGATCAAGGATCAACTCAAAGAGAAGAGAGAGAGTGTCACTATCGATGATATCGTCAAAATCATCTCAAGAGAACTTAATATCAAGCCAAGTGATATCAAATCTAAAAAACGCACAAAAAATGTCGTCAATGCAAGAAGAATTGTCATCTATCTAGCCCGAAATCTCACACCAAACTCTATGCCGCAAATAGCACTATATTTTGGTATGAAAGATCATACCGCGATCAGTCATACAATGAAAAAGATAAATGAAATTATCGATAACGACGAGAACTTCAAAGTTCAACTTGAAGAGCTCTCCAATAAAGTCAATACCAATAGTCAAGAATTTTAGGACACCTCTAATAAAAAAAAGATATAATCATATTCAGTGAACAGATGTGAATAGATCAAATGGATAGGTGTATTTTCAGATATCCTGAAAACCAGACTAAAAGAGAGTTATTCACTTATTCAACACAAACTACTACTATCTACTATTTATTTAATAAATAAAAGGAAAATTGATGAAAATCAGAGCACCGAAACAGATAATCGAATCCATATTGATCAATCTGCAACCCTTTTTGGAAAAAAAAGATGCCAGTCAAATAACCTCTCATATCTTTTTTCAAACCCTCAATGGACAGTGTCTCATAAAAGCTACAGATTCTGAAATAGGTTTACAAGTGAACACCGATCATATACAAATAGACCATGAAGGCTCATTTACTGCAAATGGGAAAAAACTGCTTGATATTGTTCGTATATTGAAAGATGATGAAATCATCCTTGAACTTCTTGATTCTACACTTATCATCAAGCAACGCCACTCAAAATTTAAACTTCCCACTTTTGATGCTTCTGCATTTCCTCTCTTTCCAACTGTAGAAGAGAAACCACAAATTTCGCTTGATTCTCATAGGTTAATACAAAATATAAAAAAAATATCACCTGCTATAGATACCAATAACCCGAAATTTGAACTGAACGGTGCTTTTATAAATATAAAATCAGATAAAACCGATCTGGTAGGAACAGATACAAGGCGATTGGCTATTACCACAATACCTGGCAATACAGAAGAAGAGCTATCTATCATAGTTCCAAAAAAAGCTATTTTAGAAATTCAAAAACTTTTTCTTGATGAAATTACTATCTTTTATGATAAAACAAATCTTATAATAATCAATGATAACTACTTCTTTTATACGCGCCTTATAAATGGAAAATTTCCGGATTATGAGAGAATCGTCCCCAAATCTATCAAACACCATATTGTACTTCCTAAAAAAGAGATGACCAGTGCCATCAAGATGATTACAACTATTTCTCAGGAAATAAAAATGACATTAATGCCGGAAAAAATAGTTTTTAATTCTCTAACATCCGATAATATTGAAGCTAAGACTGAATTAGAAATTGCTACAGGGCTGGATGAGAAATTTGAATTTAGCTTCAATAGCAAATATCTTCTGGATTTTCTCTCTCATATCGAGAGAGAAACATTTGAACTGGGAATCAATGAACCAAGTTTGCCATTTATTGTTAAAGATGATAATTTTGTAACTATTATCATGCCAATAGTAGCTTAGGTAAAATATGTGTAAATTTATATTTGTAACCGGCGGAGTATTGAGTTCATTGGGGAAAGGGATTACCGCCGCGAGTATTGGGACACTATTGAAACATTCAGGCTATAGAGTAGGGGTTCTCAAACTTGATCCTTATATCAATGTAGACCCAGGTACTATGAGTCCTCTCGAACATGGTGAAGTCTTTGTTACAAAAGATGGCGCAGAGACAGATCTGGATTTGGGACATTATGAGCGTTTTCTCGATACCTCTTTAACTCAAAAGAATAACTTTACAACGGGTATTGTTTATAAAACAGTTATTGAAAATGAACGAAAAGGAAAATATCTGGGTAAAACGATTCAGGTTGTTCCTCATATTGTCGATGAAATCAAAGAGAGAATTATCGCAGCAGGAGAGGGTAGAGATATTCTTATCGTAGAGTTGGGCGGTACTACCGGTGATATAGAAGGACTCCCTTTCCTGGAATCTATCAGGCAAATGAAACATGAACTTGGTCGTGAAAATGTGATGAATATTCATGTAACCCTCTTGCCTTATATAAAAGCAGCGGGAGAACTCAAAACAAAACCGACACAGCACTCTGTTCAGGAACTTCGCAGAATAGGTATCGCACCACATATGCTCATACTCAGATCAGAACAGCCTGTACCTGCTGCTTTGAAACGAAAGATTGCTTATAGTTGTGATGTGGAAGAAGATAGTGTTATCGATGCAATTGATGCAGCTACTATCTATCGGGTTCCAATAAATTTTATGGCACAAGATATACTCACTCCAATCTCAAAACAGTTAAATTTGGGTGAGCTTAATCCCAATATGGATGAATGGAATGAACTCGTTCTGAAAATCCTCAAACCTGCATCAGAAACAACAATCGCTTTTGTTGGAAAATATCTCGATCTCAAAGAGTCTTATAAATCTCTGACAGAAGCCTTGATTCATGCCGGTGCACATCTTGATACTCATGTAAAAATCAAATGGGTTGACAGTGAAAAAGTGGAAGAAGATGGTGCTGAAAAATATTTAGTGGATTGTGACGGAATTTTGGTTGCCGGTGGTTTTGGAGAGAGGGGAGTCGAAGGGAAAATACAATCCATACAATTTGCCAGAGAGGAAAAGATACCATTCCTTGGTATCTGTCTTGGGATGCAGCTCTCGCTCGTAGAGTTTGCAAGAAATGTATTGGGTTATAAAGATGCAGACTCCGTAGAATTCAATGAAGAGACAAAACATCCTATGATTTATCTCATTGATGAATTTATCGATGCCGGCGGTTCGCATCAGATAAGAACGATGACATCTCCTATGGGAGGTACACTTAGATTAGGTGAATATGAATGTGAAACCAAAGAGGGATCAAAACTGCGTGAAGCCTATGATGCCAGTGTTATTTTCGAGAGACATCGACACCGGTATGAGGCCAATCCTGTATATAGAGAAGTATTGGAAGAGAGTGGTATGATCGTGACGGGAGAATCCCACGGTTTGATCGAAGCAGTCGAAGCAGCAGATCATCCATGGTTTTTAGGGGTGCAGTTTCATCCGGAATTTACCTCCAGACTTCAAAACCCTAATCCTGTTATGTTGGCTTTTGTCAAAGCTTCTATTGAGCATCAATAAAAAGAGTCTATAAAGAGGTTTTATTGACAGACAAATATCCGCAAATATCACTTTCGTCACTCGAAAATCTGTTACAGTCACGCTTTGAAAAAGAGGGATTTCTCTCTCTAAAAGACCTTCCAAATCCTTCACTTCTCAAAGACATGGATAGAGCGACAGATCGTATTGCCAAAGCGATCGATGAAGGTGAAAAGATTGTTTTGATCGGTGATTATGATGTTGATGGGGTTGTCTCCACCACTTTAATGAAACTCTTTTTTGAAGAGATTGGTGTAGATTTGGAGTGGATTATTCCCAACCGTTTCAGTGATGGATATGGTTTGAGTCCGACCATCGTTCCCAGGATCGAGGGATATGATCTTGCAATTACTGTAGATAATGGTATCTCTGCTGTTTCTGCTGCCGCAATGTGTAAAAAGATGGGTATTGATCTTATTATAACAGATCATCATCTTCTGCCGCCCCGGATACCGGAAGCGTATGCTATTGTCGATCAAAAACAGGAATCCTGCAGTTTTCCATATAGTGATATTTGCGGTGCACAGATCGCCTGGTATTTGATCGCTTCTTTAAAAAATCGTCTCTCTGTCAAGATCGATATCAAAGCATATCTTGAACTCGTAGCGATTGCGATCATTGCTGATATGATGCCTCTCAAGCATATTAACAGAGCCATGGTACTATCAGGCATCCAACTGCTCAATCAAAGCCGCAGGCCGGCAATCCGTGCTTTTAAAGATCATCTTGACAGAGAGAGTTTTGCCGGAGATGATATCGGATTTCAATTGGCACCGATCCTCAACAGTGCCGGGCGGATGGAGGATGCTTCACTAGCAGTGGAATTTTTGGCAAGCAGTAATATTTATGATGCAAGAACAAGACTTGAAAAGCTGGTTGGTTTGAATATGCAAAGAAAAGAGATTGAGCAGGATATTACACAACAAGCGATTGAGCAAGTAAATAGAGAAGATGAAGTGATCGTTGTATATGGTGATACCTGGCATGAAGGGGTAGTCGGTATTGTAGCTGCGAGAATATCCCGCCATTTTGAAAAACCTGCTATTGTCTTATCTAAAAGTGAAAATGGTGATTATAAAGGCAGCGGAAGAAGTTTTGGAGTTTGTGACCTTTTTGAGATTACAGGAACTTGCCGGGAGTTTCTCCATAAATTTGGTGGACATCAGGCTGCTATCGGATTGAGCCTATCTAAAGAGAATATAGAACCATTTATTGCAAAACTGCAGGAGAGTTATCGTTTAAAAGCATATAAACCAAGTGACTATGATCCTGATATTGTAGGTGAACTTAATTTTTCTGAAATCTCTTTTGATTTGACAAAATTGATCAGAACCTATGAGCCTTATGGACAAGAGAATCAAAAGCCAAAATTTGTGACATCCAATGTAAAAATTATTCAGTCAGATATGATGGGAAAAGGAGGAGAACATCTCCGTTTTGCACTCGAGCACAACGGTGTGATTTTTACGGGTGTAAAATTCAAAAGCAGTGATCGTTTTGACGCTGGTGAATATGTGGCACTCTCCTATACAATTAATGAAAATAGGTTTAGAGGAAAAGTTTCATTACAGCTTCTTATTGACAGAATAAATATAAATTATTAATATAAGTAAAATCTAAAATATTTAATTAATATAACCTAAATTTTATGTAGTTTAAGTAAAATCTAAAATGATAATTAAAACCAGAAAGGAGAAATTTTGGATAAAAAAATGATGAAAGAGGGCATGGAACTTATCGATGCTCATTTTAAAGAGGAGGGAATCTCCCGTCGTGATGCGATCAAAATGTTTGGTATCGGTGGTGCAACTATGCTTATGGCAAGTGGTGCAGCTACTGAAGCGAGAGCAAGCTCAGGTGCAACAGGTAAAATTCTAATTATTGGTGGCGGATTGGCTGGTATGTCAACTGCAGCGAGATTGACCAATACTTTGGATAATCCGGATATCACAGTACTTGAGCCCAATAAAACTTCAACTTCTTATCAGCCGGGGCAGACACTTGTCGGTGCAGGTGTATGGGAAAACAGCGATACAGAGTATCTAAGAGATGATTTTGTTCCTGATGGTGTCACTCTCATCAAAGAGAAAGCGGTTGAGTTTGATCCAGAGAATAACACTGTCAAAACAAGTGGCGGAAAGACCATCAAGTATGATTTTATGATCATTGCTGCCGGTCTTCAACTGGATTATTCCAAGATCAAGGGACTTGGTATTGATGATTCTATCACTTCAAGAGGTGATGACAGCGCTGTAAGAAAAATTATCGGTAAAAACGGGATCACATCTATCTATTTTGCCAATGGTGCTACAGATACCTGGACAGAGATGCAAAAGTTTATAGCCAATGCAAAAAGCGGCAAGAAAGTCAAAGGTCTGTTTACTCATCCTAACACACCGATCAAATGTGGTGGTGCCCCCAAAAAGATCATGTATCTTACAGATGCAAGATTGAGAGAAGCGGGAGCAAGAGACAATGCAGAGCTTATGTTCCTGCCAAACGGTAGTAAAATGTTCGGTGTCAAAGAGTATCATGATGCGATCGTTAACCAGTTTGAAGCCAGGGATATGAAATGGAACTACAGACACAATCTAGTCGGTGTAGATCCTGAGAAGAAGATCGCTACATTTACCAGACACTGGAAAGAGAAGGGTGAGTGGGATGAGGACCTGGAAGAGTACGGTATCGAGATGAGAGCGGAAACTGTAGAAAAGCCGTATGATTTTATCCATATCACACCTCCAATGTCAGCTGCCAAAGAGATTGCAACATCACCGGTAGGCTCAGGAAAAGGTTGGGTTCCAGTTGATAAAGAGACACTTCAGCATATTAAATTCCCTAATGTATTTGCACTGGGCGATATCGCTGCTGTTCCTATGGGAAAAACAGGTGGATCTGCCAGAAAGCAGTATAAAGTTGTCATAGATAACCTGATCTCTGTTATGGAAGGCAAAGAGCCTACGGCAAAATATGAAGGATATACTGTCTGTCCATTGATTACAAGCCTTAGTACGGTTATGCTTGCAGAGTTTAACTGGACGAAAAAGCCTACCCCTTCATTCCCTCTTGATCCTACACAGGAGAGATATATCTGGTGGCTGCTGAAAGTCTATGCGCTCAAGCCTATGACACAATATGGTATGCTTTCGGGCAGAGCATAAGAAAACAGAAGAAAAGGAGAATTTATGAAGAAAACAAATATCGTAATACTATCAGCTGCTGCACTATTGGCATTGAGTGGATGTGGTAACACCCCTGAAAGCTCATCAGAAGCGAAAACGTATGCAAAGTCACCAAAAGAGGTATGGGAAGGGTCATGTCACAAGTGTCATGGAGAGAATGCAGAGGGAAATACCAAGAAGAAAACACCGCCGATGAATGACAGACAGGCGGGTGAACTAGAACTTGATCTCTATGATGTCAAGAATGATGGACTTAATCAGTCATCAGGTACTGAACACGAGAAGATGGCACATAATATGAAAAAACTCTTGGAAAAAGGGTGGGACTATGATCCTAAAGCAATGGCGGTATTTATAGAAAAGAGTTTCTATAAACTGCCATCGAAAACAACCGCACCGGCAGCAGAGGACAGTGTTGCCAAAGATGAGGCTGCTGCAGAAGCGAATCCGGAAGCTGTAGAGGGTGAAGCTGCGGCCAAAGCCAAAGTGGAAGAGACTGAGTCAAAAGATGCATTTGTTGCAAAAGAGGCAACAGAAGATTTCAAAAAAGAGGCTGAAGCTGATAAAGCCAAAGAGATACCAGCTGCACATTAATACAAAAGATTGGGGAAGATTTTCTCTTCTTCAATCCCTTTCATACTAAAAATCAAAAATTTAAAACATTACCTCCAAGAGTTATGTTATACTTAATCTAAGCTATAATTTTAGTGAAATGGATGAGTATAATGAATAAAAGAACAGGATATGTATTTGTCTGGCCTATCGGTACCAGGATCATCCATTGGATGATGGCACTCTCTTTTGCTGCGGCATTTATCACCTCTTTTTATGAACCGATGCTTCATGACCATGTCGCATTTGGATTTATTTTCCTTACGATTATCATTTATAGAATCATCTGGGGAGTAATCGGTCCGGAGTATGCAAGATTCAAAACATTCAAACTCAAACCTTCACAGCTCAAAGAGTATTTTGTTGTCAAAGTAACAAATAGATGGAGAAAGATACCTGCAGGCCACAACCCTGCATCAAGTTGGTTTACCGTATGGGCACTCGGTGTTGGTTCTGTGATCGTAGTATCGGGATTGCTTCTCTATGGAGTACAGGAGGGTAAGGGACTCTTCAGAGATTTAAATGACAACTATAGTCATACGATATTTCTATTGGACGCTGTACATAAGTATGCATCCTATCTATTTACTGCCTGGGTAGCGATTCACATCACCGGTGTATTGGTTGAGCAGTTTTGGCATAGAACAGGCATGGTTTTTGCTATGGTTTCCGGATACAAAAGGACAGAAGGTAAAGATACTGAAGTAAAAAAAGGACTCACTGTTTTTGCTTTCTTTACCATAGGTTTGGCAACGGCAACCTATTTCTTTATCGTCAGCAGTGATTACAACTTTTTGACTCTGAAAAAATATACAGATATTGACTATGAGGCAGAACACCCTCTCTTTTATAGAGATTGTGGTGATTGTCACAAAGTCTATCCGCCTTATACTCTGCCCGAGAAGTCTTGGAGGCGGATCATGGCATCACTGGATAATCATCGTGGTGAGGAGATCACAGAAGACAATATTTCCAAATCTGCACAAAGCTCCATTCTGGAATACCTGGTAGCCAATAGTGCCGAACACTCTACACGTGAAGTTTCTGTAAAAACTATGCATACATTGGGAGAGCGCAGGCCAAAAGCGATCACTAAAACCCCATATTGGCGAGAAACACACAAGGATATTCCGAAATCTGCATATAAAGATAAGAAGATCAAAGATAAATCAAACTGCTTTGCCTGCCACAAAGATTTTGAATATGGCAATCTGGATGATATGAATATAAAATACCCCTTAAAATAGCTTTAGTGAAGAATTACTGACGGCAAAAGTAGCATATTTTTATAAAAAGCCGTTAATTTTGATCTAAATCAAACTTTCATAAGAAATACTGTTATATAGTATAATATATATTTATA
>JAYEOH010000099.1:0-2899 GCA_034722775.1 Campylobacterota bacterium | reverse complement strand
CTTGATGTTATTTTGGTCAGCGGTGATACCTATATCGATACCCCTTATAATGGCATCGCTATCGTAGGAAAATTGCTGCTTGATGCAGGGTACAGGGTGGGTGTGATCGCTCAGCCGAATATGGGAAGTGATGACGATATCACCCGGCTAGGTGAACCCAAACTCTTTTGGGGAGTGAGTGCCGGTCTGGTGGATAGTATGGTGGCAAACTATACCGCCACCAAAAAGTTCAGAAAGCAAGACGACTTTACTCCTGGGGTACGAAACGATCGCCGCCCTGACCGTGCCTCTATAAAATATGTCAATATCATCCGAAAAAATTTCAAAGATACCGTACCCATTGTACTCGGAGGTATCGAAGCGAGTCTGCGAAGAGTAGCACACTATGACTACTGGTCCAACAAGATCAGAAAATCCCTGCTCTTTGATGCAAAAGCAGATGTCTTGGTCTATGGTATGGCTGAGCGAACCATTATAGAGCTTGCCGATGCTTATAAAAAGGGTAAAACGCCGGAATCGATCAACGGACTATGCTATATCGCCAAAGAACCCAAAGAGGGATATGTAGAGCTTCCCTCTTTTGAAGCGTGCAAGCAGGATAAAAAAGAGTTTATCAATATGTTTCACCAGTTTTACAACAATAATGAGCCGATCATCTCCAAAGGACTCTGCCAGCTCCAGGACAGTAGATGGCTCATACAGAATCCGCCACAGGATTATATGAGCGAAGAGGAGATAGACCATGTTTATGATCTCAGGTATGAACGAGATGTTCATCCCTACTATAAAGCACAGGGAGAGGTGAAAGCCCTGCAAACCATCCAGTTCTCTGTGACGACCCATCATGGCTGCTATGGAGAGTGTAACTTTTGCGCTATCTCTGTGCATCAGGGGCGAACCATACGGAGTCGAAGCCAGGAGTCCATCGTCAGTGAGATTAGAGCCTTTAAAGAGCATCAGGATTTTAAAGGGATCATCAATGATGTGGGCGGCGCTACTGCCAATATGTACGGCTACGAGTGTGATAAAAAGCTGAAAAAGGGGGTCTGTGCCGATATTGCTTGTACCAGCTCAACCGTCTGCCCTGTGCTCAAGCCCGATCATGAACCCCAGATCAGAATGCTCAAAGAGATACGCGAGATGCCCCATATAAAAAAGGTATTTGTCAACAGCGGGATACGGTATGACTTGATCAATGAAGACAAAAAGCATGGACAGCAGTACCTCAAAACTCTTGTTGACCATCATATCTCCGGGCAGATGAAGGTGGCTCCCGAGCATACGGAAGACAAGGTGTTGAAACTGATGGGAAAACCCGATAAAGAGACACTGGTAAACTTCAAAAACAATTTTGAAAAACTCAATAAAAAATCCGGTAAAAAGCAGTTTCTTACCTACTATCTCATCGCGGCACATCCCGGAAGCCAGATGGAGGATATGCAGAGTCTCAAGCAGTTCGCCAACAAGGAGCTTCACCTTAATCCTGAGCAGGTACAGGTCTTTATCCCCACTCCTTCGACTTACTCCACACTGATGTATTATACTGAGCTTGATCCCTGGACACGAAAGCCGGTATTTGTAGAAAAGGATCCCGCCAGGAAGCAGAAACAGAAGGATATCGTAACACAAAAGAGTGATTTTTCTCAGAAAAAGAGTTATGGCTCGTTTGGGAAAAACAGGCAAGGTCAGCAGAAGAGGAAATATTCATAATGTATGACCTCGTCGTCGCAGGCTCCGGTGCGGCAGGCATGATGGCGGCGATCAGGGCAGCAGGTGACGGTAAGCGGGTTTTACTCCTCGAGAAACTTTCTCGTATCGGCTCCAAGCTCAAAGCGACAGGTGGCGGTCGATGTAACTTAACCAACACATTGGATATTGAAACCTTTATGAGCCGCTTCGGACGGGAAGGGCGCTTTATGACCCCGGCTCTGGAAGCATTAGACTATCGTGATCTCATGTCGTTTTTCAAACAGATCGGAGTCGAGAGCCATGCACCCGACGGATTTAGGGTTTTCCCCATCACCCATAGCTCTATGACGATCATCCGAGCCATGGAAGATGAGATGAAGCGACTGGGTGTAGAGGTTCTCTGTTCTCAAAAGGTAGAAACACTCAAGCACGATGGTGAGAGCGTCACAGGTGTCAGTACACAGAGAGAGATATTTTGTGCCCCAAGTATCATCATCGCTACAGGCGGCAAGGGTTATCCTATGCTGGGTGCCGAGGGGGATGGTTATCATCTGGCAGAGTCTGTCGGACATAGAGTCACTGAGATCTATCCTGCGATGATGCCACTCAAAACCAAAGAACGGTGGGTCGCCTCCTGCAGGGCTGATACGATCCCCAAGGTTCAGCTGATCGTAAATCTCAAAAAATATAAAAAACTTCAGGCTAAAGGCGATCTTATCTTTACCAGAGAGGGGATTCGTGGTCCTGTAGTGCTGGATTTCTCCAGAGAGATTACTCCACTTTTGAGTAAAATGAATGAAGTACCGCTCCTGATGAATCTCACGCGAGGGATGAATGAAGAGCAGATGCGAGAACACTTCAAAGAGGAGATCGCCCGGAATCCCCACAGAAGCACTTTGGAGCTGCTGCAAACACTCCTGCCCGAAGCACTCTCTTGTGCACTCTGCACTCTCGCCGAAGCTGATCCTGCATTGGGATGGGGTAAATTGCCGGGCAGTGCAAGGGATAAACTCATCAAGCTTCTGGTCTGGACACCTCTGACTGTCACCGGGCACGACGGCTTCAAGATGGCGATGATCACCAGAGGCGGTGTCAGCCTCAAAGAGATAGATCCCAAGACGATGCAGAGCAAGAAGCTCAAAGGACTCTATTTTTGCGGAGAAGTCATGAACCTCGATGGTCCCTGCGGCGGATACAATCTGCAGTGGTC
>JAYEOH010000098.1:1556-2922 GCA_034722775.1 Campylobacterota bacterium | reverse complement strand
CTAACCATGCTATAATTAGGTTAAAAATGAGAGGGATGCAAAGATGGATGAAGCGTTAAAGTTGGAAAATTATAGCTATGATGACTATTTGGATATCGACCAAAGCACAACAGAAAACATAGAGCTGATAGATGGAAAAATCTATATGATGGCAGGAGCAAGTGCCCTGCATCAAGACACTGTTTTGAATTTAGGCTATTTGTTAAAAAATCTATCAAAGATAAATCAAAAGTGCCTCCCTCGCATAGCCCCTTTCGATCTCAAGCTTATCAGCAACGATCGCATCAATATCGTCCAACCCGACCTGATGCTCTTTTGTCAAGAGGATATACCCTGTGCTATCTTTGAAGTGCTCTCTCCATCCACCGCCTACAAAGACAAAACAGTTAAGAAGGAACTCTATGAAGCCAATGGCATCAGAGAGTACTTTTTGATCAATACCGAGTTTCAAATCATAGAGAAATTCATCTTGGAAGATCAAAAATATATTTATGATAAAACCTATGGCACAGAGGAGTCTATGGAGATACGCTGCCTGGATCAAAAGATCGAGGTGGCAGAGGTTTTTGAATCACTATGAAATATATATTTTTAAGTCTATTTGTTTTAGTCTCTCTCTCTTTCAGTAAAGATACTTCCCATCGGATCGCAGAAATACCTGAGGCGTCGGGGATCAGTTACTGCAAAAACAGTGACACCCTGGTCGTCGCCAATGATGAGGGTCGTTATTATGAAATCGACCGAGAAGGGAATATTCTCAACAAAAAAAGAGTCGGCAAGCATGACCTCGAAGGTGTCGTCTGCACGAATAAAAAATTTATCTTTGCCATCGAAGATGAGGGACTTTTGTTCGTCGATAGAAAAAACGGGAAAAAGAAAAAGGTAACCTTCGATACCGCCTATCGCAATAAAAAACTGCCTCTTTTTGATAAAAAAAATGGCGCAGAGGGGATCGCCAAAGACGGAAATACTTTCTACCTGGCAAAACAGGCAAAGAAAAAGCAGGATTCATTCATCGCAGTCGTCCACCACGATCGCTACCACAGCAAAATCATAGACCTCGTCAAACATAAGATCCCCGACACCGCAGGATTGACATTTCACAACGGATATCTCTATATGGTCAGCGACAAAAAAGATCTACTGATTCAGTATGATTTGAAAAAGAAAAAGATTACCTATAGAGTTAAGCTGCCCAAAGCTGCCCACGAAGGTATCGCTTTTGACGGGAAAGGTTTTGTCTATATTGCAGATGATGACGGGTATGTTTTGAAGTTTAGCGAGAAGGATTTGGGACTGTAAGCAATTCTGTACTCATTTGCCCGTTCCCGCCGTCCTCAGCAATGCCAATAAAATAAGGAATTCA
>JAYEOH010000098.1:0-1456 GCA_034722775.1 Campylobacterota bacterium | reverse complement strand
TTATGACAGCACCAAAAATAGAAGCAAAAAAAATCATTGATTCTCTACCGGAAGATACATCGTATGATGAAATACTAAAAGAGTTAGCCTTCGACAGAATGATAAAAAAAGGACTAAAAGACTCTAAAGAAAACAAAACTATTTCAAATGAGGAAATTGGTAACAGAATTAAACTATAATAATGCTTGCAGTACAATACATCACTTAAATAAAGGATGAACCATGACTAAAATATGGATGGGACTGCTGACACTGACGCTGCTTGGCACTTTTACACAGGCAAAGGATCAAAAAGAGGTTATTGTCTCTGATTTTAAAAAGCAGGCTACTAAAATTGTGCCGCTGACAGCTACAAAATTTGAAGTAACAGACAAGCACGGCAATACAAAAGTCGTCAATCTAAAAGGAAAGAAGTTCATCGTCGTCTCCGTGAGAGAACCCGGAAGCGATGGCAAATCCTACGCAGTAGACGAGGATGGTACGATCTGGTGGCAGGATGTGATTTCGTCAGGTGCGGCTGGAGGACACGAAACAACCGGCGGTATTTTTCCTGTGATCGTCAAGAGACGATTTCATATGTCAGCGACCCACCCCTCTGCCGATGGTGTCAACAATATGGACTTTGAGATCCTCTTCACTCACGACGGACAGGCGCTGCACCTGGGGCATACCAATATGATGTCACACGGCTGCATCCATGTTGGGAAAAAAGATATCGAAACCATGTTCAAATGGGTAGATCTTAACACCAAGATCGTCGTTATGCGCGGACACTATGCACAATTTTTGAGAGCAGAGCTAAATGAGTTCAGCAAAGAGATAAAAGCGTATGATAAGAGTCATAAATAGTATTCTTTTGTCAGGGGCACTGCTCCAGGTACAGGGAGATACACAGCCGCTTGACTGCAAACTCCGCATCGCTCTCGCACAGGCAGATCCCACTGAGATCATCCTGACAATCAGCCATGACGAGAAGTGCAAAATCATACATGGACCAAAACAGCAGTCAGATCAAACTCATCTCAGAAAATGCAAGTGACTCAAACAACAGCAAAAGCAATGCAATACTCTCTGCAAATAGTACCGATAAACTGATTACTCTCGCCAAAAGCAAACTGGGCAACAGCTACTCCCCCGCCAAAGCCGGACCTGACCACTTTGACTGTTCGGGGTTTGTTTACTATCTTTTCAAAACCAATGACATAGCGATACCACACTCATCACTGGAACAATCAAAAGCAGAAAAACAGCTCAACCGCGAAGAGATACAAATCTCTTCCTCCTTCTCAAAATTTTTCTATATTAATGCCCTATGCAAAAATTTGTTTCATGATCATTCCGCCGATATCATCGATCACGGATCCGTCATGGTCCTGGTCCATCATTCCTATCAAAATATCTTCCAATCCGCCGCCGTGTGAAGCGTGTGTGTCTTGATTTTGAGTATTGATAGTGG
>JAYEOH010000097.1:0-2928 GCA_034722775.1 Campylobacterota bacterium | reverse complement strand
AACTATGTCTTGCAACAAAAAAGCCTATATCACCACCCCTATCTATTATGTCAACGATATCGCCCATATCGGTCACGCTTATACGACGATCATCGCAGATACACTTGCACGCTATTCGCGTATGAGCGGCCTGGACACTTTCTTTTTGACAGGGACGGATGAGCACGGTCAGAAGATCGAGCATTCAGCCCTTGAGAGAGGCAAATCAGCCCAGGAGTACGCAGATGAAATCTCAGCTGCCTTCAAAAACCTATGGGATGATTTCGGTATCAGCTATGACAAATTTATCAGAACAACAGACGAAGATCATAAGATTGGGGTACAGAAAGCCTTTTTGAAAATGAAAGAGAAGGGAGACATCTACAAGGATGTTTACAAAGGACACTACTGCATCTCCTGCGAAACCTTTTTTCCCATTACGCAGCTGGTAGATGACGAGTTCTGTCCGGAATGTGGGAGAGCAACCTCGATTGTAGAGGAGGAGAGTTACTTCTTCAGACTCTCGGAGTATCAAGACAAACTTCTGGCATGGTATGAAGAGCGGCCTGATTGCATCCTCCCCAGGAGCAAACGGAATGAAGTGATCCGCTTCGTCGAGGGGGGACTGGATGATCTCTCCATCACCCGTACCAGTTTTGACTGGGGAGTGAAACTTCCTGAAGAGTTCGATGATCCCGACCATGTGATGTATGTCTGGCTCGATGCCCTGATGAACTACCTCACTGGTCTTGGATATGGCACGGATGAAAAAAATATGGACTTTTGGCCGGCACGCGTCCATCTCATTGGCAAGGATATTCTCCGTTTTCACGCGATCTACTGGCCCGCATTTCTGATGAGTCTCGATCTGCCGCTGCCCAAACATATAGCTGCCCATGGATGGTGGACCAGAAACGGTGCCAAAATGAGCAAATCCAAGGGCAATGTCGTTAACCCCAGAGAAGTAGCCGATGCTTATGGATTAGATAACTTCCGCTACTTTATGCTCCGGGAAGTTCCCTTTGGCGGCGATGGTGACTTCAGTCAAAAAGCACTTATAGACCGCATCAACTCCGATCTCGGAAACGACCTGGGCAACCTTCTCAACCGACTGATCGGAATGAGCGGTAAATATTTTGAAGGGCGCGTTGAGTGTGGCAGTGTTGGCAACTACTATCAGGCAGAACTCGATGAAGTCAATGAATCTCTCAAAAAGCTCGAACCCCTGCTCTTTGAGATGCAGCTTCACCGCTACCTCGAAGAGCTCTGGCGCCCACTGAGTGTCGCAAACAAAGCAATCGACAAATACCAGCCCTGGACACTGATGAAAGAAGGCAAAGAGGATGAAGCAATGGCACTCAATGGACTTATCGCCACCATCCTTGCCAAAGTCTCTATCATGCTCAACCCTATAATGCCGCAGATCTCACCTCTTATCGCATCTGCACTTGGATTTAGCATTGACAATGAGAGTTGGAACAGGCTCATCATCGAAGACAAACCTCTCGAAGTCTTTACGATCGAAAAAATTCCGCCACTCTTTCCTCGTATCGAAGAGGCTCTGCTCGCTCATGATGAACCTGCGACAGAGACAACAAAAGAGAAAAAGACCCAAGAGGCACCCAAAGAAGAGGGTATTACTCTGATCGGTATCGATCAATTTTTTGAAACTGCCTTAAAAGTCGGTACAGTTGTCAAAGCCGAAGAGGTTCCAAAAAGTAAAAAACTGCTTCTGCTGCAAGTCGATATCGGCGAAGAGCAGCCCCGACAGGTTGTCGCCGGCATCAAGGAGTGGTACAGCGCCGAATCTCTGCTCGATACTCAAGTTTGTGTCGTCGCCAACCTCAAGCCTGCCAAGCTGATGGGAATGAAAAGCGAAGGGATGCTGCTCGCAGCCAAAGATGCCGATGGACTGAGCCTGATCCGCCCTGAAACGCCTAAAACCAACGGCACAAAGATAGGATGACGATGACGATTGATGCACTGGTCAGCTTGACCGATGGTTCACTGCAAAATGATCCGACCATACAGGCGATCGAGGGAGCTACTGTTTTTCCCTCCAAGATAGAGCATGGAGACCTCTTCTTCTCTTCAAATCCGGAGGAGATCAATAGCGCCCTGGAAAATGGTGCCTATGCGATCATCTATGATGATGAAGCTATTGCCATAAGTGATCCGGAGATCGCATGGGTCAAAGTCCATTCTATAGAGGATGCTGCTTTCAAGCTCCTGCGCTATGTCATCCTGGAGAAAGAAGCGGACTTTTTTCTTTTGAGTGAATACGAAAGCAGTTTTCTCAAAATGATTCTTCTGCAAAAAAGCAATATCGCCTTTATTGCCAATGATTGGCGAAAAGCTTTTGAGCAGATCCTTAACTCATCACAAAAACTCTTCGTCGGCACCAATGAAGCGTTGATGAAGCATATCAAGCCTGACATAAAGCGCCTGGAAACAGATGTGGAGGGGTATCCCATTACCGATACGCTCTTCAAAACCACATTTAAAGTAGGCGGCTATGTCTATCAGGACAAGGAGCTTGTCCCCTTCCACCTCAATGCACTGCTGCGAGTTGTGGCTTTTTGTGAAGTGCATGACCTCTCCTGCTCTATCGACCGTGTCAAATACACCAAACACTTCATCCCTGTTTTTATCGATGGAGAACTCAACACCGCCCGCGCTTCCAAGAGCGACAAAGTGGTGATCTTCACTGACAATCTCAGAGATATTGACCAAGCCAGGGAGTATCTCAAATACAATGGTACCTGGGTCAAAAGCATCGTTCTGACACCCCCTAAAACAAAAGTCGAAAATATCACACGCCCTTTCTGGTTCGAGACAGAGGAGGAGGTGCGCGAGACACTAAAAAATGTACATTTCAACTATGCTTTTGTCTACACCCTCGACAAAAGTATTCTCAATCAGATCAAAGAGGAGTATTCTCTTTTTTAA